>NZ_CALUYG010000089.1 GCF_944324935.1 uncultured Desulfovibrio sp. | reverse complement strand
GTTGTCGCGGCAGGGATCAAACAGCTTTTTTCGCGAGTTCCTGCCTGGTTTTTCAAAAGTATTACCTATGTACCTATGACCAGGGCAGGGAATTTTTCAATGACAAGCAGACAGACCACCATTTTGGTACGGCAAGCTCTTTCCGCCACGCCGGCTGCCCTGGAGAGCGGGGGCTCAATGAGCAGACAAACGGCCTGCTCCGGCAATTTTCCCCCGCACTCGAAACTTCAGGGGCCTTAACAAAAAAAATCAACGCTGAAACAGGGCCATGTATTCCTGATTGCCCTTGGGGCCTCGGATGGCGGCGGGGAGGACGCCGAGGCAGGAGAGGGCCAGCGTTTCCCCGCAGAAGGTGACGATCTTGTCCACGGCGCGCTGGCGGGCGGCTTCATTGCGCACGACGCCCTTGATGGTCTCGCCGGGGCCGAGTTCGAACTGAGGTTTGATGAGCACGGCCATACGACCGCCGGAGCGCAGCCATTGCAGGCAGGGGGGCAGGACGAGGGTCAGGGAGATGAAGGAGACGTCCCCGACCACCAGATCGACGGGTTCGGGGATGAGCTCCGGCGGTGCGGAGCGCAGGTTGACGCCTTCGAGATTGACGACGCGGGCATCGGCGCGCAATTTTTCATGCAGCTGGTTTTTGCCCACATCCACGGCATAGACGCGGGCTGCACCGTGCTGCAGGAGGCAGTCGGTGAAGCCGCCGGTGCTGGCCCCGGCGTCCAGGCAGACGAGGCCGGCCACATCCAGCTGAAAATTATCCAGGATGGTCAGCAGCTTGTAAGCGCCGCGGCTGACGTAACGTTCCTTTTCCAGCAGGATGAACACGGTATCCTCAGGGTAGGGATGTCCCGGCTTGTCCACCTTGAGGGGGGGCGCACCGGGCGGCAGTCCTTCCGGGGAGAGGGCGACCTTGCCGGCCATGATGAGGCGGCGGGCCTGTTCGCGGCTTTCGGCAAGGCCCTGCTGGTGTACGAGGGCATCCGCGCGTTGACGGGCGATTTTGGCACACATGCGCGGCAGTGTAGCCGCTTGCCCGGCGGGACGCAATGGCGGCCATCCGGCTTTTTTTCGGGAACCGGGCCACAAGGCTTGCCAACGCCGCAAAAGAAGGCTATAGATTTTGGCCCTGCCACGCACACGCCGTGACGCGGTACGAATTTTCAACGGCTCGCGCCGTTGCCATACACGAGGTTGACCATGAAGAAAGACATCCATCCCACGGTGTACAAGGCTACCATCACCTGCGCCTGCGGCAATACCGAAGAAGTGCTCTCCACCAAGGGCGAACAGGTGCATGTGGAAGTCTGCTCCGCTTGCCATCCCTTCTTCACCGGCAAGCAGCGCTTCCTTGATACGGCGGGCCGCATCGACCGCTTCCGCAAGAAGTACGCCAAATTCGAGCAGAAGTAGACAGTGCCGCATCGTGCGGCACGCCTGTAGACCGCCCTTTTCGGCGCGAAGATCTTCCTCTGGCAAGGCCGTTGACGGAATGTTCTGTCATGGCCTTGCTGGAGTTGTATCTTTTTCCCTCCCTTTTTTCCGCCGCTGACGCCTGACTGCGCCTCCCGTCCGGGAAAGAGAGTATGCCGGAGGAGGCGGCGTTTTGCCGCATCCACCGCCCTGGAAAAGCCAAACATGCACAAGCCAGCTTCTCAGATCCTGTCAGCCCTGCGTGGCGCATCCCTGCTGCTGTTTCGTTCGGCCTGCCCTGTCGTCGGCGGACAGGCCGTCATGGAAGGTATTATGATGCGGCATGGCGGGGGGTATGCCCTGGCCACCCGTCACCCCGAAGGGGAGATCGTGGTGGAGCGCTTCCCGTGGTTTTCGCTGACGGGCCATCCGCTGCTCAAGAAGCCGTTTTTGCGTGGCTTTCCGGTACTGCTGGAAACGCTGGTCAACGGCATCAAGGCGCTCAACCGTTCCGCCATCGTGCAGACGGATGCCGAGGAAGCGCCGGCCTCGGGCTGGCAGCTCATGCTGACCCTGCTGCTGGCGCTGTTCATGGCGGTGCTGCTTTTTGTGGCGGCGCCGCATGGCCTGTCCCTGCTCATGCAATGGCTCGGCGTGGGCGGCGGCGTGGAGGGGCTGACCTTCCATCTCTGGGACGGCTTCTACAAATGCTGCATCTTCATGGGCTACATCTGGGCCATTTCCCTTGTGCCGGACATACGGAGGGTCTTTCAGTACCACGGCGCCGAGCACAAGACCATCCATGCTTTTGAAGCGGGCGGCATCGTGGACGTCGCCGCCGCTGCCGGCATGAGCCGTCTGCACCCGCGCTGCGGCACGACCTTTCTGCTCTTTGTCATCTGCATCTCCATCATCCTGCATGCCGTGCTCGTGCCGGCGCTGCTCTATGTGTACACGCCACAGGGGAGCATCGCCAAGCATGCCCTGACCATTGCCTTCAAATTGCTGCTGGTGATCCCCATCAGCGCGCTGGCCTATGAGCTCATTCGCCATGCGGCGCGACTTTCCGATGGATTCTGGGCAAGCGTGCTGCGTACCCCGGGGCTTGTCCTGCAGCGTCTGACCACCGCCGAGCCGGACGCGGCGCAGCTTGAGGTAGCGCTTGCCGCCCTGCGCGAGGCCCTCGGCGAGGAGACTGCCGGACGGGATATCCGCACGGCGGAGTATATTGTTGCATCCGTTGAGCGCCCCTAGCGAGGCGCCTGCCCTACGGGAGGAACCATGTTCGGCAAACTCGAAGCGCTGGAAAACAAATATGTCGAGCTGGAAAAGCAGCTCGCCGACCCTGCCGTCTACAACGATCAGGATATGTACCGGAAAACCGCCAAGGCTCATGCCGATCTGCGCGATGTGGTGGAGCTCTTTCGGCGGCATCGTCAGCTTGTGCAGGAAATGAACGACAACAAGGCGCTTCTTCACGACAGCGACCCGGACATCAAGGCCATGGCACAGGAAGAGATCGCCGCCGCCGAAGAGGAGCTGCCCAAGCTGGAGCAGCAGCTTAAAGTCCTGCTGCTGCCCAAGGACCCGCTGGATGAAAAGAACACCATCCTGGAGATCCGGGCCGGTACCGGCGGTGAGGAGGCCTCGCTCTTTGCGGCCGACCTCTTCCGCATGTATACGCGCTATGCGGAAGTAAAGGGCTGGAAGGTGGAGGTGATGAGCGAATCCCCGTCCGATTCCGGCGGGTACAAGGAAATCATCTGCCTCATCTCCGGCGACAGGGTATACAGCCACCTCAAGTTTGAAGCTGGTACGCATCGTGTGCAGCGTGTACCCGCCACGGAAACACAGGGGCGCATCCACACCTCCGCCGCCACCGTGGCCGTCATGCCTGAAGCTGAGGAAGTGGATGTGGAGATCCGCCCTGAAGATCTGCGCATCGACATTTACCGGGCCTCCGGCGCGGGCGGCCAGCACGTCAACAAGACCGAATCCGCCGTGCGTATCACCCACATCCCCACGGGCACGGTGGTCACCTGCCAGGACGAGCGTTCCCAGCACAAGAACAAGGCCCGGGCCATGAAGGTGCTTGCGTCGCGCATTTTGGCGGCCGAGCGGGAGCGGCAGTCCAGCGAGCAGTCGGCCGACCGCAAGGCGCAGGTGGGTTCTGGCGACCGTTCCGAGCGCATCCGTACCTACAATTTCCCGCAAGGGCGCTGCACGGATCATCGCATCAACTTGACGCTCTACTCTCTTGACCGCATCATGGAAGGCGAGCTTGACCCGCTTTTCGAAGCGCTTGCCACGGCCGCCCAGGCTGAAGCGCTCAAGGCCAGCGCAGAGGCATGATCGCACGCGTGTTGCCCATACAAAAAAGCCGTTCCTCGGGACGGCTTTTTTTGCCTCTGCTGAGATGCGGAACACGCAGTCCTTACAGGGAAACCAGCGTCATGGTCAGCGGGACCGTCAAAATGGACAGGATGGTCGTCAGGGTCACCATCAGCGCCCCGTAATGCGGGTCGGTATTGTAGTAGGCGCTCATAAGCGCCGTTTGCAGGATGCTGGGCAAACCGGCCTGGATGATGAAGACCTTGCGCATGAGGTCCGGGATGTCGGGCAGGAAATGCAGCATGACGGCCAGCAGCAGCGGGGCCAGCATGAGCTTGCCCAGCACGCCGAGGATGAGGTCCTTGTCGATGTGCAGATGGCGCAGATCCATCTGATACAGGGTCGTGCCGATAAAGATCAGGGCAAGAGGAGTGGTCATATTGCCCAGGTACTGGGCAAAGGATTCCACAAAGCCCGGCAGACGGATGGAAAAAAGCACAAGCCCTGCGCCGCACAGCATGCCGATCATGGGCGGCGACAAAATATGGCGGGCGTTGGTCAGCAGGCTTGCCTTGGCCCGCAGTTCTTCTTTGTCATGGCTGATGGCGTAGTTACCCACCGTCCAGAAAAAAATGGTGTTGGCAAAAAAGTAGAGCAGCACAAAAGGCAGAGCCTCGTCGCCGAACAGGGCCAAATTGACCGGCAGGCCGATGTACATGGTATTTGAAGCGGAAATGCCGGTGCAAAACAAGCCGCGCCGGGTCTGCTTCACCCGCAGCAGTCGCGCCAGCACCCAGGCCACGCCAAAGGTGAGCAGCATGGACAGCAGGGGGATCAGCGAGCCATAGATCATGTGCAGGAGCTGGTCCCGCTGGAAAGAATGACTGACCGTATAAAACAGATAGGGCGGCAAGGCCACACATGTAATAAGGCGCGGCATGGTGATGATGGCATGCGCATCAAACCAGCCTTTGGCCGCCAGCACATAGCCCACAAGACTGATAAGCAACAACCCCAGCACGCCCTGGAGCGCCAGCCAGAAAACCATGCCATCCCCCTTGTCGCCACGGAAAGCAAACGTCCAAGCGGCACATTGCTCGAGACCGATCCTGACGGACAACCTGAAAAGTCGGAAAACCTGTCTCCGTACTATGCGGGAACAGGCATCCGCTGTCAAAGAAGAAAGCACCTGTGAGCATATTCCCCCAGACCGGGACGTCTCACGAGATTTGCGTTGCAAGAAAGGGAAGCGCTCGCACCGCCGCAACGGCCGTAGCTTCGTGCGCCACAAGGAAACGGAACTTTCCGACCGGTTCCCGCGCGATGAAACCACGCTTGCGCATACTCCAAGCACAGCCATGACCCTGCGAAAGAAATCACAGAGCAATGGACACGGCCATCGTGCTGCCTCCCATGCGCGCACGCACCTGGGCGACCATGCCTGGACGCTGAGCTTCGGTCGCACGTCGGCTATGCGAAAGCCCCCTAGCCCAGCCGCAAAAAGAGGATACGCCATTCGCAGACTGTCGCGCCTTTCCGAACTTCCAGCCGTGGCGCACGGAACCATCCAAGACAAGCCGTCTCCCCAGCTTCTGGACACCAGCCCGCCCTTCCATACCCTCATGCTCCTTCACCCAGCTTACGGGCGTAAGCGCGTCAGGGAGGAAGAAAGGCTAAGCACTGCCTTTTCCTTGCCCGTGCGTCGCCATTTCTACATGCCCGCCGCTCTCTCCGGCCCAGTGCTCTGATTCCCCAGCGTAGAGAGAAGGCTGTCCCCCTACATGCGGCGCAAACGAAACTACCGTGTTACAGGCGTAAGCGCGGCAGGGCACGGAGGAGATCACCGCCCCGCAGGGGCGGAAGCTCCGACGCCGCCCGGACGCTCGTCACGCGCCATGCGCGGGACAGCGGGAGGGCGATGCCCTCTGCCGCGCGACAGGGAGGAGGAAGGGGGGACTCCCTGAGCGGCCAAGAGGTCGTTAGGGATGGCTGCCCCAACGCGGGGTTGGGGGTTGTAGGGGGTAAGGGGCTGCGCAAGCCCCTTATCCCCTGCCCCGCGCCGGGAGGCGACCACGCCGGGATGCCTGGCAGCAGCCGCAAGCCAGCGGAAGAAAGAAAAAGAAAAGAGAGCCATATTCCAGCGAAGAAACGGCGACCACGCCCAGAGGGTAAGGCGAAGCCACAGGCCAAGGGCAGATAAAAAGAGTTCATCACGGAAAGAGCACGGAAAAAGAAAGCGGAAAGGGAAGAACAAAGTTCCTCAGTTCAGGGAAAACCGAGCGCAAAAGGGCAGACCCGCCAGTGACTGCGGAGTGGACGGAAAGCGAGGGAGGGGGGCGGAGGGAGAGAGGAAGGAGGGAGATAATGAAAAAGGCTCCCGCGCGTGAAGCAGCAGGAGCCTTTCGAGCAATCTTTGGCAGCGGCCTACTTTCCCACATGACGTTATGCAGTATCATCGGCGATGGAGAGCTTAACTACCGAGTTCGGAATGGGGTCGGGTGTACCCTCTCCTCCATGACCACCAAAGAAATCTTGTCAAATATAATTACAAGGGATGGAAGGAATTTCGAGAAACAAGACGCACGGGCTATTAGTACTGGTCAGCTCCACGCCTCGCGGCGCTTCCACCTCCAGCCTATCGACGAGGTAGTCTACCTCGGCCCTTCAGGACTTGCGTCAGGGAGAACTTATCTTAAGGCAGGCTTCCCGCTTAGATGCTTTCAGCGGTTATCCCTTCCACACTTAGCTACCCTGCTGTGCCGTTGGCACGACAACAGGTCCACCAGTGGTGTGTCCATCCCGGTCCTCTCGTACTAGGGACAGGCCCTTTCAATTCTCCTACGCCCACAGAAGATAGGGACCAAACTGTCTCACGACGTTTTAAACCCAGCTCGCGTACCACTTTAAACGGCGAACAGCCGTACCCTTGGGACCTGCTTCAGCCCCAGGATGTGATGAGCCGACATCGAGGTGCCAAACCGCATCGTCGATGTGAACTCTTGGATGCGATCAGCCTGTTATCCCCGGCGTACCTTTTATCCAATGAGCGATGGCCCTTCCATGCGGGACCACCGGATCACTAACACCTACTTTCGTACCTGCTCGAGATGTCTCTCTTGCAGTCAAGCTCCCTTTTGCGTTTGCACTCGACGGCTGGTTTCCAATCAGCCTGAGGGAACCTTTGCATGCCTCCGTTACTTTTTGGGAGGCGACCGCCCCAGTCAAACTACCCACCAGACACTGTCCAACTGCCGGATCACGGCGAGTCGTTAGGGACCTGAACAAACAAGGGTGGTATTTCAACGTTGCCTCCCTCCATACTGGCGTACAGAGTTCACAGGCTCCCACCTATGCTACACATGCAGGCTCAAATCCCAATGTCAAGCTATAGTAAAGGTGCACAGGGTCTTTCCGTCTTTCTGCGGGTACACGGCATTTTCACCGCGACTTCAATTTCACCGAGTCTCTGGCCGAGACAGTGTGGAGATCGTTACGCCATTCGTGCAGGTCGGAACTTACCCGACAAGGAATTTCGCTACCTTAGGACCGTTATAGTTACGGCCGCCGTTTACTGGGGCTTCAATTCGGAGCTTCGCTTGCGCTGACCCCTCCTTTTAACCTTCCAGCACCGGGCAGGCGTCAGTCCGTATACGTCGTCTCTACGACTTCGCACAGACCTATGTTTTTAGTAAACAGTCGCCACCACCATTTCTCTGCGGCTCCCTCAGGCTCTGTAGAGTGAATCACATCACCCAAAGGAGCACCCCTTCTTCCGAAGGTACGGGGTTATTTTGCCGAGTTCCTTGGCCAGAGTTCTCTCGAGCGCCTTGGATTATTCATCCCACCCACCTGAGTTGGTTTGCGGTACGGTCTGCGTGTCCTATACTTAGAAGCTTTTCTTGGCAGCATGGACTCAACTGCTTCAGCCTTACGGCTTCGGACTCGCGTCTCAGGATTGAAAAAGCGGATTTGCCTGCCTTCTCTCCCTACTCGCTTGCACCGGGATATCCAACACCCGGCCAGCCTATCCTCCTGCGTCCCTCCATCGCGCGAACACACAGGTACGTGAATATTAACACGTTTCCCATCAGCTACGCCTTTCAGCCTCGCCTTAGGGGCCGACTCACCCTGGGAAGATTACCTTTACCCAGGAAACCTTGGGTTTACGGCGAACGGGTTTTTCACCCGTTTTATCGTTACTCATGTCAGCATAATCACTTCTCCACAGT
>NZ_CALUYG010000088.1 GCF_944324935.1 uncultured Desulfovibrio sp. | reverse complement strand
AAACTGGATGCCTTGTTTCTGGGATTCATCATGTTTGCCTTAATCGTTGAGTCTCTTAAATAGTGTTAACAGGCCCTCGCCGCCGTGGTGCAGCCGCACGAGCGCCTCGGCCCCGCAGATGCGGCCGTCCTTCAGGCTGTACTTGGGCTGCCAGTAGGTGACGACCTTGCCGTCATCCAGCATCTGCTCCAGGGTCCCCGGCTGGGCAAGGCGGAGCATGTCGTCCATTTCGGCCCGGTAGCGGCTGCCGCCCTGCTGGCGGTAATACTCCTGCTTTTGCCGGTACATCTGTTTCTCGGCCCGGGTATAGGCCTGCCCGGGGCTGTCTCCATCCGCAAGCCAGTGGCCGCCCACAGCGGCGGAAAAGCCGAGGATGCCGGAAAAGAAGGACTGCAGGCGCTGCTGTTTGTCAAGGAAGTCGGCTTGCGCGATGTCGGCCCAGAGGATGGCGAATTCGCCGCCGCTGAGCCGGAAGGTACGGCCGTTGCCGCCGAGCTTGCCCAGCATGTCCCCGATGCGCGTGAGCAGCTCGTCGCCATACGGCATCCCGTATTGTTCATTGATCTTCTTGAGTCCGTTCACCTCAAGCAGCAGGATGGCCGCCCCCGGGCCGCCCAGCGATTCCAGCTTCTGCCGGAAGAGATGGCGGTTGCCCAGTCCGGTCAGGGCGTCATGGTGGGAGTAGTGCGCCAGAGTGGAGATGAGGCGGAAGCGCTCGATGGTGGCGCCCATGAATTTGCTGATGGAGGCCAGCGTGATGCGCGCTTCCTGTACGCGGTCCGAGGCCGGATTGTCCACGCCCAGGAAGCCGAACAGGCTGCCGGAAACGGTGAGCGGCTCCACGAGGAGCGAGCGTATGCCCTGCGGCTTGAGATAGGCGTATTCCACAGGGTTTGTGGAGGCGATGTCCTCAATGTCGGGCAGAAAGACGCTGCTGCCGCTGAGCAGCGGGGCGAGCCAGCGGGTATAGGCGGCCTGCGGCACATGCTGTAGGCGCTTTTGCTGCGGCGTGACGCCGGCCCGGCACCATTCATGCGTATTGCTGGCCGTCTCTCCCTGGATCTCGAAGATGTAGCAGCGCTCCGCCTCGAGAAAACAGCCGATCTCCTCCAGCACGAGATTGAGCTGGGTATGCCGGTTGCCGTCATCGTCGTTGAGCAGACGGGCGCAGTGGGCGATGAGCTGCTCTATGTCGCCATGCTGGGCCGAGCGTTTTGCGCCGACATGCCGGGTGACGTCGTAGGCGATCTCCAGACGGGCCCGGCGTCCGCGGAAATCAATGATGGAATCATGAAGATCGAAATGGCGTTGCAGCAGGGGATTGAAGCAGTGCCAGGCCCAGCGGCCGTGCTCCCGCAATTTCTGATTGGTGCAGAAATCGCACGGCTGGTTCAGGCCCTGCAGGACCTCGTAGCACTTGCAGCCCGCGCTGTCCTGAAGATGAAAGCTTTGCAGGCATGCCCGGTTGGCATAGAGCAGCTCGTAGGTTTCCAGATCGGCGATGTAAACAAGGTCATCAAGGCCGTCAAATGCGCTGGCCAGCATGAGACAACTCCAACATCACAGAGGGGACAGGATGCCTGGAAAAAACATGCAGTTCACTGCCTTCAGGGGAGAGGCCGTGCACCTGGCGAAAACAGAAAGACTCTACGCTTTTTGCCATGAAATCACAAGGAGCGTCCCCTTTCGCAGGCTGCTTTTCAGCGAATGCTCGTCGCCTTGCGGAGAAAGCTCTTTTCCTTTGGCGGAAAATGGGCTAATGTCGTTCCAACTTGTGAAAATGCGTCACATGCCGTCCGCAACGCTCCCTCTTGCCGGGGCGTGGCCTTTCCGTCGCGGGAAAGGCGCGATCGGCGACGCCGCCGCACGCCGGGGAGGCCCCAGGGCCACGACTGCCCCCGGCGCGGGCAGGGAACCGGGGCGCGCGCCGGGGGAAATGCCGGGCATTTCCCGGGACGCCGCCTTTCCGCCGGGGGATCGACGTCTTTCCGGCAACGGGCGGACGTTCGTTCCGTCCGCAGAGCAGGGGCCGCCCAGGCCGACTGCCGCAAACAGGGGCCGGGTCTTCCGGCCGGTCATCATCAAGCCGTTTCTAGGAGTCGCGTATGGAAACGAAAACGCTTGTGGTCAATGGTATTCCCCGCAGGGTCATGGTCAGTCCCGACGCCACCCTCGTGGACGTTCTGCGTAACCAGTTGCAGCTTACCAGCGTCAAGGTGGGCTGCGGGCAGGGACAGTGCGGGGCCTGTACGGTCATCCTTGACGGCAAGGTGACGCGTGCCTGCATCGTGAAGATGCGCCGCGTGCCCGAAAATGCCGCCATCACCACGCTTGAAGGCATCGGCACCCCCGACAATCTGCATCCGCTCCAGGTCTCCTGGATGTACCACGGCGCGGCCCAGTGCGGTTTCTGCACGCCGGGCTTCATCGTCTCGGCCAAGGGGCTTTTGGACAGCAACCCCAATCCCAGCCGCGAAGACGTGCGCGACTGGTTCCAGAAACATCATAACGTTTGCCGCTGCACCGGCTACATCCCGCTGGTGGACGCCGTCATGGACGCCGCCGCCGTGCTGCGCGGGGAAAAGACGCTGGACGACATCACCTTCAAGATGCCCGCCGACGGCCGGGTGTTCGGTTCGCGCCTGCCGCGTCCCAGCGCCGTGGCCAAGGTGACGGGCCTTGCCGAATACGGCGCGGACGCCGCCGTGCACATGCCGCCGGAAACGCTCCATCTGGCGCTGGCCCAGGCCAAGGTGTCCCATGCCAACATCAAGGGCATCGACACCTCCGAAGCCGAGAAGATGCCCGGCGTGGTGCGCGTGCTGACCCACAAGGACGTGAAGGGCAAGAACCGCATCACCGGCCTCATCACCTTCGCCGACAACAAGGGCGACGGCTGGGATCGTCCCATACTCAATGATACCAAGGTGTTCCAGTACGGCGACGCGCTGGCCATCGTCTGCGCCGATTCCGAGGAACACGCCCGCGCCGCCGCCGAGAAGGTAAAGTTCGACCTTGAGCTGCTGCCCGAATACATGAGCGCGCCCGAAGCCATGGCCCCGGACGCCATCGAGATCCACCCCGGCACGCCCAACATCTATTACGAGCCCCACATCGAAAAGGGCGAGGACACCAAACCCTATTTCGACGATCCCAATAACGTGGTGGTGGAAGACAGCTTCTACACCCAGCGTCAGCCGCACCTCAACATCGAACCGGACGTGGGTTACGGCTACCTCAACGAAGAGGGCAAGCTCGTCATCCACTCCAAGTCCATCGGCCTGCATCTGCACGCGCTGATGATCGCCCCCGGTCTGGGCGTCAAGTTCCCCGAAGAGCTGGTGCTCGTGCAGAACACCACGGGCGGCACCTTCGGCTACAAGTTCAGCCCCACCATGGAAGCCCTCATCGGCGTGGCCGTGCTGGCCACCGGCCGTCCCTGCCATCTGCGCTACAACTATCAGCAACAGCAGCAGTATACCGGCAAACGCTCGCCCTTCTGGACCACCGTCCGCATGGCCGCCGACAAGAAGACCGGCAAGATCAAGGCCATGGAGACCGACTGGACCTGCGACCACGGCCCGTACTCCGAATTCGGCGACCTGCTGACCCTGCGCGGGGCCCAGTTCATCGGCGCGGGCTACGGCATCCCCAACATCCGCGGCGACGGCCGCACCGTAGCCACCAACCACGCCTGGGGCGCGGCCTTCCGCGGCTACGGCGGCCCGGAATCGGAATTCCCCTCCGAAGTGCTCATGGACGAACTGGCCGAAAAGCTGGGCATGGATCCCTTCGACCTGCGCGAGCTCAACTGCTACAAGGAAGGCGACACCACGCCCACCGGCCAGAAGCCCGAAGTCATCAACCTGCCCAGCATGTTCAAGGCCCTGCGGCCCAAGTATGAAGCCGCCAAGGCCCGCGTGAAGGCCGAGTCCACCGCCGAGGTCAAGCGCGGCGTTGGGCTGGCGCTCGCCGTCTACGGCGCCGGGCTGGACGGCCCGGACTCCTCCGAAGCCTGGGTGGAACTCAATCCCGACGGCTCGGTGACGGTGGGCAGCACCTGGGAAGATCACGGCCAAGGCGCGGACTCCGGCGCGCAGTGTACCGCCCATGAGGCCCTGCGGCCCATCGGTCTGCCCGTGGAAAAGATCCGCCTCGTTATGAACGACACCAGCAAGACGCCCAATTCCGGCCCGGCCGGGGGGTCGCGCTCGCAGGTGATGACGGGCAACGCCATCCGCGTGGCCTGCGAGGCGCTGGTGGAAGCCATGCGCAAGCCCAATGGCGGCGGCTTCTTCACCTATGACGAGATGAAGGCCGAAGGCCGCGCCGTGCATTACGACGGCAAGTGGACGGCCCCCGCCCGCGACTGCGGCAAGAACTGCCAGGGCGAGCCCTTCTGCTGCTACATGTACGGCCTGTTCATGGCCGAAGTGGCCGTGGAAGTGGCCACCGGCAAGACCACGGTGGAAAAGATGACCATGGTGGCCGACATCGGCAAGGTGGTCAACCGCCTCATTACCGACGGTCAGCTCTACGGCGGCATCGCCCAGGGCATCGGCCTCGCCCTCACCGAAGATTACGAGGACATCAAGAAGCACAGCACCATGGCCGGGGCCGGCATCCCCACCATCAAGGACATCCCGGACAACATCGAGCTCATCTATGTGGAGACCCCGCGTCCCGACGGCCCCTTCGGCGCGTCCGGCACCGGGGAGATCCCGCTGTGCGGCCCGCATCCGGCCATCATCAACGCCATCTACAACGCCTGCGGCGCGCGGGTGACCCATCTGCCCGCCTACCCTGAGCGTGTGCTGGCGGCCATGCCCAAGTAAGCACTGCCCGCAACGGGGGGAGGTCCGCCTCCCCCCACGAGGCGGGTTCATCCCGCGATGTTTTTCCGGGGGAAGGGAAAATCTCGCTCTGTTGTCAATAAGCGGTGATTTCCGCAGGGAGCCCCCGCATATTTTTATCTTTCATGGTAAAAGCGCGCTGGGGAAGGGATGGGGGGCTTGGGGGGAAGGGGAACCCCTCCCGCGCAGGCGGAGGGGTTCCCCTTCCCCCCAAAAAGTAACCAGCACGA
>NZ_CALUYG010000087.1 GCF_944324935.1 uncultured Desulfovibrio sp. | reverse complement strand
AACACGCAGGAAAGCACCGTGGAGATGGCCAGACCGCCGGGGATGGGGCCCACGATGTTTTCGGCGATGTTCACGAGTCTTCGTGATATGCCCGAGGCTTCCATGAGGGCCCCGGCCAGCACGAAGGCCGGCAGGGCCATGAGCGGAAAGGCCGTCAGTGAGGCAAAGGCGCGCTCCACCATGATGCTGAGGTCGATGCCCAGCAGAAGGAAGCAGGCCATGGTGGCCATGCCCAGCCCCACCATGATGGGAGCCCCGATGAGCAGCAGGATGAAGAAAATGATGAAGAGTAAACCGCCGGTGGCAAGGGGAGTCATGACTTCCATTAGGCCTTGCCTCCTTCATTTTGGGCGTCACCGCCGAGCAGCGAGTTCTGGCTTTCCTTGACCGATTCCTGATCCGGGTCGGCAATTTCGATATGCAGGATGAACTTCATGATATTCACCTGAATAATGCGAACGGCCATGAGCAGGAAGCTGAGCGGGAAAACGAGGTAGACCATGCCCAGGTCCCAGTCCAGGGCGGGCGTGGCATAGGGGAATTCACGCAGATCCATGACGGCGCGGTAGCCTTCATAGGCCATGATGAGGCTGAAGATGAGCCAGGCCACATCGCTGAGCAGCAGACAGCCGTCAGAGAGCCATTTGGGGGCTTTCATGAACTGGATGGTCACGCGGTTGAGGGCGCACAGGCGGGTGGCGTAGCAGGCGCCGAAAAGGATGAACCACAAGAAGGCAAAGCGCGCGATCTCCTCGGTCCACGGCAGGGACATGTCCAGAGCGCGCAGAACAATCTGCATGAAGACGATCACGACGAAAAAGACCAGCAGAAGCTGACACAGATAGCTTTCGAAATGATCGAGAAGGGCGGTGACAAACTTTTTCACGCTTCCTCCAACGCTTCGTGCGTCATCCGTATGCTTTTCAGGGACACAGGCTGACGCGTAAGAGAAAAAGCGGGCCGGAATCGTTGGCGGTTCCGGCCCGGGCATCACTCAGATGAGCTTACTTCCACTCAGGCTTGCCGCAAGCCTTGAGGTATTCGTTGATGGCGGCCTTGCCACCCACGAAGTCGGCCATTTCGGGCCAGACCTTTTCCATGGCGGCCTTCTTCCACTGATCTTCGTCTTCCAGGACGTCGACCTGCAGACCGGCGGCGATGAGGTTCTTCTTGGCCTTTTCGCCGTATTCCTTCTGGTACTTCAGCACTTCGTTCTGGGCGTACATGCCGGCGTCCACCACAAGCTTCTGCATTTCGGGCTTCATCTTGCGGTACACGCGCTCGCTCATGACCAGGGGCTGGAGCTGGTAGGTGTAGTGAACTTCGGTCAGATACTTCTGGTTGGCTTCCAGGAACTTCATGGCTTCAAAGCCGATGTAGCCGTAGCACTGGCCGTCCACCACGCCCTGCTGGAGCGCCGTGAAGGTCTCGGCCCAGGAGATGGGGGTCGGGCTGCCGCCGAAGGCCTTGTAGGAGGCGATCAGCACGGCGCTCTGGGGCACGCGGAACTTCAGGCCCTTGATGTCGTCCATCTTCTTGATGGGACGCTTGGAGTTGGAGATGTAACGGAAGTCCGTGTAGGTCCAGCACAGCACGCGGAAGCCGGCCTTGGTGGCGTAGCTGTTGAGCAGTTCGGCGGGCTTGCCGTTGGTGCCGACCACCACTTCGTCCAGATTGTCGAAGAGGTAGGGCAGCGTCAGGATGCCGAGGCGCTTTTCAAAGGGCACGAGGTTGGCGATGCCGCCCACGGCGAAGGGCTGGGAGCCTTTCTGCACGTTACGAAAGACTTCGCTCTCGTCACCGAGGCTGCCGCCGAAGAACAGCTGCACTTCGACCTGGCCCTTGGATTGTTCTTCCATGTACTTCTTGAAGGCCTTGGCGGCATAACCCTGTTCGGAATCTTCAGGGTCACCCACAGCCACGCGGAAGATCTCCGCGGCGGAGGCGGTGGCGCTCCAGAGGAACAGAGCCGCAAGCATGAGGGGAATGATTCGTTTGAGATTCATTGGCACGCTCCTTGAAAGTAAAAAGTTTATGATACATTATGTAGTAAAATGAAAGAAAACGCAACAATTTGTTTCTTATTGTGTTGAAAAAAATTTTAAATAATTTCAATATGTTAAAAATTTCAAGAGATATTTTTTGGCTTCAGGGCTTGTAATAATGTGAAAAAAAGAACAGTATTAACCTTAAGGAGGAAACGATGGACGAAAAACAAACGCGAAACAAGGTTGAGGTGAGAAATTTAACCAAGCGATTCGGCGATTTGACAGTGCTGGACGGTATCAACTTTAACATCAAGGAAGGGGAACTGCTCGCGATCGTCGGGCCGACCGGGTGCGGCAAGACGACATTTCTCAACACATTGTCGAAGCTGATGCCGACAACCGAAGGGAACATCTACATCAACGGCGAGGAAGCGGATCCCAAAAAACATAATCTCGCCTACGTGTTCCAGGAGCCTACATGTCTGCCGTGGCGTACGGTGAGGGAAAATGTCGCCTACGGCATGGAGGTGAAGGGGGTCGGCAAGGAAGAGCGCGAGGCCAGGGCGACCAAAATCATGGATCTTGTCGGGCTGACCTCATGCGCCGATCTGTACCCCAATCAGGTTTCCGCCAGCATGATGCAGCGCATCGCTGTCTCGCGGGCATTCGCGGTCAATCCAGACTTGCTCCTGATGGATGAGCCATATGGCCAGCTTGACGTAAAGCTGCGCTTTTACCTTGAAGATGAGCTGGTCAATATCTGGAGAAAGCTCAACAGCACAGTGCTTTTTGTAACACATAACATAGAAGAAGCTGTCTATGTGGCGGAAAGAATTTTGGTGCTTACCAACAAGCCGACAAAGATCAAGGCGGAAATCCCCGTTGATCTCCCTCGGCCGCGCGACTTGCTGAACCCCAAGTTCATCGAATTGCGTAAAGAGGTAACCGAGCTGATTCGCTGGTGGTAATGAAATCGCTGATCAGATAAAGCATAGGGTGAGGATCTTCAATGGCTTATAAAGAAGTAACTGTTAAACAACCGCTTCTCTTGACGGTTTTGCCGTATGTGAGCATCGCCGCTTTTTTCATCGTTTGGGAGTTCGCTGTCAGCTCCGGGGTCATCCCCAATGAACTGTTGGCGTCGCCGAGCCAAGTGGTGAGCACTTTCATTGATAAATTGTCAAACCCGAACCCAGATGGGGCCGTGATGGCCACGCATGCTTGGACGTCCGTGCAGGAAGCCTTTATCGGCTATTTGCTGGCGCTGCTCGTCGGCATCCCGCTTGGTCTGGCTATGGGCTGGTTCAATGTGGTTGAGGGGCTTTTTCGTCCAATTTTCGAACTTATCCGGCCCATTCCGCCCATCGCGTGGATACCTCTTACGGTCTTTTGGTTTGGAATTGGCCTGGCTGGCAAAGTGTTCATCATTTGGATTGCGGGCATCGTCCCCTGCGTCATCAACGCCTATGTCGGCGTTCGCATGACAAACCCGACGCTTATCCAAATGGCGCGTACATACGGAGCCAATGACTGGCAGATATTTACCCAACTTTGTATTCCTTCCTCGCTTCCCATGGTTTTTGGCGCGCTGCAACTGGCACTTGCCTACTGCTGGACCAATCTTGTCGCGGCGGAACTCTTGGCCGCCGACTCGGGACTTGGCTTCCTCATCACGATGGGGGGACGGCTCGGCCGGCCCGACATCATCGTCCTTGGGATGATCTGCGTCGGTATTTCAGGCGCCATCATCGGATTCATCATCGACCGTGTTGAAAAGAAGCTGTTGGCCGGAATCAGGAGGTAAACATGAGCGGCTCCTCAATTGCTAATGAAACCATAGATCACTCCAAGAACCGCGAACCCTTCAGCTTTTACAAGTTCATCACGAATAAATATTTTCTCAACGTCGTATCCATTGTGGCCTTTCTGCTTATTTGGGATTACGTCGCCAAGGAAAAGATCTTTCGTGATTCGCTGGCCAGGCCGCTCGAGGTGGTTGATCAGCTCTATATGCTTACCTATATGAAATTCGCCGGCACAAATCTTGCTGGACATATATGGGCGAGCACCCAGCGCGTGCTTATAGGCTTCATCGCGGCCAGCATCGTCGCTGTACCGCTTGGCTTGTTCATGGCATTGAACAAATACGTCAATGCTGTGGTCAAACCTCTGTTCGACCTCTTTAAGCCCATGCCGCCCATCGCGTGGGTGTCCATTGCCATCCTCTGGTTCGGCATTGGCGAAATGTCCAAGGTCTTCATCATCATCATTGGAACCTTTGTCCCTTGCCTTCTCAACGCGTATAATGGAGTGAGGCTGGTCGATCCCGACTTGTACGATGTCGTCAGGGTGCTTGGCGGCAACAGGCGAGATGAAATTTTCCACGTATGCTTCCCGGCCTCCTTCCCAGCGGTGTTCGCGGGGTTGCAAATTTCACTCAGCTCCGCGTGGACGTGTGTGCTGGCAGCTGAACTGATGAATTCGCGTGACGGAATGGGCTTTCTCATCAAGCGCGGCATGGATACGCATCAACCCACCCTCGTCCTGGGAGGCATGGTGCTCATTGCGGCGGCGGCCTATGGCACGTCACTGCTGGTGACGCTTTTGGAAAAGAAGCTTTGCCCGTGGAAGCGCACCATTGAAAACCTTTAATCGCTTCGGCGGCCGCAACAAGGAATGAGACATAATGGCACACAAGCTGAAACTTCATTGCGACAATGTCAGCAAGACGTTCATTCAAAAGGGGAATCAGGAAGTCCCCGTGATCAGGGACGTCACACTGGATGTTTACGAAAATGAGTTTTTGGTCATTCTCGGGCCAGGGCAGTGCGGAAAATCAACGCTGCTGAAAATTTTTGCAGGTCTTGAAACGCCCGACACTGGCTATGTAACTCTGGATGGTCAGCCCATAGTGGGGCCAGGACCGGATCGGGGCATCGTTTTTCAGGGCTACATGCTGTTTGCGTGGAAAACCGTTCGCGATAATGTGGAACTGGGACTTAAACTCAGAAATATTCCTAAAAGCGAGCGCCGTGATATTGGTCAGCACTATATTGACATGGTGGGGCTTACGGGGTTTGAAAATCACTATCCCCACCAGTTGTCGGGCGGCATGAAGCAACGCGTCGGAATTGCGCGGGCCTATGCCAACTCTCCCAACATCATGCTCCTGGATGAACCCTTCGGTCAGCTGGATGCGCAGACCCGCATGTTCATGCAGAAGGAGACCGCGCGCATTTGGGAGCAGGAACGGCGCACGGTAATTTTTGTGACGAATAATATTGACGAAGCGCTCTACTTGGGCGATAGAATCATATTGATGGAGGGTAAACTGCCGGGAACCATCAAGACAAGCTATGATATCGATTTGCCACGCCCACGAGAACATACGAATATAGATCTTCTCAAACTGCGTGCGACCATAACCGATAACACGGAACTTGTACTGTAGCTGTGAATATGCTTTTCAGCGTCATCGTCGGCATAACAGCCACCTGCTTGATTTGGCATGGCGTCAGGAAGTTGACCATGACCAAAATTGAGAAGAAGGATGAGACTCGACCAATTCCATATGATGGAAAAAAAACTCGGGAAGAGCTGATAGAGAAAACACTGAAGCAGCTTTTTCGTGTCAGGTTGGCAGGACTCATTCTCTGTGCGGCGGCTGCGGTAGGCCTGTATCTTCATGTGCCAAAGACCGTCGTGGCCCTCGTGGCGGCATGCGGATGCATCATGCAATACGTTGCTTATCGAATTCGCAATATGCGCGATAAAAGCTTGCGGCAACTGGGTGACAATGCTTTCTATGATCGAGATTGATGCTGAATGGTCATGATTTTTGTCGGGAAGAACGCTCTCGAATAGGTCGAAAGACGTGTCTTTCCAGGTAAAACAAGCAAGGAGAAATCTCTATGCGATTCAAAAAACTCCTTTCCCTCGTGATGGCTGCCGTGCTTTGCGCAACTATGTCATCAGGCGTCCTTGCAGCGAAGCTTACAAAGGTTCCAACAGCATGGATGGATGAGCATGAAACCTTCCTGATCTGGTATGCCAAGGAGAAAGGATGGGACAAGGAAGTGGGGCTCGACCTTGATATCCAGTACTTCGGTTCGGGAATGGACATCCTGAACGCTCTTCCGTCAGGATCGTGGGTCTTCGCCGGCATGGGCGCTGTGCCTGCCATGATGGGCGCGCTGCGCTACAACACGTCCATTATTGCCATCGGCAATGACGAATCCATGACCAACGCCGTGCTGGTGCGTGCGGACAGCCCCATTGCCAAGGTCAAGGGCTACAATAAGGATTTCCCTGAAGTTCTTGGCAGCCCCGAGACCGTCAAAGGCAAGACCATCCTGGTGACTACGGTTTCGTCCGCGCACTATGGCCTGTCGAACTGGCTCAAGGCTCTGGGCCTGACCGACAAGGACGTGACGATCAAGAACATGGATCAGGCGCAGGCTCTTGGCGCTTTTGATAACGGCATAGGCGACGCCGTGGCCCTGTGGGCTCCGCATCTCTACGCCGGACAGGCTAAGGGCTGGAAGATCGCTGGCGATCTCAAGATGGTCAATGTGGGCAACCCCATCGTCCTTATCGCCGACACCAAGTATGCGGAAAAGAATCCTGAGATCGTGGCCAAGTTCCTGAGCATCTATCTGCGTGCCGTCAATATGCTGCAGAACGAGCCTCTGGAAAGCCTTGTGCCCGAGTACCAGCGTTTTTACCTCGAATGGGCTGGCAAGCAGTACTCCAAGGAGATCGCTCTGGTGGACTTGCAGAAGCATCCCGTGTTCAATCTGAAGCAGCAGCTTGCCCTGTTTGACGATTCCAAGGGAATGAGCAAGGCGCAGACTTGGCAGAGCGAGATTGCGAAGTTCTTTGCGAGTGTTGGCAGCATCAACCAGGAAGAATTGAGCAAGGTTCGTGATGGAGCCTACGCGACCGGTAAGTATCTGAAGCTTGTGAAGGAACCTATCCCGAGCTACAAGTAGTGGTGCTTGCGCGGGCGAAAGCGGTGGATCCCGGTCTTTCGCCCGCGCTTTTGATACCTGAGCGAACAAGATTGAAGCTGATTCTCACTTGTCGGCCATAGCCATGAAAATTTTTTGCACGGCTGGGGGATTTTTGTCATGTGGTGTGCCATCTCGTACAACAATCTTCTCACCGTCAAGCCTCACAGCGGACACAAGATTGGACTGGCCCAAGTTCTCTTGTTCAGTTTCTCTGAGCCATAGTTCGCAGGTGCTTTTTTCAGAAATGCTTTCAGCGAAACTCATGCACTAAGGAATCATTATGCGCATGGTGAAAAAATGCTTGTTACTGAGTCTGCTCCTGTTGAGCATGATTGGAGTCCAGGCTGTGGAGGCTGCAAAATTGCAGAAAATTCCCGCTGGCTGGATGGGAGCACAGGAAACTTTTCCGATATGGTATGCGAAGCAGCAAGGTTGGGATAAGAAGCTTGGCCTTGACATTGAACTCGTATATTTCAACTCGGGGATGGATGCAATGAATACCCTTCCGGCCAAAACTTGGGTTATTGCCGGTATGGGAGCTCTCCCCGCCATGATTGGTGCCTTACGACAGGATATTTATGTGATTGCCGATTGCAACGAGGAGGCATCAGCCAACGCCGTCATGGTTCGAAAAGATAGTCCTATCCTCAAAAACAAAGGATTCAACAAGGCGTACCCTGAAGTATACGGCTCTCCTGAATCCGTAAAAGGCAAGACTGTACTTACCACAGCGGTTTCATCGGCGCACTATGCGCTCGTTGCATGGCTCAAGACGCTCGGCCTCTCCGAAAAAGATATTGTCCTCAAAAATATGGATCAGGCTTCAGCTCTTGCGGCCTTTGATTACGGTATTGGCGATATCGTTGCGTTGTGGGCCCCCCTCACATTTGTGGGCAACAATCGCGGCTGGCGCGATGCGGCCACGCTCAAGAATTGCGGCGTCAGCCTGCCAATCGTCATGGTTGCTGATAAATCTTTTGCTGATGATAATCCTGAAGTTGTTGCCAAATTTCTTTACCTCTATATAAGGGCTGCTGAAGCAGTCAAAAAAATGCCAAATGATAAATTGATTCCAATTTATCTTCGGTTTTATAGCGAGTGGACAGGGGCTGAATATGATACTCGTTTAGCCGAGTTGGATATTGCGAGCCATCCTCTTTTCACTATCGAAGAACTCTTGCGCGTTTATGATGATTCCGCTGGCCCCAGCATGGCTCAGCGACGGCAGGCTAATATAGCCAAGTTTTTCCATCAAGCGGGAAAAATTACAGATAGTGAGCTGGCCAAGGTTGAAAAGAGTGCATATGTGACCAACAAATTCCTCAAGCTGGCAACAAAGATACAACTTCCCGAATAATCGCAAGCGTCCCCGACATGAAGGAAGGCGGTTTGCTGACGATACCGTCTCGCTATGTATGGGGGTGATGCCTTTGGCTGGGAACGCTGACTCGCAAATATCCCTGGCACACCAAGGGCTCGTATGAGACCGCTGTACTTTGCCAAGAGTGGACGCACATCTGTGGTGCATCCACTCTTGGCTGAAGAAGGCTTCGATCGGGATGGTGTCGTCAAAATATAAAGGTTATGCTATAGTCTTTATTGTGGATGGCGTACGGAAAGCTTCGCACGCTTAGAGGATTTTGCCTTTGAAAAAGGCAAAATGCGAGGCGACGACACAGCGCCGCCCGGCCAAAAGTGAACCGAAAACCGCGCTTTTCCGAACCGCCAGGCCGCACGGCCTGGTATGCAAAGCGTTTCAAACGGAAAAGGCTCGCGTTCGCTCCTCTCGAAGAAAAGCAAGATGCATGGCCTGCCTGACGCAAACGATGCTGGAAGCGCTTACCCTGCGCTGGGAACAATGGGAGGCGGAAGCCGCCACCCCCGCCCGACGGCTCGTACGGGCGCGCCTGCATCTGGTTTTCCTGCTGGTGCGCTACGGCGGCCTGCGGCTGGGCGAGGTGCTGGGGCTGGATATCCGTAACGCGCTGGACTGCGTGACCGGCATGCTCCATGTGCCGGGGGACAATGCCCGCGATGTGCTACTGCCCCTGTCCTGCATGCGCCACGTCCGCCGTATCGGCTCCCTGCCGGAAGCGGCGGATGCCGGGCGCTTCCTGGTCTTTGACGAAAGCTTCCTGCGCAAAAAGTTCTATGCCGTGGCGGCGAGCCTGGGCATTGCCGCCGCCGAAGCCGGGCCCCGGGCGCTGCGCTATGCCCGTGGCCGCGAGCTGCTGGAACTGCATGTGCCCATCGGCCTCGTGCAGAAGTTCCTGGGTCAGCAGAAGCCGTCCCAGCTGGCGGCCTTCCTGGACTTTGCCGAAGGCGCGGCCCGCGAGCTGCTTATCCGCCAGGCCCGTTCGCGTCTGGCGACGGCGGGGGAGGAGAGCGACAACATCTTTGTGGGCATGGTGGAGGATGTACGCGTGGGCATGCGTGCCGCTGAGGTGGAGGTGCTGACCTTCAGCGACATCCGCCTGGCCGCCTGGTGCGATCTTGCCCGCATGCGACGCTTGGAGTTGCGGGAAAATCAGGTTATAAGCGTGCGCGTCGCCGCCGGGGGCATTGTGCTGAGCACGGAGGCCGCGGCGACCTCGCTGCAAAACAGAGTGAGCGGACGGGTCGCCAGCCTGCATGCCGATAACGTGGAGTGCTTTGTCGGCGTGGATCTGACTGATGGAACGACGCTTCGGGCGGCGCTGGAGCGCGCCGCCGTCGAGCCGCTGCACCTCTATGCCGGCCGCAAGGTGTATGCGGCCTTCTCCGCACGGGCCGTGCATATTTGTGAAGACTAGCCCCAGGACCGCCGCACGGCGGAAAGGAGTCGCCCATGCTGCCGCGCAATCTGACATGCGCCCTTATGCTGACCGGCATGCTGGCCGTCCCGGCGCAGGCCGAGACCCTTATGATGGCCACGACCACCAGCACCCAGGATTCCGGCCTTCTGGAATACCTTGACCCGGCCTTTACGGCGGAAACGGGCCTCGAGCTCAAATGGGTGGCCGTGGGGACCGGCAAGGCGCTGGAGATCGCCAAGAACTGTGATGCCGACGTCTTGCTGGTGCATGCCCCCGCGGCGGAAAAGAAGTTCGTGGCCGACGGCTACGGCATCGACCGCCGTCAGGTCATGTACAACGACTTCGTGCTGGTGGGCCCGGCGGCCGACCCGGCCAAGGTGAACGGCAAGACCACCGCCGAAGCCCTCAAGGCCATCGCCTCCGCCAAGGCGCCATTTGTGAGCCGGGGCGACGAATCCGGTACCCACAAGGCGGAAAAGGCCCTCTGGAAGGCGAACAATCTTTCGCCCGACAAGGAGTCTTTCTACATTTCGGCCGGACAGGGCATGATGGCCACGCTCAACATGGCCGCCGAAAAGAAGGGCTACGCCCTCACCGACCGCGGCACCTGGATCAAGTTCGCCAACAAGCAGGGCAAGGCCAATCCGCTGCGTATCGTTGTGGAAGGGGATAAGGTCCTCTTCAACCAGTACAGCGTCATCACCGTCAATCCTGAACGCTGCCCGCGCGTGAAAAAGGCGGCCGCCAAGACCTTCGAGGACTGGTGGGTCAAGCCCGAAACCCAGAAGCGCATCGCCGACTACACCCTGGAAGGCAAGCAGCTCTTCTTCCCCAATGCCGACGCCAAGTAACGACAAGGCGTGAATGAACGTACTCCTTGGAGGGGAGGGAAAACCCTCCGCCAACGCTGGCGGGGTTTCCCTTCCCTCCAAGCCCCCATCCTTTCCCCAGCGCGCTTTTATCAGGAAGGATGAAGCAAGTCTCCTTCCCCAGCCGCCCCGGCAGGGGGAAAGGGCCGGGATGATGCCCTTTGACAAGGGATACGGCAAAGTCCCCGTCGTCCCGGAGAGCCGGAGCGGTGAAGTCGCAACGACGGACAGCAACAAGACGACAACGTCGCAAGGCAACAACGCGGCAACACGGCAACGGATGCAGGTTGTTTCTGTCCACGATAGGGCGACAGGGCTTGTCCGTGAGAGTTTTTTTACAAGCATTTCGAGCGGGCATGAGAACGCTGTCGTGCTTTCGGTGAACGCTCGCCGCATGGCCTGCCCCTTCCCCCCCAACCATGTGCCGCCCGCGCGGATCTTTTCAGGATGACGTATGGAATATCTGGCCGATGGTCTCGCGGCGGCCCTCCATCTGCTGCTGCATCTGGACGACGCCACCCGCGCCGCCATCGCGGCGACGCTCCTTTCCACCGGCTACGCCATGACGGCGGCCATGCTGCTGGGCCTGCCCGTGGGTTTTGCGCTGGGCTATGCGAGCTTTCCCGGGAAGCGCGCGCTGCGGCTCCTCTCGGACACCTTGCTGGCTTTTCCCACGGTGCTCATCGGCTTGCTGGTCTATGCCTTCATCACCTACCGGGGACCGCTGGGGGAGTGGGGCTTGCTCTTCACCCTGCCGGGCATGGCCATCGGGCAGGCCGTGCTTGCCCTGCCCATCGTGGTCTCCTGGACGGCGCAGGCCGTGGAAAGTCTTGATCCGCGCTGTCGGGAAACGCTGCTCACGCTGGGAGCGCGTCCTCTGCAGGTGGCCCGGCTCACCCTCTGGGAATGCCGCTACGCCATCGGCATGGTCTGCGTCACGGCTTTTGGCCGCGTCATCACCGAAGTGGGCATCGCCATGATGCTGGGCGGCAATATCCGGTACGCCACCCGCACCATGACCACGGCCATCGCGCTGGAGACCAGCAAGGGCGAATTCGCGCAGGGCATCGCCCTCGGGCTGGTGCTCCTGCTCATGGCCTTTGCCGTCAATCTGCTGCTGGCCTTCTTCCGGCGGAGGGGCAGGGCATGAGCGCCTTGTACGAATGTCGTGATCTCGTCCAGCGCTACGCGGGGCGCGAGGCGCTGCGTCTGCCGGAGCTGACGGTGGACGCGGGCGAGGTGCTGGCCCTCACAGGACCCAACGGCTGCGGCAAATCCACCCTGTTGCGCTTGCTGGCCTTTCTGGAGCGTCCCGCATCCGGCCTGCTGCGCTATGCGGGCGGCGCGGAGCCGCGACAGGAAGTGACGCTCCTTTTGCAGGACGCCTACCTCATGCGCTGTTCTGTCTTTGCCAATGTGACCCTGGGGCTGCGTCTGCGCCATCAGCGGCAGGATCTGCGCGCCATCTATGAGGAATGTATGCGGGCCGTGGGTTTTGCCGCGCCCGGGGAACTGGCCGGCAGGGACCGGCGCGCCCTTTCCGGCGGCGAACGGCAGCGCGTGGCGCTGGCGGCCCGGCTGGCCCTGCGGCCGCGCGTCCTTCTGCTCGATGAGCCGACCGCCAGCGTGGATGCCCGCAGCGCACGGGCCATCGTGGATGCCGTGCGCGATTGCGTACGCCGTGGGACGACGGTCATCTGCGCCACGCACGACCGGGCGCTTATGGCGGCGCTGGCCGCGCGGGAGGTCGCTCTCGGCCGCCGCTGGGATGAAAGCGAGTCCGCGGCGGCGTCCGCTCCACCGGCCGGCGCGGGCGGCGCGGCGTAAAAACTCCCGCTTTCGGCAGGCATGCGGAGGCAGTGCCCAAAAGCGGGATTGTTCCGGCCAATGCTTGCCGCAAGGGGAGGAGCTTCCTAGACTGGCGGCAAATGAACCGCGAGTCCCGCCGCGTCGGGAAGGAGGAAGTGCAGATGTTTCGTTTCTTGCGTGTGAACATGGCTGCCAAGACCTGCGTGTTTGAAGACATCCCGCAGGAGTACGCCGGGCTGGGCGGTCGCGCCCTGACGTCCACCATCGTGGCCCGTGAGGTGGACCCCACCTGTACGCCGCTGGGGCCACACAACAAGCTCGTCTTTGCGCCGGGGCTGCTGGGCGCCACCAACAGCCCCAACGGCAACCGCATCTCCGTGGGCTGCAAAAGCCCCCTGACCGAAGGCATCAAGGAATCCAACGCGGGCGGTCAGCCCGGCGGTCATCTGGCCCGGCTGGGCATCCTTGCCGTCATCGTGGAAGACATGGCCAGGGAAGGCGAATGGTGGCAGCTCGAGATCGGGCAGGACAGCGCCCGGCTGGTACCCTCCACCGTGGGGGGCTGCAACAACTTCGCCGCCGTGGAAAAACTCGTGGAGACCTATGGCAAGGACTGCAGCTACATCACCATCGGCCGCGCCGGGGAATACAAGCTCACCGCCGCCAGCATCGCCTGTACCGACCGGGAACTGCGCCCCATGCGTCATGCCGGGCGCGGCGGGGTCGGCGCGGTCATGGGCTCCAAGGGCCTCAAGGCCATCATCGTCAATCCCGAAGGCGGCCGCAATCATCCGCTGGTGGACGAGGCCGGTTTCCGCGAGGCGGCCAAGCGCTTCGCCAGGGCGCTGGCCGGACATCCCATCACGGGCAAGGGCCTTGCCGAATACGGCACCGCCGTGCTGGTGAACATCCTGCACGAGGCGGGCGGTCTGCCCACGGCCAACTTTACGGTGGGCCAGTTCGACAAGCATGAGAGCCTCTCGGGCGAGACGCTCAACAGCCTGACCAAGGAGCGCGGCGGCGAAGGCGCCGTGGCCCACGGCTGCATGAGCGGTTGCGTCATCCGTTGCAGCGGCATCCTGCCGGACAAGAAGGGCAAGTTCCAGAGCAAGTGGCCCGAATACGAGACCCTGTGGAGCTTCGGCCCGCATTGCGGCATCGGCGAGCTGGACAAGGTCTCCCGCTTTGACTACCTCTGCGACGATTTCGGTGTGGACACCATCGACGTGGGCGTGGCCGTGGGCGTGGCCATGGCCGGCGGCGGCATCCCTTACGGGGATGCGGATGCGGCCCTCAAGGCTGTGGAAGGCATCAGCGAGGGCACGCCTCTGGGACGTGTGCTGGGCTGCGGCGCGGCCACCACGGGCCGGGTGTTCGGCGTGCGCCGCGTACCCTGCGTCAAGGGCCAGAGCCTGCCCGCCTATGATCCGCGCGCGGTCAAGGGCGTAGGCGTCACCTACGCCACCACCCCGATGGGCGCCGACCATACCGCCGGCTATGCCGTGACGGCCAATATTCTGAGCTGTGGCGGCAAGGTCGATCCGTTGAAGAAGGACGGCCAGATCGAACTGTCCCGTAATCTGCAGATCGCCACGGCCTCCGTGGATTCCGTGGGCCTGTGCCTCTTTACCGCCTTTGCCATCCTGGACGTGCCGGACGCGCTGCCCGCCGTGGTGGACATGCTCAACGCCAAGTTCGGCTGGAAGCTCACCGGCGACGACGTGGTGACGCTCGGCCAGCGCATCCTCTCCACGGAGATCGACTTCAACCGCCGCGCGGGCATCACCCAGGCGGCCGACCATCTGCCGGACTTCTTCGAGGACGAGGCCCTGCCGCCCCATAACACGACCTTCGACATCAGCCGCGACGAGCTGAAGACCGTCTTCAACTGGATCGAGGAAAAGTAATCCCGTCCGCCATGCTCCCGCCGTCCCCCCGGGCGGCGGGAGACGGCGAACGCATCACTGACAGCATCTTTCCGGCGCCGCCGCCTGCCGCGCCGCTTGTTTCCCCGCTCGCCGGAGGCTATGCTCCCGTGAACGGCGGTCCCGGGCCGAGGTCCGGGCGGCGATCGTCATGCAAGGAGAGGCATCATGCGGATTCTGGTCAAACTCAGCACGACCCTGAGGGATTGCGTGCCGGGCTATGACGCCGAGGCCGGCTTGTCGCTCGACATGCCGGAGGGGACAAGCGTGCGGGAACTGGCGCGGCATATCCATGTGCCGCCGGAAGAGATCAAGATAGTCATGATCAACGGACGTCAAAGCGAGGGTTCCGATACCTTACGCGACGGGGATCGAGTGGCCCTTTTCCCGGCAGTCGGGGGAGGCTAGACGTCCGTTGACCATGACGCTTTCCATGACCCTGACGCCGGAGGCAGGCCCTCGTCCGCCGGATGAGCTGCTGGCCTTCATTTTCGCCTGTCTGGCGGAGCGCGGGCTGTCGTCCGACGGTCTCCGGCCGCCGGATGCAACGCACCCCCTCTTCGTGGAGCGGGACGTGCTCGCCGCCCGGGCCCGGCAGCAGAACTGCTCCCTGCGGCAGGTCATGGACGATTGTCTGTCCCGGCACATCTGGCCGGAACGCTTCCGACGAAATTACGGACTTTTTTCCGTAAAGGCAATGCGTCGTTTGCTGGGAGCACGCGTATTGCTGGCGGGCTGCGGCGGCCTTGGCGGTCATCTGGCCGGTCTGCTGGCGCGACTGGGCATCGGCGCCTTCGTGCTGTGCGATCCCGACAGCTTTACGGAAAGCAATCTCAACCGGCAGGCCTTCTGCACGGAACGCACGCTGGGCCTGCCCAAGGCCGAGGTCGCCGCGCAGGCCGTGCGGGATATGGCAGGCCATGCGGAGGTCGTGCCGCACACGCTGGCCGTCACGGCGGACAACCTGCCCGCGCTGCTCGACGGCGTGGACGTGGCGCTGGACTGTCTGGACTCGGTGGCGGACAAAACCCTTTTGGAAAACGCCTGCCTGCGAGCGGGCGTGCCCTTCGTGCATGGCGGCGTCCTGCGGCACGAGGGCATGGTCTTCCGCAACGTGCCGGGGCCGGCCGGCTTACCGGCCAGTGCACCGGATGCCCAGCCTGACGCCGGGCTGCGCCGTCTCTATCCGCAGGGGCAGAGCCAGGCGGAGCTGGACGCCGCACGGGGCGCCGGGGTCAGCGTGCTTTCCGTGGCCGGGATCGCCTGCCTCATGGCCGGACAGTGCCTGCGTATCCTGCTGGGCGAAGCCGCGCCCGGACTGGGCCGTCTGTACCATCTGGACAGCGGCCTCCCCGAACTGGAATCCTTTGCCTGGTAACGGCAAGCTCCTTCCCTGCCTCCTGTTCGTGGCTTTCCGTGTCGCATCGGGCACGCTTTCCGCATTCTCTCTGTCCAGAAAACTTTTCCATACTCCCCGGGAGACCAGCGGTCGGGGGACGGCCTGCCGGAGAATGCCTCCCCGTCATCCTCCAAAACAAGATTTTTTGCGGGAGGAAAGGGGGTGCGGGGGAAAGGAGGGGCTTCTTGCAAAAAGCCCCCTCCTTCCCCCCGCATAAAAAAATACCCTCTCTTTACTCCCTACTCCACTTCCGCCGGGCGTCCCGGGTATTCCCAGATGACTTCGCCGGTGCGGGCCGTGCCGTAGCCGCCCAGGGCATCGACCTGTTCGCGGAAGGCGTAGGAGCGGATGACGTCCAGCAGGGCAAGCATGCGTTCGTCCTGCGCCAGCCGCTGCGGGATGACCAGATCGTATTCCTCCACGCCGACGGGCACGAAATCCAGTCCCAGGGCCTGTGCGGCGGCCAGGACGCCGAGTCCGGCGTCCGCGCGGCCGGACAGCACGGCGGCGGCCACGTTCATGTGGGTGTATTCCTCATCGCGGTAGCCCTGGATGCGGGACGGGGAAAGACCTTCGCGGGACAGCAGATGATCCAGCAGCACGCGCGTGCCGCTACCGCGCTGACGGTTGATGAAGCGGACGCCTTCGCGGGCCAGATCGGCCACGCCGTGCAGATGCAGCGGGTTGCCGGGCCGCAGCATGAGGCCCTGTTCTCTGTCCACCAGCCGGACCAGCAGCATGGGTTCGTCAAGCAGTTCGGCGACGGCCTGCCGGTTGTAGACGCCGTCCGCGGCGAGCAGATGACAGCCCGCCAGATGGCAGCGGCGGCGGG
Source organism: uncultured Desulfovibrio sp. (assembly GCF_944324935.1). Taxonomy (GTDB): domain Bacteria; phylum Desulfobacterota; class Desulfovibrionia; order Desulfovibrionales; family Desulfovibrionaceae; genus Desulfovibrio. The sequence goes on along the minus strand of NZ_CALUYG010000087.1, from coordinate 11,229 downwards.
CCAGGGCCTGCAGGCCGCCCAGCGAGCCGACGTGGGCGGAAGTGAGACGGAAGGCCGGATGGCTGCGGCGCAGCAGGCCGTCCAGCAGGTCAAGAGTGGTGTCGTGGCTGCCGATGGCCAGCAGCGTGCCGCGCAGGCTCTCCCGGGAGCGCAAAAGCTCCACGGGCACGGGCGCATCCGCATCCAGCCCCTCGCAGGCGGCGGGGATGGTCAGCAGGCCGTCGGCGCGGCTGAGACTGGTCACGGTCCCCGCGCCGCGCGGCAGGGGGACGGCCACGATGGTCTCGTCCACTTCGCCCAGTTTGACGCGCAGGCGTTCTTCCATGCCCGGCCGGGAAGGCAGCGGATAGCAGGGCACGGCCTGGACGCGTTCGCGCCGCGGCAGGGGGCGGCGCTGCCGGCAGGCCAGCAGGGGCAGGAGGAATTCCTCCACGGCCACGGTCGCCGAGACGGGGTAACCCGGCGCGCCCATGACCGGGCGGCCGCGTACGACGCCGAGGACGGTGGGTTTGCCGGGCATGACGGCGATGCCGTGCGCCAGCAGTTGCCCCATGTCCCGCACCACCTGCGCGGTATAGTCCCGGCTGCCCGCCGAGGATCCGGCATTGAGCAGCACCACGTCCGCGCCGCCGTCCAGCGCCGCATCAATGGCCGCGGCGATGGCCGCGGGATCGTCGGGCACGATGGGGCGGACATCCGCCACGCCGCCCGCTTCCTCGATCATGGCCGAAAAGATGAGGGAATTGAATTCAGGCAGCACGCGGCCGCTGTTCAGGTCCTCCTCCCGTGCGTCGGCAAGGGGCACGATCTCCGAACCGCTGGGGATGACGGCCACGCGCGGCCTGGCGAAGACCGGCACGTCCAGCACGCCGCCCGCCGCCAGCGCGCCCAGCTCGCAGGGGCCGATACGCGTGCCGGGGGCAAGGATGATCTCCGTGCGGACCATGTCCTCGCCCAGTTTGCGGACATGCTGCCAGGGGAAGGCGGCCTTCTCGATGATCACATGGCGGCCGTCGGCCTCGCTGACCACATGCTCCACCATGACGACGGCATTGCAGCCCGCAGGCAGGGGGTGGCCGGTGTTGATCCAGTGGGCCTGCGTGCCTACCGTCAGGCGCAGGGGGTGCTGTGGGCAGGCGCTGAAGGTCTCCTCGGCCCGGACGGCGATGCCGTCCATAGCCGCGCCGTGGAAGGCCGGAGAGGAACGGCGGGCGGCCACGGGCCGGGCGGTGATGCGGTGCAGGGCCGTGGCAAGGGGGACGACCTCTTCCGGCAGGGGAGCGTCCTCCAGCGCCGCGAACCAGCGGCGGCGGGCCTCTTCGGGAGAGAGCAGGGTCAGATAGGCCGTGCGTTTCGTTTCCATGATGTCCTCGTGGAGTGCGGGTCGGGGGCCAGCGGGAGCGGTCAGCAAAAAAAGGGGGCGGATGACGGACGAGGTGGCGGGATCAGGATAGACCGTCCAGCAGTTCCACTTCCACGATCTCGCCGCCGTAGAGCCCCTCGCGATTTTCCGGGCAGATCACGAGGCCGTCGGCCTGCGTCAGGCCGGAGATGCAGCCTGATGGCCCGGTAAGAGGGACGGCACGCCAGCCTACGGGCGGCAGATCCGCCGTGCTGGGCCGTTCGTCCGGCGGCAGGGCTTCCAGCCGCACGCGGATGTAGTCCCGGCGTCCCTGAGCCGAGGCCAGGGGACGGCTCAGCACGGCCAGCGTGCCGGGGACGGGCAGTGTGTCCGCGTCCGCGCCCTGCAGATGGCGCAGGAGGGGGCCCAGGAAGACATGGGCGCAGATGAGGGCGCTGCTCACATGGCCGGGAAGGCCCATGAGGCAGACGTCCCCCTTGCGGGCAAGGATGAAGGGTTTGCCCGGGCTGAGGGCCACGCCGTGGCAGAGCAGTTCGCCGCCCGTGCCGCCGGTGAAGACCTCCACCGTGTGATCCCGCATGCCCGCCGAGGAGCCGCCGGACACCACCACCACATCTTGCGTGGCGCTGAGGGCGGTCACGGCGGCGCGAAGGGCCGCGGGATCGTCGGGTACGAGCCCGGCCTGTGTGGCGCTTGCGCCGCAGCGGCGGCAAAGGGCCGCCAGGCTGTGGGCGTTGACGTCCCGTATCTGGCCGGCAGCGGGCGCGGCGGTGACGGGCACGACCTCGTCCCCGGTGGAGAGGATGCCCACGCGGGGGCGGCGGCGCACGGCGACGCGCGTCAGGCCCAGGGCCGCCAGCAAGCCGATCTCCTGCGGGCGCAGGCAGCGGCCTTGCGGCAGACAGCGCTGTCCGGCAGCAACGTCTTCGTCATGGCGCAACACGTTCTCGCCGGGGGCGACGCTGCGGGTCAGCTCCACCAGCCGTCCGCCCGCCGGACGGGAATACTCCACCATGACCACGGCATCCGCGCCGGCGGGCAGCATGCCGCCCGTGAGGATGCGGGCCGTCTGGCCCTCTTCCAGCGTCAGCCCGGCCGCCTCGCCCATGCGGCAGTCCCCGGCGATGTCCAGCAGGGCCGGAGATGCCTCCTGCGCGCCGAACACGTCCCGCGCCCGCACGGCAAAGCCGTCCACGGTGGAGCGGTCAAAGCCGGGCAGATCGTGGGGAGCCGCCAGCGGAGCGGCGGAAAAACGCGACAGCGCCTCGTCCAGCGGAACGTCCTCCGGCGGCAGCGGAGGGAAGGCACGCAAATGGGCAAGGATTTCTTCCACGGACTGGAGCTTGAGAAAGGCTTTCATGCGGTTTTCCCGGAGAGTGTGACGGAAACGGCCGGAGTGCCGGAACGTCAGACCGATGGCGTCGGACAGGGCAGCGGCCGCGCCGCCGGTGACGGCGGCTGAAAGGCAGCCTACACCATTCCGCTCCCGAGGAAAAGCGGCGGCTTCCGTGATAGAGGCCGTGCAGGAGGGCAGGGAAGATGAACGGACGGTGCGACACGCAAGCTGTTTCTTTGTTCGTCTGGTCCCCCGACGGTACGGAGGGAAGGAGGGGGACGACGGAAGAAGAAAAAGGGAAGGATGGCGGCAGGCAAATCGCCGGGACACATCCTGAGCCGCACGAAAGAGAAAGGGAAGCAGGCCGCCGGGCCATGCTTCCCTTGTCCGTGTTTCCGTGTATCCCGGCAGGCCGGAGCGCCTTGCCGTCACACCTCGAACAGCATCTCCAGATCCTCGCGGGTGAGGGACTTCCAGGTGTCCTGCCCGGGGATGATGGCCTCGGCCACGCCGCGCTTGGCTTCCTGGAGCTTGAGGATCTTTTCTTCCACCGTATTCTGGCAGATGAGCTTGTAGGAAAAGACCTGCCGCGTCTGGCCGATGCGGTGCGTACGGTCGGTGGCCTGACTTTCCACGGCCGGGTTCCACCACGGGTCGTAGTGGATGACGTAATCCGCGCTGGTCAGGTTGAGGCCCGTGCCGCCGGCCTTGAGGGAGATGAGGAAGATGGGAATGTCCGGACTGTTGTTGAATCTGTCCACCTGCTCGAAGCGGTCCTTGCTGGCGCCGTCCAGATAGCAGAAGGGGATCTGCGAGAACTCCAGCCACTGGCGGATGATGTGCAGCATCTGCACGAACTGCGAAAAGACCAGCACCTTGTGGCCGCCCTCCACGATCTCCTGTACCATGTCCTTGAAGGCGTCGAACTTGCCGGAGGGCAGATTGGTGGAAAAGCCGGGCATGTCGAGCTTGAGCAGGCGCGGATGGCAGCAGATCTGCCGCAGCTTGAGCAGGGCGTCCAGGATGGACATCTGGCTCTTGGCCAGGCCCTTTTCGTCCACGTCGGCCAGCACCTGCGCGCGCAGCTTGCGGGCAAGGGCGGCATACAGTTCGGCCTGAGCCTCTTCCAGCGCGCAACAGGTCACGCTCTCCACCTTGGGCGGCAGGTCCTTGGCCACTTCGGCCTTGGTACGGCGCAGGATGAAGGGGCGTACGCGGGTGCGCAGATACTCCAGCGTCTCGGCGTCGCCGTCCTTGATGGGCTTGACGATGCCGCGCTGGAAGGCATGCTGCGAACCGAGGAAGCCCGGCATGAGGAATTCGAACAGGCTCCAGAGCTCGAAGAGGTTGTTCTCGATGGGCGTGCCGGAGAGACAGAGCCGCATGCGCGCGTTGATGCGGCGCACGGCGCGGGCCGTGATGGTATTGGGGTTCTTGATGTTCTGGGCCTCGTCGAGGATGACGGTGTTGAATTCGTACTTCTCCATCTCCTCGAGGTCGCGCCGGAGCAGGGCATAGGTGGTGATGACCAGGTCCGAGTCCGCGATATGCTTGAACATGCCTTCGCGCCGGGTTCCGTAGATGGTCAGCCGGCGCAGATGCGGCACGAACTTCTCCGCTTCGCGCTCCCAGTTGGGCAGCACGGAGGTGGGCACCACGATGAGGTTGGGGCCATCGTAATGATGTTCCACCATATGCTCGATGAAGGCCAGCGTCTGTACCGTCTTGCCGAGGCCCATCTCGTCGGCCAGGATGCCGCCGAAACCGTATTCGGACAGAAAGTTGAGGTAGGAAAGCCCCTGGAGCTGATACGAGCGCAGGGTGGCCTGGAGCTGCCGCGGCGCGGATACCGGACGCACCTCCCGGAAGGAGCGTATCTTCTCGCGCAGATTGTTCCAGAAGGAGTCCGTGCTGGCGCCGGGCAGATCCTCCAGCAGGCTGTCCAGTACCGGCGCTTCGAACTGCTTGAACTTGGTCTGCGGCGGCTTGCTGGGGTCAAGGCCGAGCGCGGTGAGCTTGTGGGCGATCTTCTCCAGCCATTCCTGCGGCAGGCTGGTATAGGAGCCGTCCTTGAGCTGCACATACCGCTTGCCGCGCGTCCAGGCCTTCCATATCTTTTCCAGCGGCAGGGACTGGCCCTCGTAATCCACCGAGATGTCCAGCGAGAACCACTTTTCCTTTTCGTTGCTCACCACCTGCGCGGTGATGGTGCTCTTGGCCGTGCGCACCTTGTAGCGGGAAAGGGCCTTTTCGCCGTAGACGCGGTAGTAGTCCACCAGCTTGGGATAGGAGTCCAGCAGGAAGGAGATGGCTTCCTCCGGCTCGAGGAACCACAGGCGGTTGGACCGGGACTGGAAGTCCATGGCGGCCAGCTCGCTCATAAGCTGGGCCTCCTCGTCCTGATGCCGCCGCACCAGATAAGTCTGCCCCTCGTAGGTGTAACTGCCGGTCTGGAAATCGGGGTTGGGACCGTTGAGCGTGAATTCGCCGTGCTTGGTCTCGTAGATGTTGTCGATCTCCAGCGTGAGCAGGCTGCCTTCCTCGTCCAGGAAGAGCTTGGGATTGTAGGTGGCGGGCTGGAACACCGGCTCCATCTGGCGCAGGAACTGCTGTGGTTCGTAAAGCTCCGAGGCGGGCAGACGCGTCCATACCCGGTCGAGGAATTCGGAGATCTCCTCATGCGGCACCACGGGGCGCTCGTAGATGAGTCGCCGCACCAGCGAGGGCGCGAGCCCCGTCTGTACGGGATAGAAATTGTGCTGATAGCAGACCCAGAGCGGCATCTGTCCGTGGAAGGTGATGGGCGCGGCTTCGGGGCTGCTCTCGTCGCGGGCCTCGTCGTCCCGGCTGACGATGGGCAGGGGCTGACGCCCCTCGCGCTTGAGCAGCACGTCGAAGCGGAACCCCGCATCGTCCAGATTGGGCTTGAGCTTGAGGGCAAAGGGCGTGCTCTCGATGCGGCAGGGCTTGTCCGTATCCTTCCAGAGCAGATAGTATTCCCGCCGCACGGCCCAGAAGAACCATGAGGTCAGGCCGTTGGGGATCTCCACCCGGTGGCCGTAATAGTCGAGATGCTGGCCGATCTGCTTGGCCACCAGCGGCAGCTGGGGCGAGAACTCGCACCAGCCGGGATTGTGGATGATCTGATCCAGCGTCACTTCATTATGGACGCTGGAAAGACCGGACTTGTTCTGTCGCCCCCGGAAAAAGGAGACCAGCAGACGGCCCGGCTCGGGCTCGAAGCGAAAAATAAGGTAATGCCGTCCCGGTTCCGGCTCCATGTCCGTGGAAAAGAAGGAGCGGAAGCTTTCCTTCCAGTCCGAGACGGGAGCGGGCACGGCTTCGTCGTTGCCCTGCTCCTTGCGCAGCTCTTCCAGCAGGCGCAGGGCCAGCGCCGCCACATGCCGGCAGATGCCGGTGAAGGCGTCCGAGCAGTTGCACTGATGGCGCGTGCTGCGGTCGGAAAGGGTAAAGGTGAGGCTGGGCGTGTAGACCTGCAAATCCTCGCCCTGGATGAGCCCCTGTATCTCCCAGGGCTCGCCTTCCTGGATATTTATTTTTTGCACACCGCCTTCGGAAAGGATAGGGTAGGCCGTGTCGCGGATATATTCGGGCACGGAATCGTGGAGGAAGGCTTCGCACATTTCCGTGATGACAACTTGTTCGGATCTGCTCATAATTCTCCCACCCTGCCGCTGCGGCAGGGGCATAACGACAATTTTGAGTCAGTAGCACAAACCAAACCCTGAAGGCAACAAAAGATTCCAAGTTATGTACAATCGTTATCAAAAACCGCGCAACGACAGACGGACGGGCCTCTGCGGGGTTTTGTCCCGCCGGGCCGTCAGGGCCGCGGCAAGGCTCTTTTGCGCGGGATTTTTGGGCGTGGCGGTGCTGTTCAGCAGCGTAACCGCCAGTGCGGCCCCGTCCGACGGCTCCCGGCGGGGGGCTCCGGCGTCTCCCGCATTCTCCACGCCCGTGGACGGGGACCGCATCATCTTCGGCAGCATCGGGGAGGCCTCCAACCTCATCCCCTATCTGACCTCGGACTCCGCCTCGCACGAGGTGGCCGATCTGCTCTATGTGGCCCCCCTGCGCATGAACAAGGATCTGGAGCCGGAAGCCTGGGCGGCGGAGAGCTACAGCGTGGAGGACGGCGGCCGGCGCTACCGCTTCACCCTGCGCAAGGGCATCCTCTGGGAGGATGGCGTGGAGCTCACGGCCGAGGACGTGGCCTTCACCTGGAAGCTCGTCTGCGATCCGGCCACGGCCAGCCCCTATGCCGACGACTTTTTGCGCGTCAAGGACCTCAGAGTCATCGACCGCTATACCTTTGAAGTGCTGTACGACCAGTTCTTTGCCCGCGGCATCTTCACCTGGATGCAGCCCATCCTTCCCAAGCACGTCCTGGAAGGGCAGAACATCCGCCAGACGCCCTTTGCCCGCAAGCCCGTGGGGGCCGGGCCCTACCGCCTCAAGAGCTGGGAACCCGGCGCGCGCATCACGCTGGCGGCCTCGCCCACCTACTTCGCCGGACGGCCGCATATCGACGAGGTGGTCTACCGCATCATCCCGGATATGGCGACCATGTTTCTGGAAACGCGGGCCGGACAGCTGGATTTCATGAATCTGACGCCCCTCCAGTACCTGCGCCAGACTTCCGGCCCGGAGTGGCGGAAAAATTTCAACAAGTACCGTTATCTCGGCAGTGCCTACGTCTTTCTCGGCTTCAATATGGAGCATCCCTTCTTTCAGGATGCCCGCGTGCGTCGGGCCATCTCGCAGGCCATCGACCGGCGGGACATCGTCGATGTGGTGTTGCTGAGCGAAGGGGAACCGGCCTTCGGCCCCTACAAGCCCGGCACATGGGCCTATCATCCCCGCCTCAAGCCCGTGGCGTGCGACCGTGAGGCCGCCCGCGCCCTGCTGGCCGAGGCCGGCTTCCGGGATACGGACGGCGACGGCATCCTGGACAGGGACGGCAAGCCCCTGGCCTTCACCATCCTCACCAATCAGGGCAACGAGGAGCGCATCCTCACGGCGACCCTCATCCAGAGCCAGCTCAAAAAGGTCGGCATCGCCGTGGAGATCCGCGTGGTGGAATGGGCGGCCTTCATCCGCGAATTCGTGAACAAGGGCCGCTTCGACGCCGTCATGCTCGGCTGGACCATCACCTCCGACCCGGACATCTATCAGGTCTGGCACAGCTCGCAGGCCGTGGAAGGCGGCCTGAACTTCACCCGCTACAAGAATCCCGAACTGGACCGCCTGCTCGAAGAGGCCCGCATCACCCCGGATCAGGAAACGCGCAAACGCCTCTACTGGCGCGTGCAGGAAGTGCTGGCCGACGACCAGCCCTACTGCTTCCTCTATGTGCCGTACTCCCTGCCGGTGGTGCAAAAGCGCTTCATGGGCATCAAACCCGCGCTGGCCGGCATCATGTACAATTTCGAGGACTGGTGGGTGCCGCGCGCCCTGCAACGCCATACGCTGGCGCCGTAAGAGGGCGGTATGTGAGGGATCTTCCGGGAGAGGGGGAACCCCTGATGCCGCTGTCGCGGCCCGCACGTCCGCTCGTCGTCTGTTCGTCCCCCGGCGGGCTGGAGGAGAAAGAGAGGGTGAAGGGCCTTCGGGCGCATGGGTGAAAAAAGAAAAACGGAGGAGGGAAGTTCCCTCCTCCGCAGCAAGACGGCAGGATACGGAAAGGGCCGATCAGGTGGCAGTGGCTTCCTGATCTTTTTTGTTCAGCATGGCCGCGGCCAGCGCCCGGCCTTCCTCGGAGATGTCCACGGTATCGCCGCGCCGGCTGGCGGCAACGATGTGGCTGGAAAAGGAACCGCCCTGACCGCCGACCCGCGAGACGTTTTGTGACTGCATGATCCCGGCAAGGGGCGCGTTCTTCCGTTGCGTATCGGTGGAAAGCAACGACGACAGCTTCATGGTGTCCCTCCGGCAAAAATTTCCATGCCAGGAAAATGCAAGAAGGATACCAGCAAGTGCCGCACACGCGAAGATGGCCGCAGACCGTTGACAAGCTGCGGCACTTGACGGACAGTTGATGATGAAAGTGTGCGTGATGCCGCATCCGGCGGCCGCGCCAGCATCCCATCCTTCCTACCCTGCATGAGGCGGCCATGATCCGTATCCAGGAAATTCTCGACAAGGTGGCGGCGGGCAATCCCGATGCCGATCTGGAGCTTATACAGCGGGCCTACGTCTTTGCCGCCACGGCCCATGCGGGGCAGACGCGCCTTTCCGGCGAGCCCTACCTTTCGCATCCGCTGGCGGTGGCCTATACGCTGGCGGACATGGGCTTTGACGAGCCGACGGTGGCCGCCGGCCTGCTGCACGACACGGTGGAGGACACCAAGGCCACCATCGAGGAGATCGACGAGAATTTCGGTGAGGAAGTAGCCGACATCGTCGACGGGGTGACCAAGATCAGCCTCATCCCCTTCGACAACAAGGAAGAGGCGCAGGCCGAGAACATCCGCAAGATGATCCTGGCCATGAGCCATGACATGCGCGTGCTCATGGTCAAGCTGGCCGACCGCCTGCACAACATGCGCACCCTGGATTTCCAGAAGGCCCACAAGCAACGGCGCATCGCACAGGAGACGATGGACATCTACGCGCCGCTGGCCAACCGTCTCGGCCTCTACCTGCTCAAGCGCGATCTGGAGGACCTGAGCTTCAAGTATCTCCAGCCGGACATCTACAATCAGATCGATCACTGGCTGGACAAGCATCAGGTGGTGGAAAAGAAGATCATCGAAAAGGTGGTCTCGCTCATTCGCGATCTGCTGGAATCCAACAAGGTCAACGGGCAGGTCTACGGCCGCATCAAGCACAAGTACAGCATCTGGAAGAAGATGCAGTCCCAGAACCTCACCCTGGACGAGATGCACGACATCATGGCCTTTCGCGTGCTGGTGAAGGACATCCGCGACTGTTACGCCGTGCTGGGGCTGGTGCATTCGCAGTGGAAGCCGGTGCACGGGCGCTTCAAGGACTACATCTCCATGCCCAAGTCCAACGGCTACCAGAGCCTGCACACCACGGTCATCGGGCCGGAGGGCGAGCGCATCGAGATCCAGATCCGCACCGAGGAGATGCACCGGCAGGCCGAGCACGGCGTGGCGGCCCACTGGCTGTACAAGGAAAAGGGGCGCGTCAATCCGCGCGATCTGGAGCAGTTCTCCTGGCTGCGGGAAATTTTCGAGCGGCAGGGCGACGAGGCGGACTCGCGCGAGTTCATGCACTCCCTCAAGCTCGACCTCTTCAAGGACGAGGTCTACGTCTACACGCCCGCCGGGCAGGTCAAGGAGCTGCCCGAAGGCGCCACGCCGCTGGATTTTGCCTTCCTCATCCATACCAAGGTGGGCCACCATTGCGCCGGGGCCAAGATCAACGGCCGTCTCATGCCGCTGGGCACGCCGCTCAAGAACGGCGATACGGTGGAGATCATCACCGATCCCACGCGCAATCCCAACCGGGACTGGCTCAAGATGGTCAAGACGGCCCGCGCCCGTACCCGCATCCAGCGCTACTTGCGTACCGAGGAGCGCGCCCACGCCATCACCCTGGGCCGCGACATGCTGGAGAAGGAAGGCCGCAAGATGAATCTCAACGTCAGCCGCGCCTCCAAGGACGGCCATCTGGCCATCGTGGCGCAGGACATGAACTTTGAGAATGCGGACGAACTCACCGCCGCCGTGGGCTATGCCCACATCACGCCGCGCCGCGTGCTCAACAAGCTGTATGCGGTCATGCACCCGGACGCCGCCACGGCCGAGCAGCCCGCCGCCCCCAGCATCAAGGAAAGCAAGGAGACCGCCAAGCGCAAGAGCGAGGGCGTGGGCATCTCCGGTGTGGACGGCGTACTCATGCGCTTTGCCAAGTGCTGCAATCCCGTGCCCGGCGATTCCATCATAGGATACATCAGCCGCGGCATGGGCGTGACCGTACACCGCGCCGACTGTGCCAACGTGGCCAACATGGAGCCGGAACGCCTCATTTCCGTACACTGGGACGGTGCGGAAGAGCGGCAGAAGCCGTACGAGGCCGGCATCTTCATCCTGGCGAAGAACGAGCGCGGCGTGCTGGCCAACGTCACGCAAACGCTGGCCAAGGCGGACATCAATATTATGACCCTGACGGCCACCAGTCTGCTGGACGGGCGTTCCGAGATCCGCGTCACCGTGGAAGTCAAGGACGCGAGCCAGCTCTATCAGCTCATCGAGGATATTCGCAAGCTGCCGCTCATTCTGGAAGTGGTGCGCGATACGGAGGACGCCTGACGCGGCGGGCGGTTTTCTTCCTTCCTTCCTTCCTTCCTTTCTTTCTTTTCTGCCGCTGGATAGCGGCTGCTGCCCGGCATCCGGGCATGGTCGCCTCCCGGCGAGCGACCGAATGGCGGCCCGCAAGGCCGTGGGCGCTGTGCGTAAAAGTTCTTTTCCCGCTGGATAGCGGCTTCAGCCCGGCATCGAGGCGTGGTAGCCTGCGCGGCTGGCGGCAGGGGGGGGGGGGG
>NZ_CALUYG010000086.1 GCF_944324935.1 uncultured Desulfovibrio sp. | reverse complement strand
TTGAGGCTGCCGTACAAATCCGCTGTATAGCGATATGGCTCAAGGTGTTAACTTAACTCGTGTAGACACTATCTAGGGCATTTTCAGTTTGAAACTCGTTGCGTTTCAAACCATACGACGGCAAAACGCTCAGGAGCCTGTTTTCCGGCGAGAACAGAAGGGGAGAACGGACAGACGCGCCGTTCTCCCTTTTTTCTGACCGCCAAAGGAGGCAAAAGTTCATGTTCTTGTTGAAGTCTCTTCCCTTCCCGGGCGGACGGATCTCGGGGAAACGCCTGCTCTGGCTGCTGTTCTGCGGCTTCATGGCGGTGTTGTTCTCCCATGAGCTCTGGAACGTCCACGCACGGCCGGAGGAGTACGCCCCGCTGTGGGGCGCGGTGGCCACAAGCGCCTTCTGGCAGTATGCCTCCCGTGAGCTCTATATCCTTTCGACGGCCCTGCTGTCCGTCTGGTTTCTGGCCGGCGCGGGCCTTGCTCTCTGGCGTCGCCCTGCCGGGCGTATCCTCCTGCGGGCGCATGTCGTCCTGAGCCTGCTCTGGCTGGTCTACACCATGTTGCAGAACAGGGAGATCTGCTGAGAACGGCAGGACGAAAAACGCGGGAAAGGGCTTCCCCTTCCCCGCGTCATGGACAGCGCGCCGGACAGCAGTCGGGACGGTCCGCCTACAGGCGGCGGGCCCTCAGGCCGTTGGCCACCACGATGAGCGACGTGCCCACGTCGGCAAAGACGGCCAGCCACATGCTGGTCTGTCCGCTGAAGGTCAGGAGGAGGAAGAGCGCCTTGACCCCCACGGCCAGGACGATGTTCTGCACGATGATACGGTAGACCGCGCGGGAAATCCGGATGAAACGGGGGATCTTGCGCAGATCGTCGTCCATGAGGGCGACATCCGCCGTTTCGATGGCCGTGTCCGTCCCTCCGGCCGCCATGCCGAAACCGATATGCGCGCAGGCCAGCGCGGGCGCGTCGTTGATGCCGTCGCCCGCCATGCCCACGGGCCCCTTGCGGCCCAGCTCCCGCACGATGCGCTCCTTGTCCTCGGGCAACAGCTGGGCATGGATGTCATCCACGCCCGCCGTGCGGCCGATGGCTTCCGCCGTATGCGGATTGTCCCCGGTCAGCATGACGGTGCCGATGCCCAGTTCCCGCAGTTCACGCACGGCCTCGATGCTTTCAGGCCGGAGCGTGTCCGCCACGGCAAAGAGGGCCATCACCTCATTATCGGCGTGCAGGGCCACCACGCTCTTTCCGGCGGCTTCCAGCGCCGTGATCCTCTCCTCCAGCGCGGGGGCGAGCAGCTTCCTTTCCGCCAGCATGCGCCTGTTGCCCAGCGCCAGCTCATGCCCGCCGATGCGTCCGCGTATGCCCTGTCCCAGTACGGCGACGAAGTCTTCCACCTCTTCAAGAGCGGTCTCCGGCAGCGACGCGGCAGCGACGATGGCCCGCGAGACGGGGTGGTCCGAACGGGCGGCCAGGCTGGCGGCCAGCAGCCGGCATTCTGCCTCCGGGAGCGTACCGCAGGCCAGGAAGTCCGTCTGCCGCGGCCGGCCGCAGGTCAGCGTCCCTGTCTTGTCCAGGGCAAGCTGGCGCAGCTGACGGCCCTTTTCCAGAAAAACGCCGCCCTTGATCAGTATGCCGTGGCGGCTCGCCGCAGCAAGCCCGCTGACGATGCTGACCGGCGTGGAGATGACCAGCGCGCACGGGCAGCCGATGACGAGCAGCACCAGCGCCATGTACACGGCATCCGCCCAGCCGTTCAGGCCCAGCAGAGGCGGCAGGAAGGCCGTCAGCAGAGCCAGCAGAAAGATGGCCGGCGTATAGTAGCGGGCAAAGCTGTCCACCAGCCGTTGCAGGGGCGCACGCGTGGCCTGGGCCTTTTCCACCGCTTCGATGATGCGCGCCAGCGTGGACGCCGAGGCCGGGGCCGTGGTCTCCATGATGAAGGAGCCGGAAGTATTGATGGTCCCGGCATAGACCGTATCGCCCGCCGTCTTTTCCACCGGCAGGCTTTCGCCGGTGATGGGGGCCTGATCGACGGCGGAATGACCTTCCAGGACGCGCCCGTCCAGCGCGATCTTTTCTCCGGGGGCCACGCGTACCCGGCTGTGCGGCGCTATGCGGCTCGCCTCCATGCGCTTCCATGTGCCGTCCGCCTGCTGCACGAGGGCGGTCTCCGGCGCAAGGGCCAGCAATTCGCCGATGGCGTTGCGCGCCCGTTCCATCGCCCGGGCTTCCAGCGCCTCGGACAGGTTGAAGAGCACCATGACCATGGCCGCCTCGGGGAAATGCCCGATGCAGACGGCTCCTGTCACGGCAACGGACATGAGCGCATTGATGTTCAGATTCCCGTTGCGTATGGCCAGCCAGCCCTTGCGGTAGGTGGTCAGGCCGGATACGGCGATGGCCGCCAGCGCGCAGAGCAGGGCGACCGCCTCCGGCAGGCTCCAGCCCCCCGGCGGGAGGGGGGGCGTGACTGCGGCCTGCGCGCGCCACATCTCGAACAGTTCCGCGGCTTCGGAGAGAGCCGCCAGCCCCCCGGCCAGCAAAAGACGCTTCCAGGGGATGGACGCGGCAGGCAGGGCGTCTCCGCTTCGGGCCGGGATGCCCGCTTCAAGGCGCTGCGGCTCCATGTCGATGTCCCGCAGGGCCCGTTCGATGCTTTCCGTGGATGCCAGCTCATGGTGCACCGTCAACACCCGCTGCATCAGGTTGAACTCCAGTCCCGTGATGCCCGGCAGGGAGGACAGCTTCTTTCTGATCAGCGCCTCTTCCGTGGGGCAGTCCATGTTCAGGATACGGTACAAAGCGCAGGTGTCCGATGCGGCTTGCGCCACAGCCGCCATATCAGGCTCTTGTGGCGCGCTGTGCCCGCCGCCGCAGCAGCAATGCTCATGGGCATGCGCCGGCCGGGGAGCGGAGCAGGGGAGACAAGGGGACGTCGCCGCGTTCGCAGGGGATGCGCCGGATGCGACATCGCCGCCGCAGGCGCAGGAAAGGACTTCCGACATGATTCCTCCAGGAGGGCCGGTCCCGCCGTAGGCGGCGGCGCCGGGGTTGATGACATATCCCCCTGTTGCATGGCATACTTGACGACAGGGGAGACCCCTGCCGTTCGCCCGGGCCCGTCCAGGGCAACCAGCGCTGAGCAACAGGAGGTATGACAAACCTACTCCCTCGAGCAGGTAGAGGGTCAAGCCTTTTTTCTCTTTGGGGAACAAACAGTGCAAAAAGGACGGGAGAGGGGAAGCCGCAGCAGCATGGAGGAAAAAAATGGCGTACAAGATCGGCGAACTGGCCCGTCATGTCGGTTGTCGTGTCGTCACCATCCGGTATTATGAAAAGGAGGGCCTGCTCCGCTCACCCGAGCGCACGGCGGGCAACTACCGCTTGTATGACGAAACGGATGTCGAACGCCTGCGCTTTATCCGACAATGCCGTCTCCACGGCATGGCGCTTCACGAAATACGCGAGCTCCTTTCCTTCCAGGATCATCCACGGCAAAGTTGTGACTGGATCACGGCCCTGGTGCAACAGCATCTGGCCAATGTGGATGCGCAGATTGCCGCGCTCACGCATTTGCGCGAACATCTTGCCTCGCTGCTGCATGCCTGCACCGGCGGCAGGGCGGCCGACTGCGGCATCCTGGCCCAGCTGCGCAAGGGCGAAAGTTGCCGCCGCTGCGAAGAGATGCGGCAACATCAGGACGAGACGGCAGCCGGCAGACAGCAGGGGCCCGCGTGCGCCGCTCCTGCCGGGAAGCCGGCGAAATGACGCGCCTCCTCCGTCCGCCCGCCAAAACGGCGCAACGGCACAGCCACGAAAAAAAAGGAACCCACCGGCAAAGCCGGTGGTTCTTCATATGCGCCTATAAGGCTTTTTTACCAGCCGCGCCCTAACA
>NZ_CALUYG010000085.1 GCF_944324935.1 uncultured Desulfovibrio sp. | reverse complement strand
AGGACATTGAGATTATCCAGAGAAACGTTTCCGCGTTGGCGGGGAAAGCAGTCTGCGATGCGTTCATAGTGTTCTTTGGTTATGATCATGGGGTTCAGCTTACCCCATGACCATAAAAACATCAATAGCGTTAACAGGCCCGAGGTGCTCGCGCCGGGACAGTTCATGCCCCTGCTGGAGTCACTGCACCGAACCTACCTGCTTGACTATTTCGTCTTTGAGGAGGTCTGCCGCTTCCTGCGCCATCGTCTGGACGCCGGGCTGCCCGTCGTGCCCGTTTCCAGCAATTTCTCCCGGCACACCTTCATCATGCCGGACTTTCTGGACAGACTGGAGGCCATCCGCCGCCGCCACGCCGTGCCCCTCCCCCTGCTGCAAGTGGAGATCACGGAGACCGTGGATGCCGCGGACCATGCCGCCTTCCAGAGCATGGCCCGCCGGCTGCATACCCACGGATTCTGTCTGGCCATCGACGATTTCGGCGTGGCGCACGCCAATCTGGCCACGCTGGCGGAAGTGGATTTTTCCGTGCTCAAGCTGGACAAGCGGCTCATCCACTCCCTGGAGAGCAATCCCCGTCTGCTCAAGATCCTGGAGATGCTTATCCTGACCAGCCATGCCCTGCGCATCAATACCGTGGCCGAGGGCGTCGAGCGCCACGAACAGCTGGACATCCTTTCCGGCATGGGCTGCCATGAGGTACAGGGCTTCCTCTTTTCCCGCCCCTTGCCGCTGGAGGAGTTCCAGAAGAAGCTGGACACGGCCGCCCCCTGCTGAGGCTGCCGCCCCGCCACACCCTTCACACTCTTGCAAGCCCTGCGAAAACAGGCCATCCTCTCACGATGCGCGTCCTTGCCCTGCATCCCCCACACTCCGCATTTCCCGCCGGGACAGCACAGCCCCTGATGGGGAGACACCGCCATGCTGGCTGATTTTTTGACGAGCTTACGGATCTGGTCTACATCGCCGATCTGGAGACGCATGAACTTCTCTACGCCAATGTCGCCTGTCGTCAGCGCTTCAGGATAGCCGATCTCGTGGGGAAAAAATGCCACAAGGTCTTTCGGGACAGCGACGCCCCCTGCGAAGGCTGCGGCCTTCACCCTTCACGCCGGCGGGAACAGGTCTACCTCCCCATCTCAATGCCCATTTCAAGGTCTACGAAGCCTTTGCCGTCTGGCAGGGACGCAAGGCCCGGCTGATCATCGCCCGTGAGACGACCCCGCAGATCCGGGCGCGTCAGCTCATGATCGCACCGCTCGTGGTCTCCGGGCGGCTGACCGGCTTCCTGGAAGTGGAGAATCCCACGGGCAGACGGGCGGAAGCGGCCCGGACGGCCCTTGCCGCCATCAGCAAGTTCATGGCCGCCACCATCGAGCGCTCCCATCTGCTCAGCACGCTGGAACATCACGCCCGCCATGCCCCCCTCACCGGCCTGGGTGTTGTGTTCCGATAGGTTGTTCCCCCTTTCCTCATTCGGCAAGAAGGCAGGAGCGCTGTCAACGACGGAAGGGACGGCTCCGCTTGCCATCATGCCCCGCCTGACGCATACTGCCTCTCCATCCTAACTTCAGGAGGCAGCATGCTCGATCTTTCCTCCGTCTGGCAGACCACGCGCCGCCTTGCGCCGCTCGTGCACTTCATCACCAATTACGTCACCGTCAACGACTGCGCCAATATCACCATCGCCGCGGGCGGTTCCCCCATCATGGCCGATGACCCCGCCGAAAGCGAGGACATCACGGGGCTCTGCGCGGCGCTCGTGCTCAACATGGGCACGCCCTGCGCCCGTACCCATGAGGCCATGCTGGCCGCCGGCAAAACGGCCAACCGTCTCGGCCGGCCCGTCGTCTTCGATCCCGTGGGCGCCGGGGCTTCCGCCTTCCGCGACCGGCTGGCCCTCGATATTCTCCAGCATGTCAGGCCCGCGGTCATCAAGGGCAATATCTCCGAGATCCGCTTTCTGGCCGAAGGCGTCGGATCGGCACGCGGGGTGGACGCCTGCCCGTCCGATCTGGTCAGCGAGGAGCGGCTTGCCGAAGCCCTGGCCCTCGCCCGCCGTCTGCAGGCGGCCACCGGAGCGGTGGTCGTCATCAGCGGGCCCATCGACCTTGTGGTCGATGCGGACACGGCCTGGGGCGTAGACAACGGCCACCCGCTCATGTCCCGACTGTCCGGCACAGGCTGCATGTCCGCCGGGGTCGTCGCCTGCCACTGCGGCGCTCATCCCGACGCGCCGCTGGCGGCCGCCCTCTGCGGCATGTGCTGCATGGGCATCAGCGGCGAGCTGGCCCACGAACAGCTCGGCGACGAGGCGGGCACGGGCAGTTACCGTATCGCCCTGCATGACGCCATGAGCCGTCTCGACGAAACGACCCTGCGGCAGCGCTGCCGCGTACGGCGATTGGCATAGGGCCTGTTGCCCCTATTCGTCGACTGTTTGGGGGGAAGGGGAACTCGTCGGGGCGCTGCCTGCGCGGGAAGGCCCAGCCTTTTCGCAGCGATGCGAGAAAAGGCGGCTGCGTCATCCTTCCTCCCAGGCCCCCTCCCTTCCCCGGCACGCTTTTACCGGGAAGAGGGGAAACAGGCGATGAACGCCCGCTGAATGCGGACAGGGCATCTGGCGCTGGAATGCCCGTGGGCAACAAGTTGCCGGATCTCCATCAACAGACGCTGAAACACCCCGTCAGGGAGGCACATATGACCCCCAAAGTCGTCGTCATCACCACCGGCGGCACCATCTCCATGCTGCATGACGCCGCCACCGGCGGCGCGGCCCCGGCCCTCAACGGCAGTGAACTCGTGGACGGCGTGCGCGGTCTGGGACAGGTCTGCCCGCTGGACGTCTGCGAATTCTCCAACCTGCCCAGTCCGGCCATGACGCCGGACCGCATGTACGACCTGGCCGCCCTGGTGCGCCGCCGCCTCGCGGAGGAGGAGGTGGCCGGCGTGGTCGTCACCCACGGCACGGACACGCTGGAAGAGACGGCCTACTTCCTCGATCTGGCCGTGGACAGCTCCAAGCCGGTCTGTCTCACGGCCGCCATGCACGCCGAGGATGATCTGGGCCCGGACGGGCCGCGCAACCTGATGAGCGCCGTCCGCGTGGCCGCCTCCCCGCAGGCGCGGGGCATGGGCGCGCTGGTGGTTATGAACGACCAGATCCACGCCGCGCGGGAAGCCGCCAAGACCCATGCGGCCAATGTGGCCACCTTCCAGTCCCCGTGGTGGGGCCCCGTCGGCACGGTGGACGACGACCGCCTCATTTTCCGGCGCGCCCCCCTGCACCGACAGACCCTCTGGCCCGCCGGCCTGCGCCGGCGCGCGGACCTCATCAAGATCGTCACCGGGGACGACGGCGCGCTCATCGACTTTGCCGTCTCGCGCGGGGCCGGGGGACTGGTCATCGAAAGTTTCGGACGCGGCAACGTGCCGCCCACCGTCATGCCCGCCCTGCAACGGGCCCTGGCGCGGGGGGTCATCATCGTCAATGCCACCCGTACCGGCGGACGCGTGCTGGATGTCTACGCCTACGATGGCGGCATGGTGCAGCAACGCCGCCTCGGCGTCATCATGGGCGGGGAGCTGAGCGCCGCCAAGGCCCGCCTCAAGCTCATGCTGGCCCTGAACCTCGAACCGGACGGCCAGACGCCGCAGCGGGAACACATCGCCCGCTGGTTCGATACGGATTAGGGCCTGTTAACACAAATTTTACAAATAATTTTAATAGATAAGACAAGCAAGCCGTTCACGCTCCGTTTACCTTTGGGACAGGGTGGCCTTGTGTCCCCGGCTCTTCTCCCGGTAAAAGCGTCGGAAAAAGCGTGGTTTTTCCGTGTGTTCGGTTAAGAAAATGTGTCGTGCCGAATCTTCGGGAAATTCCTGTCGCAGGCGGCCCGCAATTTGCTCCGGGGACCAGCAATTCCTCAATCCCTCCCGCACATAGGCGGTAAGAAAAGCCGTCCGCTTTCCCGCGTTCTTATCTTTTGAGGCACGCCAGTCGGCCCGCCTTTGAGCGGCCT
>NZ_CALUYG010000084.1 GCF_944324935.1 uncultured Desulfovibrio sp. | reverse complement strand
GTTTTGGTAAGGTGTTTTTGCCCCATGACAGTTCCTCGTTGTTGAGGTGTTTGTTTGCAAAGCAACTGTCATGGGGCGTTCTTTTTTGGGCAAGCCCCCTGTTACCTTTCAATTGACAATCTGCCACAAAGGGGCCCTTCCCCCCACGAAAAAAAATAAAAAAGACCAAAAAAACAAAAACAAACATCACTCCGCCGCGTCCGTCTGATCCGGCGGGGTGAAGAGGCGGCCGCGCTGGACGGCCTGGGTGCCGAATTTTTGGCGCAGGCTGTCGAGGGCCTTGTCGAGGCGCAGGCGGCGGGCTTCTTCCTGCGGGTCATGGGGGCCGGCAGGCGGCAGGCCGGGGAGGAGGGCCTGTTGCGGGGGTGGGCTTTCGAAGCTGGAGACGCCGAGTCCCACGAGTCGTACGGGTTGGGGGAGGGGTTCGTTTCGCAGCAGGTCGCAGGCGGTCTCAAAGATGGTCTGGGTGGCGCAGGTGGGGTCGGGCAGGGTACGGGAGCGGGTGATCTGGCGGAAGTCGGCGAATTTGATCTTCAGGGTGATGGTGCGGCCTTGCCAGCCGTGCCGCCGCAGGGAGACACCTACGCGCTCGGCATGACCGAGGAGTTTTTTTTCCAGAAAGGCGCGGTCGCGGGTGTCTTCGGCGAAGGTGGTCTCGGCGCTTTCGCTCTTGGCGACATGCTCGGGGCTGACGGGGCGGGGATCGATGCCGTGGGCGCGGCGCAGGAGTTCCAGTCCCCATTTGCCGAAGCGGCGTTCCATGAATTGCGGGCTGTAGCGGCGCAGGTGCTCCACGCGGGAGATGCCGAGGGCGTGGAGGTCGCGGGCCATGCGCTTGCCGACGCCGGGCAGGCGTTCCACGGCCAGGGGCAGGAGGAAGGCATCTACCTGATCGGGGGGCAGGATGAAGATGCCGTCGGGTTTGTTGACCTCGGAGCAGATCTTGGCAAGGAATTTCACCGGTGCGGCCCCCACGGAGCAGGTCAGGCCGCCGGTGACGTCGGCCACGCGGGCCTTGATGGCCGGCAGGAGCTGTTCCGGCGGGCCGAAAAGGCGTTCCAGGCCGGCGGCGTCAAGATAGGCTTCGTCCACGCTGGCAGGCTCCACGAGGGGGGAGAAGTCGCGCAGGGCGGCCATGATGCGGCGGGAGAGTTCCGCATAGCGCCGCATGCGGCCGCGCACGAAGACGCCTTGCGGGCAGAGCTTGCGGGCCGTGGCGATGGGCATGGCCGAACGCACGCCGAAGACGCGCGCCTCATACGAGGCGGTGGAGACGACGCCCCGGCTGCCGCCGCCGATGATGACCGGCTTGCCGCGCAAGTCGGGATCGTCGAGCTGCTCCACGGAGGCGAAGAAGGCGTCCATGTCCAGATGCACGATCATGGCGAGCTGCCTTTTCCCGGCGTCATGCCGGCACGTCAGCGATCGGCGGGCTGTACCGCGTCCGTGGTTCCGTCAGGAGGGGGCGTCGCGGTATCGGGGTAATGCCAGCGGGCGCGCAGGCGGTCGCGCTCGGCATCGATGAAGGCCGGGGCCGCGCCCAGATTCCGCAGCAGGGTGGTCGCAAGGGCCAGCGCCACTTCGCCTTCACTGCTGAAGACATCAGAAATGCCATCCTTCTGAAGCTCACGCACCTGGCTCAAATAAGATGTGCGCGCGCAGATGCGTACCTGGGGATTTATGTCTCGCGCGATGCTCGCCACATCACTCACGGGGATGCGTGGCGCCGTCAGCAGTAATGCTTTTGCGTCCGCCAAGCCCGCCTGCAGAAGGACTTCAGCCTGAGTGGCGTTGCCATGTAATGCACTCCGCCCTTCCGCGTGCAGGCGGCGGACGGTGTCGATATTGGCCTCGATGATGACCGGACGCAGATGAAAGTCTTCCAGAATGTTGCAGAGAGCCTCTCCCGTGGGCCCATAGCCCACGACGATGACGTCACCGCGCGGGGCGGTGTCCTCTTCGGCGGCGTCGGGCACGAAGGCCGGGCGTCGGGCTTCCAGCCAGCGGGACAGACGGTCGAGCTGCCGAAAGAGCAGGGGGTTGAGGGTGATGGACAGGATGGCCGCGGGGATGACGGCATTGTTGACTTCCGGGCCGAAGAGCCCGTAGGTCGCGCCCACACCGGCGAGGATGAAGGAGAATTCCCCGATCTGCCCCAGGGAGAGGCCCACGGCCAGCGCCTCGCGCGGCGGACGACGGAAGAGGCGGCAGACGGTGAAGGCGGTCATGGGCTTGATGAGGACGATGATGCCGAAGGTCAGGAGCATGAGCGGCCAGTCGTCCAGCAGGGCCAGCGGATTGAAGAGCATGCCTACCGAGACGAAGAAGAGCACGGCAAAGGCATCGCGCAGGGGGAGGGCCTCGGCGGCGGCGCGGGCGCTGAAATCGGACTGGCCCACCACCATGCCGGCCAGAAAGGCCCCCAGCGCCATGGAGGCATCGAAGAGCAGGGCCGCGCCCACGGCGATGCCCAGGGCCAGGGCCAGCACCGCCAGGGTGAAGAGGTCGCGCGTGCCGGTACGGGCCACCCAGCCCAGCAGCAGGGGGATGAGCTTTTGTCCGGCCAGCAGCATGAAGGCCGTCAGGCCCGCCAGCTTGAGGACGGTCAGGCCCAGTGTGCTCCAGAGCGGCCCGGCGTCCGGGGAGAGCACGGTGGGCAGCAGCACCAGCAGCAGGATGGTGAAGAGATCCTCCACCACCAGCCAGCCCAGCGCCACATGCCCGGCACGGGTGTGGAGGAGGCCGTTGTCGCCCATGACGCGGGTGAGCACCACTGTGCTGGCCACGGAGATGGACATGCCGAAGACCAGACCGGCCGTGAGGCTGCCGCCCAGCAGGCAGAAAACGGCGGCCCCGGCCAGCGTGGCGGCGGCGATCTGGATGAGCGCGCCGCTGACGGCGATATGCCGCACGGCCAGCAGATCCTTGAGATGGAAATGCAGGCCGACGCCGAACATGAGCAGGATGATGCCGATCTCCGCGCATTGAGAAGCGGTGGGGGCATCCGCCACGAAGCCCGGCGAATGGGGCCCCACCAGCACGCCGGCCAGCAGATAGCCCACCAGCGGGGAAAGGCGCAGTTTCTGCGTGAAAAATCCCAGCACCGTGGCGGCGGTCAGACCGCCGGCCAGCGTCAGGATGAGATCGACGTCATGGGGCATGCTCATAGGTCACCTCGCAGGCCGGAGAGAAGGTAAGGGCGGCCTTGCGGCCCGCCCGGAGCGAAAAAGAAAGTATAGCCTGTTTCGCCGTCGGGGAAAAGCGGCGCGTGGTCAGGCGGAGCGGAGGGTGGCGTGCGGCGTCAGCGCGGGCCGGGCAGCCACTGCGCCCAGACGGAGCGGCGGCGCGGGCCGTCGCCTTCGCAAAGATAGATGGCCTGCCAGGTGCCGAGGCGCAGTTCGCCGTCCTCCACGAGCACCAGCAGGGACGAGCCGTGCAGGGTGCATTTTATGTGGGCGTCACTGTTGCCCTCGGCATGGGCGAAGGCCGGGTCCTGCGGGACGAGGCGGCGGAAAAAGCCTTCCATGTCCCGGCGGACGTCGGGGTCGGCGCCTTCATTGATGGTCAGGCCGCAGGTGGTGTGCGGGCAGAAGAGGGCCAGCGCGCCGCTGCGCGGGCCGGGAAACTGCGTCAGGGCCTCGCGCAGGAGGCGGCGGACCTCGCCGGTGATGTCGTGCATCCGGCAGCGGCCCTGGGTGGTGATGTCAAAGGCAAGCATGCGGCCTCCTGTGCCGGGCATGGCGGACGCCGCCTCCGGGAAAGCGGGACGGACGCGCCGGAAAGCGCCGGAGACGGGCAGGGGAGCAGTCCGCCCCCAGAGAAACGTAGTCAGGGCCTGTCAAAACAAGCTGTGTAAATAATTTCAATGTGCAAGAAAAACAACTGAATGCGCTCCGCTTGTCATTTGGGACGGGCTTGCCTCTATCCCCTGACCTTCCCCCGGTAAAAGCGCGCTGGGGAAGGGATGGGGGCCAAGGGGGAAGGGAAACCCCTCTCGCGCTGGCGGAGGGGTTTCCCTTCCCCCCA
>NZ_CALUYG010000083.1 GCF_944324935.1 uncultured Desulfovibrio sp. | reverse complement strand
CCCCCCCCCCCCCCCCCCCCCTGCCGCCAGCCGCGCAGGCTACCACGCCCCCATGCCGGGCTGAAGCCACAAGCCAGCAAAAAAGAAAAGGGAAAGAAAGAACGAAACGCCGCCCCCGCTCTACTCCAGACCGAAGAAGCGGCGGGCATTGTCGCCGCAGAGCTGCCAGAGCTCTTCCGGGGCCACGCCGCGCGCCTCGGCCATCTGCCGGACGGTGAAGACGGTGAAGGCTGGTTCGTTACGCTTGCCACGCCACGGAACCGGGGAAAGGTAGGGGCTGTCGGTCTCCAGCAGCAGACGGTCGTCGGGGATGACGGCCACGGCCTCGCGCAGGGCCGCATTGGCCGGATAGCTCACCGGGCCGGGAATGGAGATGTGCCAGCCGTTGCGCACGATGCGCCGCGCCAGGGCCGGCGCTCCGCCGAAACAGTGCCAGAGCAGAGGATAGTCCGCAAAGCCCCGCCCTTCCAGCAGGGCAAGGGTTTCTTCTTCGGCGTTGCGGCAGTGGATGACCACGGGCTTTGCCAGTTCGCGGGCCAGATCAAGCTGTTGGAGAAAGGCCTGATACTGCAATTCCTTCGGGCAGTCGTCCCAGTAAAAGTCAAGACCGATCTCACCCACGGCGCGCAGACGCGGTTCGTCGGCGAAAGCCCGCCGCATATGCTCCAGAGCCGCCTTGTCACAGGTCTGCCCTTCACAAGGATGGATGCCCAGCACGAAAAAGACTTCGGGATGGGCGTCGAACACGCGCTTTTGCTCGTCAAAGGCCGCCGGTTCCAGAAAGATGTTGCCGATGCGGGCCACCCCGCAGGCGGCCGCCCGCGCGAGCACCTCCTCGCGGTCGGCGTCGAATTCGCTGCCGGCAAGATGGGCATGGCTGTCCACCCCCACGGGCGGCAGGCTCAGGGTCAGCGGGTCCGTGCGCTTTACGTTCTTGTGGGACATGACATCTCTCCCTTTGGACTGTCGCCCTGTGGTAGCAGGGCGCGGCACGACTGGCAAGCAGGCAAAAACAGCGGAAAAACCCCGCTGCCGGACATTGCATGCGGCGGGCATTCGGCGTATGGTGTGCGCGCCGTTTGCAGGGCGCGCATCGGGGCCTCCTTTCCGCGCCGGCAACGGCAAAGAGCGTTTTTTCCGGCCCGGCATTTTTTCGTGGACTTGCCGGGGGACGTGCGCGCGGCGAACGATCCCCGGCCCCGTCGCCGGCCGGCATGGACCGGAAAAAGATTTTTCGGAAGGGAGAGGGGGCGCGGGCGGCTCGGCCTCTCCACGGAGTGTGGGCATGTCCTTGTTTGTTCTGGCGATAGGTCTTCTGGGCGTTGCGGCCGTCGTGCTCCTTGTGCTGGCCGGATTGCCGCCGTCGGTGCGCCTGACGCGGCTGGCCAATATGCTGGGGCCGGGCTGTGTGGTGACGGCCTGCGGGCTGGGGCTGGCCGGGGTTTTCAGCGGGCCGTGGGAGCTCGTCCTTCAGTTCAGCCTGACCTGGGGGCTGCCGCTGGGCGAATTTTCCCTGGGGCTCGACCCGCTCAGCCGCCTGTTCCTGCTGCCAGTCTTCGGGCTGGGGGCCGTCTGCTCCCTGTCCGGCGGTCTCTCCCTGCGCAAGACCCGGCCGGAGGAGCACAATCTGGCGGCGCACTGGTTCTTCTATGTGCTGCTGGTGGCGGGCATGGCCGTGGTGCTGGCGGCGCGGGATGCGGTGCTCTTTCTCATCGCCTGGGAGGTGATGTCCCTCGCGCCCTTCTTCCTCATCGACTTTGACGACAGCGACCGCAAGGTGCGCGACGCCGCCTGGATCTACCTCGTGGCGGCGCATCTGGGGGCGGTGCTGCTCATCGCCTATTTCGCCCTGCTCTGGCAGGTGGGCGGCAGCACGGACTTCGCGGTGCTGGCGGCGCAGGAACATTCCAGCTACACGTCCGCCCTCTTCCTGCTGGGCCTGCTGGGCTTCGGGGCCAAATCCGGCATCGCGCCCATGCATGTCTGGATGCCGGAGGCCTATCCGGCGGCCCCCGGCCATGTGGCGGGCCTCCAGTCCGGGGCCATGATCAACGCCGGCCTTTACGGTATCCTGCGCGGATTCGATTTTCTGGGTCAGCCGGTGGACGCGCCGCTCTGGTGGGGCTGGTGCATCCTCGTGCTGGGGCTGGCCACGGCGCTCATGGGCATCCTCAAGGCGCTGGCGCAAAGCAACCTCAAACGTCTGCTGGCCTATTCCAGCGTGGAGAACGTGGGCATCATGCTGGTGGGCATCGGCGCGGGCGTGCTGGGCGCGGCCAGCGGCCATCCCTGGATCGCCACACTGGGCTTTGCGGGCATGCTCTTCCACATGCTCAACCATTCGGCCTTCAAGGGTCTGCTCTTCCTCTGCGCCGGCGAAGTGCAGCAGGCTACGGGCACTGTGGCCATGAACCGCCTGGGCGGCCTCCAGAAGCGCCTGCCGCTGGTGGGCGGCCTGTTTTTGCTGGGGGCGGCCTCCATCGCCTGCCTGCCGCCCTTCAACGGCTTTGCCGGGGAATTCGTGCTGGCGCTCTCCCTGCTGGACGGGGCGAGCCTGCCCACGGTGGAGCTCCAGCTCGGCCTGTTGCTCTCGCTGGTCATCCTCGGGCTGGTGAGCGGGCTGGCGCTGGCCGCCTATACCAAGGCCTACGGCATCACCTTCCTGGGAGACGCGCGCAGCGACGCGGCCCGGCATCCCCATGTGGCGGGCTGGCGCACCCTCTGGCCGCTCCTCTTCCCGGCGGCGGCCTGCGTGGCCGGCGGCCTGCTGGCCGGCCGCTGTTTCGAACTCGTGGCCCCCACGGCGCAGATCGCGGCCCATCTGCCGCCGCTGGCCGAGCTTTCCGGCGCGCGCGCCGTCAATGAGGTAGGGCACATCCTGGACATCATCGCCGGCGTCGGCGGCGCCGTCGTCCTGCTGACGGCCGTCCTGCTGCTCGCGCGCCGCCGCCTGCTGCGCCGCCGGCCCGTGGAATGCCGGGAGACCTGGGGCTGCGGCTACCAGTTCGGCACGCCGCGCATCCAGTATACCGAGGCGTCCTATTCCGAGCCGCTGGGCCGCCTGTTCGGCGGCATCATGGGCCTGAAGATCACGGAAAAGGGCGGGGGCGGTCTCTTCCCCGACAGGGCCACGCTGACCATCGCCGCGCCGGACCGCATACGGACCAGCCTGTTCACGCCGCTTTTCGAGGCCGTGGAACGGCTGTGCAATGCGCTGAAGATCGTGCAGCACGGCAAGATCTATCTGTATATTCTGTATATCCTCGTTACCCTTGTGGCCCTGCTGATCTGGGGGATGCACGCATGAGCCCTCTCGCCGCCTATCTTGTCCAGTTCGTGCTGGCGCTGCTGCTGGCTCCGCTGCTGCCGGGCATCATCAACCGCGTCAAGGCCAAATTCGCCGGCCGGCACGGCAAGCCGCTGCTCCAGCTCTATTTCGACATCTTCAAGCTGCTGCGCAAGGGCGAGGTGGTGAGCCGCAGCGCGAGCTTCGTGCTCTCGCTCGGCCCGGCGGTCTCGCTGGCCACGGTGCTTTGCGCGCTGGCCCTGCTGCCGCTGGGCGGCGTCACCTCGCCGCTGGCCTTCCAGGGAGATTTCCTGCTGGCCGCCTATCTGCTGGGCCTGGGCCGCTTTGCCGTCATCCTGTCGGCGCTGGACACGGGCTCGTCCTTCGAGGGCATGGGGGCAAGCCGCGAGGCCACCTTTTCCGCACTGGCCGAGCCTGTGCTCTTCTGCTGTCTGCTGGCCCTGGCCTGTGTGGGCGGGGCCCTGCATCTGGAGACCCACCTGTCCCTCTCCGGCATGCTGGGCGGCCGTCCCGGCACGGAATGGCTGCTGGGCCGCTCCGAACTGCTCTTCGTGCCGGTGGTGCTCTTCGTGCTGCTCCTGGTCGAAAATTGCCGCATCCCGGTGGACGACCCCAACACGCATCTTGAGCTGACCATGATCCATGAGGTGATGATCCTGGATCATTCCGGGCCCAACCTGGCGTACATTCTGTACGGCTCCGCGCTCAAACTCTGGTTTTTCGCGGCCCTGCCCGCGGGCATACTGGTACCCGACCTCACCACCTGGTGGGCGCAGGCCCTCTGCTGGCTGGCGACCATCCTGCTCATGGCCGTGCTGGTGGGCGTGGTGGAGTCGGTCATGGCGCGCCTGCGCATGTATTCTGTCCCCCGGCTGCTGGGCGGCGCGGGCGTGCTGGCCGCCCTGGCCCTGATCCTGACCCAGATCCGCTGACGAGGCTGCCATGACCAGTTTCCTGCAACTGCTGCTCCTTGCGCTGACCCTGAACAATCTTGCTCTGCTGGGCGTGGACCGCCTGCGCAGCCTCATCCGGCTCATCACCCTTCAGGGCGTGCTGCTGGCCGGCGTGCTGCTGGCGCTGGACCATACCCTGCTGGCCCCGGCCGTCCTGGTCATCAAGGGGGGCATCCTGCCCTGGCTGCTCAATCGCACCCGGCGGCGCATCGGGGCCGAACCGCACCTGCGGCCCCGTTTCGGCTATGGCTGGGCCGTGCTGGCGGGCATGGGGGGGCTGCTCTTCTCCTTCTGGCTGGAAGGCCGTCTGCCCATGCCGCCCGGGCTCTTCCCGCCGCTGCTGCTGCCCGCGGCGCTGACCACGCTCTTTTGCGGGCTGGTGCTGGTGGTGGGGCGCGTCACCGCGCTTTCGCAGGTCATGGGCTATCTGGTGGCGGAAAACGGCATCTTCCTGCTGGGCATCCCGCTTATGAGCGCCGGGGCCATCTGGTTCGAGCTGACCCTGTTGCTGGACATCTTCGTGGCGGTCTTCGTGATGGGCATCGCCATCAATCACATCAGCGACACCTTTGAGTCCATCGACGTCAACCGCTTCCACAATCTCCGGGACTAGGGGCTGTTTCTAAAAAAGCTGGACATCTTGAATGACTCCTGCTTTCCTGTTTGTTATGAGCAGACATGACAT
>NZ_CALUYG010000082.1 GCF_944324935.1 uncultured Desulfovibrio sp. | reverse complement strand
GCGCCCGAAGAGATTCGAACTCCTGGCCTACAGGTTCGTAGCCTGTTGCTCTATCCAGCTGAGCTACGAGCGCGTGACACGATTCCGCAAGCAGAACGGAAAATTAGGCAGCCTCGATACCATTGACGGCGCGAGACAGACGCGAAACCTTGCGAGCAGCCTTCTTCCAGTGCAGGGAGCCCTTGCCGGCAGCCTTGGCCAGCACGGAGGCGGCGGCGCTCAGCGCGGCATTGGCCTGTTCCTTGTCCTTGCTCTGGATAGCGGCGCGCACATTCTTGATGGCGTTCTTCACGCGGGTGCGGGCAGCACGATTGCGCGCAGCACGCTTCAGGCTCTGCTTATGACGTTTGATGGCAGACTTATGGTTAGCCACGATGATCCTCCGATCAGTTGACCTGCCGTTCAGCAGGATGATTTCTCGTTGCGAACGAGGATACCTAGCCCCGTTCCGGCAGGAAGTCAAGCTTTTTTTTACGAATCGCAAAAAACAGGCTTTTCCCCGCCGGCTCACCGCCTGCGGCGTCCGCACAGCGCAGCCGCAGGACGGGCAGCCGCAGGGCCGCACGGCTCCGGCGTCGCCTGGGGCGGTCGCCGGAGCCGACGTTCCTCCGCTAGATCTGCAAGGCGGCAAAGTCCGCCAGCCGGGCAAAGCGCGAGCCAAGCGCGTTGAGCATGGCCAGACGGTTAGCGCGCACAGCGGCCTCCTCGGCCATGACCATCACGCCGTCAAAGAAGGCATCCACGGCGGGCCGCACTTCCTCCAGCGCGGCCAGCACGGCGGCATGATCGCCCTTTTCCTGCAGGGCGTCCAGGCGCGGCAGCAGCTCGTCCAGCGTGGCGGCCAGCGCCTTTTCCGGCGCTTCCCGCAGCAGGGACGCTTCCCACGTCAGCGCGAGCGCGCCGTCGTCCCCCTGCTTGCGCAGGATGTTGGAGACGCGCTTGAAGGTCTGCACCGCCGCCGCATAGCCCGGCATGCGGCTGAAATCCCGCAGGGCGTCCAGGCGCGCCGCGCAGGAAGGCACATCCGCAAGCCCGGCGCCCAGCGCCGCATCCACAAGCAACGTGTCCTCGCCGTGGCTCTGCCAGTAATTGCGCAGGCGCGCGGTAAAGAATTCCAGCAGCTTGTCCAGCGCCTCGTCCCGCCCGATCTTCCACTGACGGTCGCCGTACAGCTCCTGCGCGCGGGCAAAGAGCGCGCGCACGTCCAGCCGCAGGTCGAATTCGAGCATGATGCGGATGATGCCCAGCGCACAGCGCCGCAAACCATTGGGGTCGGCGGCCCCGGTGGGGATCATGCCCAGGCCGAAACAGCCGGCCAGCGTGTCCGCCTTATCGGCCAGCGAGAGCAGCGCCCCGGCCAGACTGGACGGCAACGGCGAATCCGGCCCGGCAGGCAGGTACTGTTCTCGCAGGGCCTGGGCCACCACGGCGCTCTCGCCCTTGCGCGCGGCGTAGACGCCGCCCATGATTCCCTGAAGGGTGTCGAATTCGCCCACCATGCCGCTGACCAGATCGGCCTTGGAGAGGCGTCCGGCCCGGGCCGCGTCGTCCGCATCCACCCTGCCGGCGGCGGTGGTCTCCGCCAGCCAGCGGCAGAGCGATTCCAGGCGGCGGGTCTTGTCGGCCATGCTGCCCAGCCGGGCGATGAAGATGACGTGCTCCAGCTTTTCCAGCCAGGTGTCCAGACTTTCCCGAAGATCCTGATGCCAGAAGAAACGGGCGTCCTCCAGACGAGCGCGCAGCACGCGCTCCCAGCCGTGCTTGACCACCGCCATATCCCGCGGGGTCAGATTGAGCACGGTCAGGAAATGCGGCATGAGCCTGCCGTCCGGCCCCTCGATGCCGAAGCTCTTCTGGTGGCTTTCCATGCTGGTCAGCAGCACCTCGGCCGGCACTTCCAGATAAGCGGGGTCAAAATCCCCCAGCAGCGGCACGGGATGCTCCACAAGGCCCTGGACTTCCTCCAGCAGCCCGTCACGCCAGAGGACCTTGCCGCCCGCGGCCTGCGCCAGCTCGTTGCCGCCCTTGACGATGATCTCCCGGCGGGCGGCCGGGTCCACGGTGACGGCGCACTGCCCGGCCATGACGGACAGATAATCCGAGGCCCGCGCGATGCTGAACGGCCCGGGCCCGTGGATGCGATGGCCGCGGGTCTCGCGCCCGGAGCTGACCGACCCCACGCTGAAGGAGATGACCTCCTCGTCCAGCAGGGCCACGATCCAGCGCAGGGGCCGCGCGTAGGCCAGCGTGTGCGCTCCCCAGCGCATGCGCTTGGCAAAAGGCAGACTGGTGATGACGGCCGGGCATATCCCCGCCAGGAGGTCGCACGCCGCCGCGCCGCCCGTCCGCTTGCGTACGGCCACATATTCGCCCTTCTCCGTCTGGATGCGGTAGACATCCGCCACGCTCAGCCCATGCGTGCGCGCAAAACCTTCCAGGGCTTTGGTCGGCCTGCCGGAAGCATCATAGGCGGCGCGCACCGGCGGGCCGGCGATCTCCTCTTCCCGCTCCTGCTGCACGTGATCCACATTCTCAATGATGACCGCCGCACGCCGGGGCGTGCTCATGACCCGGATATCTCCATACGCCACAGCGGCCTCGTCCAGCGCGTTACGGAAACGGGCGGCAAGCTCCGCCTCTTCCACGGGCAGAAAACGGGAGGGCAGCTCTTCGCTGCCGATTTCAAGTACAAAGGTCGCCATGACTATTTCGCCCCCTTGAGCATGGGATAGCCCATTTCCTCGCGCTGGGCCGCGTACAGTTTCGCCACACCGGCGGCCAGAGCGCGGACCCTGCCGATATAGCCGGTGCGCTCGGTGATGGAGATGGCCCCGCGCGCGTCCAGCAGGTTGAAGGTGTGCGAGCACTTCAGGCAGTAATCATAGGCCGGCCAGGGCAAATTGCACTCCAGCATGGCCTTGCACTGCCCCTCGAAGTCGTTGAAATGCCGCAGGAGCATCTCCGCATTGCTGACTTCGAAATTGTGCCGGGACTGCTCCACCTCGTTCTGATGGTAGATATCCCCGTAGGTGACGTTTTCGTTCCACCGGATGTCGTACACGGATTCCACGCCCTGCAGATACATGGTCAGGCGCTCCAGCCCGTACGTGAGCTCCACGCTCACCGGCGAAAGGTCGATGCCGCCCACCTGCTGGAAATAGGTGAACTGACTGACCTCCATGCCATTGAGCCAGACTTCCCAGCCCAGGCCCCAGGCGCCCAGCGTGGGCGATTCCCAGTCGTCCTCGACGAAACGGATGTCATGCCGGGAAGGATCGATGCCCAGTTCCGCCAGGCTGCCCAAGTAGAGATCCTGGATGTTTTCCGGCGAGGGCTTCATAATGACCTGGAACTGGAAATACCGCTGCAATCGGTTGGGGTTCTCCCCGTAGCGGCCGTCCGTCGGCCGGCGCGAAGGCTCCACATAGGCCACGTTCCAGGGCTCCGGCCCGATGACCCGCAAAAACGTATGGGGATTGAATGTCCCGGCTCCGCATTCCACGCCCGAAGGCTGCTCCACCACGCACCCCTGTCTGGCCCAGTAGTGCTGCAGGGTGAGGATGACGTCCTGAAAATACATGCCTTGTCCTTTGTCTAGAAGTCATTTCCCGCACCGTCCCGACCACCTCCGCAACGACGACGCCGGAAATGCGGTTTTTCGCTCTTGTCACGGCAGCCCGAAAAGATCCCCGCCCCACGAAAACATGACGCACGGTCGGCATGCCCGTGCCTCCCGCCGCTATACACGACGAAAATAACTGCCCTCCCAGGCCAGCCCCAGATGATACTGCACAAATCCGTCAATGGCACGGGCGCAGGCCCGGCGGACCTCCCCCGGCAGCTCATCCGTCGGCCACCGGGAAGGAAATTCTTGCTGCACAGCGCGCAAAAGGTCAAGTCCCTCACGCGGCAAGACCACCCCGTAACGGCCGATCTCCCGTCGCTCGGCCCGGCAGCGCGGACAGAGCATCACCCCCTCATCCACCGCGAACAGGCCGCCGCCTTCCAGCGCATCGCCGCAACGCCCGCAACGCTCCAGCCCCGGCGCAAAACCCAGCGACCCGGCCAGCCGCAAACGAAAAAACAACGGCAGCAGCCCCGGCAGGCGCTCGCTGCCGTCCAGCGTGGCGCGCAGATCCTCCAGCAGGGCAAATACATCAGGCGCCGCCTCGTCACTCACGCCCAGCGCTTCAGTAAAGCGCAGGCAGTTGGTCACCAGCCCCATACGCCGCCAGTCCGTCCGCAAACGCCGTGGCCCGACAGCCAGCGTCGCCTCCTCCAGATTGAGGAAACGACCATCCCGAGAACTCCGTATCCGGCAGCGCAGCGTGTTCCAAACATCAAGGCAGCCGCAAAACCGCCTTCGACTCCGGCTCCCCCCAAAGGCGAATACCGTCAGCATGCCCCGCGTGCGGCACAACAGCCGCAGCCAGACGTCCGCCTCCCGAAACGGCCCCATGCGCAGCACCAGCGCCTGTTCGTTCCATTCCATACGTTTTTTTCTGCGGGGGAAAGGGGACTTTTTGCGGCAGATTGTCAAACGAAAGTTGACACAAAGACGACCCCATCTTCCCTCATTTTTTCCACAGTTGTCCTGTAACCGAACTTCTTGCGCGGGCGGTGGGTTATGAAGGCCACCGCCCGCGCTGTCTCGTGCTCCCCAAGGCCCCTGAAGTTTCGAGTGCGGGGGAAAAATTGCCGGAGCAGGCCGTTTGTCCGCTCATTGAGCCCCCCGCTCTCCGGGCAGCCGGCGTGGCGGAAAGAGCTTGCCCGGACCCTTGTGTCGAAGGTAGCGCCCAAACCCTCTGAGCGGCCTCCCCTTCTCGCATTGTCGGGAATCCTTGCTGATCCAGCGATACATACTTTTGAAGGAAATGTGGCGTGCCGAATCTTCGGGAAATTCCTGCCGCAGGCGGCCCGCAATTTGCTCCGGGGACCAGTAATTCCTCAATCCCTCCCGCACAGAGGCGGTAAGAAAAGCCGTCCGCTTTCCCGCGTTCTTATCTTTTGAGGCACGCC
>NZ_CALUYG010000081.1 GCF_944324935.1 uncultured Desulfovibrio sp. | reverse complement strand
AGGACATTGAGATTATCCAGAGAAACGTTTCCGCGTTGGCGGGGAAAGCAGTCTGCGATGCGTTCATAGTGTTCTTTTGTTATGATCATGGGGTTCAGCTTACCCCATGACCATAAAAACATCAATAGCGTTAACAGGCCCTAGGCCACTTCGGGACGCCTGGCCCCGTTCCAGAGAAAGACGGAATCGATGCCATAGGCGATGAAGCGGCTGCCCTGCGCCACCTGCCGCGCCAGCTCCTCCGGATCAGGCTGCACGATATGCAGACCCATAAGCGGACGATGTTTGCGGCAGACCTCATGGATGCGCCGCATGGCGGCCTGAAAGTCGGGATGGTCGAACTGCGCCGTCAGCCCCATGGAGCCGGACAGGTCGTACGGCCCCACCATGATGGCGTCCAGCCGGGGATGCGACAGGATGTCCTCCAGATGCTCCACGGCGCGGATGTGTTCTATCTGCGCCACCAGGAACACCCGGGAGGCCCGTTCCTTCATGTACCAGTCCATCCGCGTGCCGAAGGCATTGGCCCGGCAGAAGCCCACGCCGCGGTTCTCCCGCAGCGGCTCTCCGGGCAGCCTTCCGTCGTCATAGCCGGGATAGGTCGCCCAGCTGATGGCGGCATCAAGCTGCTCCCGGCTTTCGATCATGGGAAAAATAAGGCCCTGCGCGCCGGCCTCCAGCGCGCTCTTGATCTGCAGGCGCGTGGCCTCGGCCAGCCGGGCGAAGGGCGCGGCTCCGCCGCATTCGATGGCCCGGAAGATGTCCGTCAATCCGGTACGCCCGAACGTGCCGTGTTCCATGTCCGCGGCCACCCAGTCATAGCCCGCTCGGGCCAGCAGTTCGGCCACTTCCGCGGAGGGGAATTGCAGCCAGGTGCCTATGGTCGGTTTGTCCTGCGCCAGAGCGGCGCGAATAGTGTCGATGTTCATGGTCTCCGACGGCTTGCCGCCGCGGGGTTGAGGGTCATGCGATATGGCGAACATACCCCCTCATGCGTCGAAGCGCAATCACCGGTCCGCCCCCTCCTCCGACAGCCACGCGGCAAGCTTCGCGTACTGCTCCAGAAAAGGCTGTGCCGCGCGATAGGCCGGCACACACCACGGCTTGCGGCCGCAGTAATGCAGCAGTCTGCCCGCAAGCGCGTCCGGCTCCCGCTCCCAGCGGGCAGCCACATGCATCTGGTAATTGAAACGCTCCGGCAGCAGGGCATGAGGCAGCCTGCGGCAAAGCACGTTGAGGGCATCCTGATCGGGATACCGTGACGCGGCGGGCAGGGAAAGCAATGCCTGCCGCATGGCCTGCATCCAGGACGGCAGCAGACGCCGCAGGCGCGGCAGATGCAGCAGAAGCACCCCGGAATTGAGGCAGTCCGCCGGACGCAGGCCCATACGCCGGGCATAGGCGGGATGCAGCGACATGGCGGCATCACGCACCCCCCACAGAGCGGGCTCCCGGCCCCCGGCGGTCGCATCGTCCGCCGCCTGCCAGAAATCCGTCACGTCCATGAGGGCGCAGATGTCGCAGTCCAGATAGAGCAGACGCTCCACCCCAGCCAGCTCCGGCAGCTCCGGCAGCCAGTAGCGATAGAAGGCCCCCGGCCCGAAGGCCGCCGGCATGTTTTCGCGCAGCTCCGACGGCAGCGGCGGCAGCGGATGAAAACGGATCTCCCGCCCGCTCCGCCGGGCCACCGTTTCCAGGGCCCCCCGTCCCCGCGGCGGCAGCTCCTCGTCGTGCAGAATATGCACGCACAACGCCGCCGTGGTGTGGGCAAAGACCGTCAGCAGCGTTGCCGCCGCATGCAGGGAATACCTCCCGCTTTCATCCCGAAAGGCCAGGGCCAGATGATACACCAGCGTTCACCTCCAGCCGGCAACGACAGGAGGCCCCGCGCACGGCCCGTCCTGTCGTCCTTGCAAAAAAAGCCGTCAACGCGCTTCGCTGACGGCTTCGGAAAAAGGGGCCGGACACCCGGCAACAGCTGTTACCGCTGCTTTCTTTCGAACCTGACGGGGTTGGCAGTGCTGCCGCCGTCCGACCTGTACCCTCTCTAGCCGGAAAAACGCCCTTCGTCAAGCGCAAGGGATGCTTGCTGTCCGTTGCGTATTTTTCGGGGAGGGGAACCTTTTGTGATAGGTACATAGGTAATACTTTTGAAAAACCAGGCAGGAACTCGCGAAAAAAGCTGTTTGATCCCTGCCGCGACAACTGTGCTTGAGCGATCCACGCTGTACGTCGCCATGAGAAAACCGCTCTTGCGTTCGACAGCTGTAATAATGTAGCCACTTTTGCCGTTCCCCTGTAGCAACAAATCACATTCCCAGTGGCCGTAACAATCCTCCTCAGGCCGTGATGATATGCGGGGAAGCGCAAAAATCCTCGTTTTCCTGTCATGGACAAGACGCTTGCCCGGACCCTTGTGTCGAAGGTAGCGCCCAAACCCTCTGAGCGGCCTTCCCTTCTCGTATTGTCGGGAATCCTTGCTGATCCAGCGATACATACTTTTGAAGGAAATGTGGCGTGCCGGTTCTTCGGGAAATTCCTGTCGCAGGCGGCCCGCCTTTGAGCGGCCTGTGCATCATGTCTGCCGTTTTTCTTGGCGTTTCGCCGGACTTCCCTTGAAATGGCCGCTGGGCTGTAGCCGAGGAGATCGGCAATGCTTCTGAGGGATTTTTCCCCCGGACGCCGCTCCATGATTTCTCCGTGAGTTTTGGTAAGGTGTTTTTGCCCCATGACAGTTCCTCGCTGTTGAGGTGTTTGTTCACAAAACAACTGTCATGGGGCTTTCTTTTTTTGGCAAGCCCTCTGTTACCTTTCAATTGACAAGCTGCCCAAAACGGTTTCCCTCTCCTCCCTCGCAAAACAAGCTCTTGCTTGATGCGATACGCCTTACAACAGGCCGGGCAGGTGTTCGGCGTTGGTGAGGATGCGTTCCAGGGCGCTGTCGGAGAGGCCGCCGATGCGTTGCAGCCGCCGTTGTTCCTCGGCGGGATCGTAAAGGGGCCAGTCGCTGCCGAAGAGGAAACGTTCCAGCGGGTGTGCGTCCAGCAGCCGCCGCAGCAGGTGCGGCGTGACAAAGGGGCTGGTGCTTGAGGTATCGAACCAGACGTTGTCGAGCCCGGCCAGGGCATCTATGGCCATATCCCACATGAGATAGCCGCCGAAGTGCCCGGCGATGAGCGTCAGGCCCGGGAAGGCGCGGGCGATGGCCGCGAGCTGCTGCGGGCTGGAGGGCGCGGTGCTCGCGGGCTGGGCGCTGCCGATGTGCAGTTCGAACAGGAAGCGCCCCTGTGCGGCCTCGAACATGGGCAGCAGGCGCGGGTCGTCCAGCCGGAAGCCCTGAAAATCGGGATGCAGCTTGATGCCGCGCAAACCGCCGCGCTCCATGCTGTGGAGCTCTTCCTCCCAGCGGGCGTAGGCGGGGTGCAGTGTGCCGAAAGCGATGATCTCGGGGTGGATGCGCTGAAGTTCGCGGGCGTGGTTGTTGGCCGGGATGACCTGTGCGGGCGTGGTGGCGGCGCAGAGCACCACGCAGCGGTCCATACCGGCAGCGCGTTCGCAGGCCAGCAGGTGGTCC
The DNA here is from genome assembly GCF_944324935.1 of uncultured Desulfovibrio sp. Taxonomy (GTDB): domain Bacteria; phylum Desulfobacterota; class Desulfovibrionia; order Desulfovibrionales; family Desulfovibrionaceae; genus Desulfovibrio. The sequence continues at coordinate 1,506 of NZ_CALUYG010000081.1, read as the reverse complement.
ACCGTGCCGTCGCCTTCGCAGCGAAGGTCGTAGGCTTCGTTGAGGTGCGCCACGGCCTTTGCCGCGATCTTCGGATGGAAGGCGTGGGTATGGATGTCGATACGCATGAGGGCTCACCGGTGGCGACCGTCGCGCCGGCCCGCCGGGACATTGCCGGCGGATGTTCGCCGGTCGCGGCGGCGGGAGGCTGCTACCCTTTTACGGCATTGACCACGTTGATGGGCGTGCCTTCCTTCCAGCGCAGGATATTTTCCGCGGTCAGATTGATGATGTTCTGGCGGGCCCGCACCGTTGCCCAGGCCATATGCGGCGTGAGCAGGGTATTTGGCGTGGAAAAGAGGGGGTTGTCCCGGGCAGGGGGCTCGCTGACCATGACATCCGCGCCGTAGCCGCCGAGCTGGCCCGAATGCAGGGCGGCGGCCACGTCGTCCTCGTTGACCAGGGGACCGCGGGCGGCATTGAGCAGGATGGCGCCGTGCTTCATCTTCGCCAGGGTCTTCTTGTTGATGAGGCCCCGCGTGGTCTCGGTCAGCGGACAGTGCAGGGACACCACATCCGACTGGCTCAGCACCTGATCCAGCGTCGCGAAGGCAAAGGGCGCATAGGACGGGGGATTTTTGGGATTGCGCCGGTTGGCCAGCACCTTCATGCCGAAGGCATGCCCCAGCTCGCCGACGCGACGGCCGATATTGCCGTAGCCCACAAGGCCCAGCGTCATGCCCTCGAGGCACACCGGCGTGTGCATCCAGTAGCACCACTCGCCGCCGTCGGTCCACTGACCGCTGCGGATGCTCTGCGTATGTTCGCTCGTCCTGTGGCAGAGCTCCAGCAAGAGGGCCATGACGTGCTGGGCGACATCGTTGACGCCGTAGGCCACCACATTGCACACCGGGATATGGCGCTCGGCAAAGGCGTCGATGTCCACCACGTCATAGCCCGTGGCCACGACGCCGACCATCTTCACGTCGGGGAGCTGCGCCAGCGTCTCACGGCGCAGCTGAACCTTGTTGATAAGGACGACATCGGCCCTGGCGGCCCGCTGGGGGACCTGCTCCACCGTGCTGTCGTCGTAGACCTTGAGATCGCCCAGCGCTTCCAGCGGACCCCAGTCCACATCGCCGGGATTGAGCAGCTTGCCGTCGAGAATGACTATGTTCATGGCGTACCTCGCTGGCGAAATGTAGCCTGCCGCGCGGCGGGATGCAAGGGTGTTCCGGCGGGCTGCGGCGTCAGATGCGGCGGATGCCGGACAACAAAAAGGAACCCACCGGCAAAGCCGGTGGTTCTTCATATGCGCCTATAAGGCTTTTTTACCAGCCGCGCCCTAACAGGCGCATAGCGGTCTGACATCTGCATATCTGTTACTTGCGGCCCGTAAACGGGCTACCTGCATACGGAAGACTGAGCTGCGCCCCTAGTTTGTCTTCTTCTAGGTAGTGTTTACACGAGATTTATGTTATAAGAAGCGCATCAATTCTACAAGGATGTGCTTATGACGAATCCTCA
>NZ_CALUYG010000080.1 GCF_944324935.1 uncultured Desulfovibrio sp. | reverse complement strand
GCGCCTCTTTTCTTGCCGCCGTTCAAATTAGATGCATATCTTTGTGGGCAAACATAATTTGACGACACTATCTAGGGCGCGGCTGGTAAAAAAGCCTTATAGGCGCATATGAAGAACCACCGGCTTTGCCGGTGGGTTCCTTTTTTGTTTGCCGGGGGGCTGGTCGTCCTTCCCTGAGGACGGTGTGGCGGCCCGTCACGATACGGGCTGGCGTTTCGAAAAAGACCGGGCGGAGAGCCGGCGGCGGGCCGCGCCATCGGGCAGGCCGGCGGGTGACGGGGAGGGCGACACTCCCGGAGTGGTTCGGTCGCCGGGCATGGGCGTGACCGTACGTCAGGCTGTCCGGTGGGCCGCCGGCTTCGCACACCAGCCTCCGCATCCAGAGGCCGTATGGGCTCCTGGGGAGGCATGCCGGACGCTCAGGGATAGATCAGGGCCGCCGGGTCGCCGGGCAGGGCATAGGTCCGACCGTCAAGCGACAGGATGACGCCCGGCAGCCTGTCCAGCCGCTGTGGGGAAAGGCCCAGCGGGACAGCGTAGACCGTGCGGCCGCTGTCGCCGTCCAGCAGGGCGCGCACCAGCGGCATGCGGCTGGCGGCCAGACGGAGCCACGGCTCCTGCTGTTTCCGTTCCCGCGGCTCCTGCTGTGCCAGTAGCTCCCGGGCCAGCACGAGCTGTGCCGGGATGGGCAGCATGCGGCGGGCGTCGATGGGATTGATCCGCCAGATCTCCAGAGAAAAGGCCACCTCCGCTGGCAGCGGGGAGGCGCTTTCCAGCACCAGCCAGATCTGGGAAAAGGTGGCGTTGGGCTCAGCCGGGCTGGCGGCAAGCCAGGCGTTGTTCAGGCCGCGCCGACGCAGGTCGTCGGGCACGCGCAGGATACGGGGGGACCCGGCCTGCGCAGCCGGGATCTCGCCGCGGGAGAATCGTCGCAGCGGTTCCGTCCATTGCTCCTGCCAGTGAGCATAGGCCATACGCACGCTGCCCAGACCAAAGAACCAGGCCACCCAGGGATTGGGCCAGTGCTGGGGCGCATGGCGCAGGCTCTCCCCGGCCAACACCGGCGCAGCCGTTTCCGACAGGGCGCGGACCGTCACTTGCGGCAGGCTGGCGTCCGCCGTCAGGCGGGGACTGCCGGAATAGTTGTACAGGCCCGCCAGTCCGAGGCGCATGGGCGCGTCCAGCGGCGTATACGCCTGGCCCAGATCCCAGAGCCAGTTGTACCGCTCCTGAATGTTGTCGCCGCCGACGATCCAGTCCCCGGCGGCGGCGTGCTCCGCCGCCTCACGCCAGTTCGCGGTAAGGCAGAGGGCAAGCAGCGCGGCGGTCAGCAGCAGAGTCAGACGCCCCCCCTGTTGCAGCAGGCGCAGGTTCCAGCGGCCCAGCCACGGATGGATGGTCAGGGTCAGGGTAGCTGCCCCGTAGATGGCCAGCACGGCGGAAAGCCCTTCGTCCGCCAGACTGAAGGCGTCGCCCGCCGCATGCAGGGCCGTCATGCTCAGGGAGACGAGCAGGAAGCCCGTGAGGGCAAGCACGCTCAGCCAGCCTGGCCGCAGGGGAGGGATGTCCGGCGAGAGCGGCTGCCCGCCGATGCGGCCTTCGCCCTGGGCATGGGGCAGCAGCAGGGCCAGGGTCAGCACCGGCACGCACCAGAGAGAGGTCCAGAGACCGGAAAGGCTCCGCAGCCAGTCCCGTTCAAAATCCTGCCAGACTTCGGGCAGCGGATGGGCGGCCAGTGTGGCCCAGCGGCCGGGCGAGGCGAAGACGATGAGCGTGCAGACCAGCGTCACAAGCAGCACCCGGAGCAGCTCGCGGCGCGCGGGGTGGCGGTGCAGGGCGGCCAGCAGCCAGGCGCCCAGCGCCAGCGCCAGCGCCGCATGGGCGGCCATCTCGCCCAGACCGACGGTGAGGAAGGCGGCCAGCATGGCCTGCCGGCAGCGCCGGCGGCGGGCAAAGGGATCGGCCAGCCAGAGGCGGCAGACGGTCAGCAGGAAGCAGAGCCAGAGGCCGCCCGGCAGGATGAGCGAGAGGTTTTGCGTCAGGGCATAGATCTGATGGGCCTGAGGATGGCAGGCGCACAGCCCCAGCATGGTCAGCAGGCCGCAGAACAGACCGAGCCTGTGCGGGATGGCCGGCGCGGCCAGCCGGGCCAGTCCGTAGACGGCCAGACCGTAACTGCCCAGCGAGAGCAGGCAGATGGCCCCGTTGAGCAGCAGGGATTCCGGCGCACGCCCCAGAAACGTCTGGAGGAAGTGCAGGCCGTAACGCCCGCCGCTGTAGAGCCACTGCCTGCCCATTTCGTAGAGCCCGCCCGGCAGATCCAGAAAGCACATGGCCCGGCTCATGTGCTCGAAGTCTTCCCCCTGCGGGAAGACGAAGGCGAAGCCCCAGAAAAAGGGCAGCATGACCACCAGCGCCAGCAGGCAGCACAGGCGCGAGGGCCTGTACAGTTCCTCCGGGCGCAACAGCACCGCCGGACCACGCATGACGTCGCCTAGCCCGTCACCACGCGCACATCGCCCCGCGTCTCATTGGCGCGACGCCGGAAACTCTGCCGCCTGTCCTCGCCGTCGATCATGCCGGCCACCCACTCCGCCACATGCAGCACCGGCCGCTTGTCGTGCAGATTGATCAGGCAGCGGCCGATACCGATCTTGCAGGAGGGGCAGCCCACCAGCACGGGCGGGAGGTTGCCGTTTTTGCCGGCATGGGCCTCGGGGCCGTCGATCTCGGCAAAGGCGCGTTGCAGATTGATCTGTTTGCGGGAGCGCAGGAGATTGTAGATCTGCGGCGAGGTCAGGGCCCCCATGCCGGATTCGCCGCAGCAGCCGCCGTTGAGCAGCACCTTGGCGCCGGAGAAGTTGGACAGGGCGGCCACGATCTGCTTTTGCCCCCTGGCGGCCGGGATGCCCGCCCATTCGCTGTGGCAGGAGGCATGGTAGATGAGGCTCGTGCCGGGGGGCAGGGGGTGTTCCAGCTGCTCTTTCTTGAGCAGCGGGAGGACGAGCTGGAGCACGTCCCGCTGGCCCAGGCCCGTGAACTGCTCGGAAAGCCCGATGCGTTCGAGACCATCAAGGCAGGTGCCGCAGGAGGTGACCAGATGGGCCACCTCGAAGCCCTGTTTGCCCAGATTGCGGATCATGGCCGAGAGGTACTGCCGGTTGTGGGACAGGTTGTCCTCAAAGGCCGTATCCATGCCGGCGGCCAGCAGCGGATAACCGCAGCAGAGGTGGCGCGGCGGCACGGCCACGGCAAAGCCGGCCCGCAAGAGGAGCATGATGCTTGAAAGGCCGATGCGGTCATAGAAGAGCCCGCCGCCGCAGCCGGGGAAATAGATGACGCATGGCGTGCCCTGCGTGACCTCGGTGGGCGAGAAGACCGAGCCGCGGTGCAGGCGCAGGGCCTCGTACAGATTGGTATAGCCGACCTTGGGGCCGCGTCCCGCAAAAAGCGGATTCTGCATGCGCCGTTTCCAGACGTCGGGAACGAAGCCCAGGATGCGGTTTTGCATCTTCTGGCCCAGCGAGGCCATCTTGGCGGCCTTGGGTACGCGGTGCTCCACATCCCGCACGAGCCACTCCAGCGCCTTTTTCTTGAGGGGGTGGCCGCCGGCTCCCTCATGTTCCAGCAGGGCTCGCAGGGAGAGCGCCACGTCGCCGGAAGGGATCTTGACCGGGCAGTTGGCCCGGCAGCGGCCGCAGGCCGTGCAGTGCTCCACCAGATCGCGCAGCCAGCGCAGCAGATCGTCGTCGATGCTGCCCTTGTTGACCTGCGAGTAATAGACCGCCTCGATGAGCATGCCGAGCACCATGTTCTTGTTGCGGGGATGGTACTGCATGCTGCGTTCGGGGTAGTTCATGGGACAGACGTGCTTGCATTTGCCGCAGCGCGTGCATACCTGCACGGCGGCCAGCAGATCGGTGAGTTTTTCCTTGTCCGGCAGGCCGCTGTCGTTGATGTCGCGGATGAGGTGGTTGAAGGAGAAGGTGAAGGGACGCACGGGCAGCTCGCGGTGTACGAGCTTGGCCGGATTCATAATGTCGCGCGGATCGACGCGCTCCTTGAAGGCGCGCAGGGCCTCCATCTTCTCCTTGCCGAAAAAGGCGATCTTGGTGATGCCGATGCCGTGTTCGCCGGAGACCTCGCCGCCCATTTCCTGACATTCGGCCATGACGCGGGCGGCCGTCTCCTCGGCTTCTTCCAGCATGTGGTGGTCGTTGGAGTTGACCGGGATGTTGACGTGGCAGTTGCCGTCCCCGGCGTGCATGTGGCTGGCCACCACGATGCGCCCGGCGTCCATGTAGTCACGGATCTTGTTGAGCTTGCGGGCGAGGTGGGGATATTTTTCCAGCAGGCTGTCCATGTAGGCCTGGGCCCGCTGCCAGAGTTCGGTATCCGAAAGTTCGGCGGCATTGACGTCCCCGGTCGCCACCTTGGAGGCAAAGGAGAATTCGCGGTTGAAGTCCTTTTCCTCCATGGGGAAGCCGGGCAGGCGGCCCACCTCCTGGAGCGCGTAGCGGTAGGCCTGCGCGGTGCATTCCAGATTGAGCTGTTCGAGGAAGAGGGCGAAGTCCGGGATGCGGCTCATGGGGATGACCACGTCCTCGTTGAGCTTGAAGCCGGACGTGCGTTTGGCGATGGCGGACAGGCGGTGACGGTCTTCCCAGAAGCGTTCGGCTTCCTTGTCGTCCTGGGCCACGATGATGTCCACATTCTCCTGTTCTTCCACCACGGACACGATGTCGCCCACGCACTTGTCCAGCAGGTAGGGGTCGTCGCCGTCCACCTGCAGGATGATGACGGAAATGGGCAGATCCGTGAATTTGCGGGATTTGCGCTTGTAGTCGATGGCCTGAACGTATTTGGCGTTGAACTCTTCCAGCGCGGACAGGTGGGCGTAGTCGCCCTCTTCACGGATGCGGTTGCGAAGGCTCACGAGCTCGCGCACCACCACGGCCGCCGGGTGCATGGAGCGCCCGAAGAATTCCAGCACCATCACGCGCTTGTAGCGCGGCTTGGGATGCAGGATGAAACAGGCCTCGGTGATGATGCCGTCCACCCCTTCCTTCTGCATGCCGGGCAGACCGCCAAGGGCCTTGTTGGTCACGTCCTTGCCGAGGCCGGGCAGGCGGATTTCATCCCCGCGCAGATGCACCACGTTCCGCACGCCGCCGCTCACGTCCTTGACCACGAAGACGGCCGTCTCATCCGGCAGGATCTTGTGACGGGGGTGGTTTTCGCGCTCCACGGTGATGATCTCGCCCGTGGGCGTGACCATGCGCCACCAGAGCAGATTGTCCAGGGTTGTGCCGTATTCGAAGGCCATGGGGCCGCCGGCATTTTCCGAGACGTTGCCGCCGATGGAGGCCGCCTGCTTGGAGGCCGGGTCCACCGAAAAGAGCGCGCCTTTTTCGTCCACGGCGGTGATGACGGCCTGGGTGTTGGCCCCGGCCTGACAGGTGACGGTCATGGCCTCAAGGTCGATGGGGCCGATATGCGTCAGCCGCGCAAGGCTGACGATGACCGTACGCCGCCGGGCGGGCACGGCGCCGCCCGTGGCCCCGGAGCCGCCGCCGCGGGGGATGAGGGCGAATTTCATGTCGTTGGCCAGCTTGACCAGCG
>NZ_CALUYG010000079.1 GCF_944324935.1 uncultured Desulfovibrio sp. | reverse complement strand
CTGGATGCCTTGTTTCTGGGATTCATCATGTTTGCCTTAATCGTTGAGTCTCTTAAATAGTGTTAACAGGCCCTAGGCGAGGGGATCCCCCTCCCCCCAAAACAAACAGCAGATAGAGTCAACAGCCCTTGGGCGAGGGCTTCCCCTTCCCCCCAAAACAAACGACCGCTTACGTCGTGACGGTGCCGGTATCGAGCCAGTAGCCTTCGTCGAGCTGCAGGGTCTGCAGGCGCACTTCCAGATCCCGCACGTTGACGCTGTCGCCGCGGGCGTTGGTGACGCTGTCGATGGTGAATTCCCCTTCGGTGCGGCGGTCGCGGTCCTCGGGGCGGGGGTCGTCGTCCCACTGTCCTTCCACGGAGAGGCGCAGCTCCACGGTATAGGGCAGCTTGCCCGCGGCGGCGGCGCGTGCGGCCTCGGTGGCGAAGGTCAGCAGGTGGTAACGGGTGGTGGGCCAGCGTTCCACGGCAAGCTGACGGTAGCCGATGGTCAGGGGGCCGTTGAAGGAGACCGCATGGCTGAGCTCCGTCTCCTCCTTGCTGTCCACGTCCACGGTGAACCAGACCTTGGGGGCGGAGAGCTTGCTGTTGATGTCCAGCTCCCCGATGTATCGGGCGGTGGAGGTGAGCCGCAGCGCGCCGGAATCGAAGGAGAAGCCTTCCAGATGACCTTCGGCCAGGGCGCAGAGGATGGCCCCGACGACCACGGTGGTCTTGGGGTCGGTGATGCGGCCGAGCACATCGGCAAAGGGATACCAGTTGCCGACATGGTATTGCCGCATGGGCAGGATGCGGTCCGGCGGCACGGGCAGTTTGGAGAGCACCTGCGCCACCACGCCGTTCCAGGCGCTGGGGCGGCCGGTGAGCAGGAGCACGTCGCAGTCATAGAGATGCACCAGTTCGCAGAGTGCCGAGAGCGTGGGGCCGAGGGTGGTGCGGATGGTCGTGTCCACAGCGGCGGGATTGATGGTGATGGGCACGTCCAGCATGTTGAAATTCTCGATCTGCGGGGCATGCCGCCGCACCATGCGGGCAACGGCGTCCAGGATGGCCGCCTGGGGGCAGGGAGCGCGCCGGGCGGGCACAAAGCCCGTTGCCGTGTCCCTGTCTTCATCGGTTCCCGTGCCGGTGTGGAAGAAGTCGCGCAGGGTGCAGGTCTGCACGCTGTTGCCGTCTTCCGTGGATTCGCAGGTGGCCAGCAGACCCAGCGCCACGGGGACGGCGATCTGCCGCACGAGGCGCATGCGGGTATTGCGGTCCTCCTGCGAGATGCCGATGGCATCCCTGCCGAAGAGCTGGGCCAGCAGGGCCGCCGGCTCGCTGAGGCCGCGGGCCGTCAGGGCGTCCTTGATCGCCGGGATGACGTGGTTGGCCACCACTTCTCGCAGCACTTCGTCCCCGGCCACGTTGAAGCCGTCCCGGAAGGCCGTATGGGGGACGATGCGGGCGGTCTCGCCCTCGCTGCTGGCCAGTTCGTATGTGGTGATGGAAAGGTCGGTCGTGCCGCCGCCGATGTCGATGGAGGCCACGCGCACGCAGGGGCGGTCGCCGCAGGCGGCGCGGGGCTTGCCCAGCAGGCGGAAGAGGTGGTGGGCGTCGCCGTGCTGTTTCACGGCCAGCTCGTTGTAGAGATAGACGAGCTGCGAGCAGCTGGCCTCATCCCAGTCGCAGCGTACCTGCGGGCTGCGGCGGTAATCGTTGATGGTGGGGGCGTTCTTAAGGTTGCCGGGCACGAACCACTGAGACCAGCCGAGCCCCTCCCAGATGACGCGCACGGCCCAGAGCACCCAGCGCCGGAAGATGCGCTTTTCGGCCACGGGCATGGCGGTGGGCACGGTGAAGATGAGCCGCCGCAGACGGCGCGGCACATTGGGCAGCTCGCGGCGGGAGCGGATGGCCGGGGAGTTGATGGTGATGAGGGCCTGGGTGATGATCTCGCCCATCATAAACATCATAAGCGAGGAGCGCGTGAAGAGGGATTCGAAAATGGGCTCCGGCTGCTGCTTCTTGAGGGCCGCGCTGCGTTTGAAGAGCGGATCGTCGAAGCAGGCAAGCGGCGTGCCCTGCGGGTTGAGCTGGCGGGCAAAGAGGCCGCGGCTGACCATAGGCTCGCTCTTGCCGCCGGTATTGAAGCGCCAGGTCTGCTGCCACGGGCGCTCGTCCCAGAGGTAGCGCTTGGGGCTGGACATGCCGGTGCTGCCCTCGGCGCAGACGGCCTGCGTGGCCAGACGGGCCGCCTCCGGCCCGATGCGTACGGCGGACGGCCAGGCAAAGGCCGGCGTCTGTCGCCCGGAGCGGCGGCTGAGGGCGTCGTTGCCGAAAAGGGCGTCCACGAATTCCACGCGGGTCTCGAAGGGTTCGGCGTAGACATGCTGGGGCTGGTCGAGGTCGCGCAGCTCCAGCAGGTAGCTGTCGTTGAGATTGGTGGGCCGCTGGGGCAGGGTCTCCACCAGGATGCCCGTGGTGCGGGAGTTGCCGATGTCGAGGATGAAGTCCACATCCACTGGCGTGTCGCGGTCGGGATTGATGACCTGCACGGCCAGATCGTCCAGCGCAAGGCGCACCGCCTCGAGCCAGGTGAGGTAGCTGGCAAGGTGCTCCAGCACATAGGGGGAATCGTCGCGCCACGCGCCGTGGCCGCGGTACTTGCTCTGCCGGTAATCGCCGTAGATGCCGGACAGCCATTCGTCTATCCAGGGCTCGTTGAGGAACCAGGAATTGTCGCGCACATGATGGGCCAGCAGAAAATGCCCGTGCGCGGCCACATCCTGCGGCGAGAGGGCGAAGTAGCGGTCGCCCTCGGCCGGGCGTTCCTCCACCTGCGTGTCGAAGGCGATGACGACGCGTGCCTGATCGGGCGGGCAGCCCTCGCGCGTGACATAGGCGCGCGACCAGTTGGACGGGCCGTACTCAAAGCGGCGGCAGCCGTCGGGCCAGAGCTGATCCAGCGTACGCAGGAAGGGGACGGGCAGCCAGCGTCCTTCCCAGATGTCCAGACAGCGCTCGGCGTTGATGTCGTAATCCGGTTCGCAGGGCTGGGCGGTGAGCTGGTCGATGAAGCCGCCGTCGCTCTCCGCAAGGCAGCGCAGATAATGGCGGTAACGGCCCGCGCCGTCGTCGGCGGGCTTTTTTTCTTCCCGGAAATGCCGGCGAAGTTTCCTGAGCGCATCCACCGGCACGCTCAGATCCAGGAATTGCGGGCAGCCGCCGGGAATGATGCTGACCGGGGAGAGGTAGCGCGGCAAAGTCTCCATGTGCATATCCTTTACTGTTTTCTGAATCGGGCCGTCCAGCGGGTATTGTCGCTGTCATGTTCCCGACCCTTGCAGAGGGTGGAACGGCCGGAGCCGGTGCAGTCGATGCTGTGGGGCACGAAGCGGGTGCCGTCGGGGCATTCGGCGTAGGGGGACTCCATGTGCAGGCGGTTGCCCTGGAAGCGGGCCCGGCCCGGCCCCACGCAGCTTTCCCGGCCTTCCACATGTTCGTAGCGCTTGCCGTTGCCGTTTTTGTCAAAACAGTATTCCACGACCACCGGCTTGCCGGAAGGGACGGCGGTCAGGCCTGTTTCGCTGGCCCAGCAGCCTTCGAGGAATCCCAGATCCTTTTCCCGGGCGGCATCCTTGGGGATCTCCATGCTGTCGCCCTTGCGCGGCTTGGGCGCGGGTTTGGGTTTGGGTTCGGGTTTGGGCGCGGGCGCGGGAGCCTCGCGAGGGCTTTCGCCGAAAAAGGGTTCCACGGTGGCCGGCGCGGGGGCGGGGGACGCCGCGGGCGGGTCGCACAGGGAGGTGCGTTCCTGCAACTGCCGGTAGAGGGCCTCGAGCTCCGCTTCCTGCAGCGAGCCGCGCTGTTTTTCCCGTTCCAGCACCTTGCCATCCGGCTGCGGCAGGCAGGCGGCGGGCAGGGGCGACGGCAGCAGGCCGAATGCGGCCAGCGCGAGCCAGAGCAGCAGCAGGAGGAGCAGCAGCGGCAGCAGCCAGCGGAGGCAGCCGCCCGGCACGCCGGGAGCGTCGGCTGTGGGGATGGTCCCGGACGCTGGCGGTAGGGGAGCGGCGGGCGGTGTCAGGCCCGGACGGGAAAGGTCCTGCGCCTGCGCGCCCGGTCGGGCGGGCGCGAAGCCCCAGTTGATGAGGACAGGCTCGCCGTCCACGCTCCAGAGATCGTCCTCTCCCGCATGTTGCACCACCAGGGGCAGCATCTCGTCGGCGATGCCGGCGGCATCGGGGGCGGCGGCGCGCTGTCGCGCGAGATCGGCAATGGCGGCGGCGTAGCGGAAAGCCTTTTCCCGCACGGCCTGCGCCGCTTCCGGCGGCAGGGCGCTGACCGGCTGTGCCTCGCCCTCGCGCTCGCTGTACCAGTCGATGTGCCGCTGTTCGGCGTCATGCTGGGGTTCGGCCAGCAGGGCGGCACAGCGCGGCCCCAGCGCGCGGCTGATGATGCTGTGCAGCTGCTGGCGGCAGTCCGTGGCAAAGATGCCGCGTACCGCCAGCGCCTGCATGTCGCCGCGGTCCGTGCGGGCAAGATGGGTCTGCGCGAGGGCCATGCCTTAGCCTCCCGTCGAAGCGGCGGGGCTCTCCCTGGGGGAGGCGGGCGTTGCCGGGGGGGACGTGCTCTCCGCCTTCTTTCCCGCCTTCGCGTCGGCCTTCCCGGCGTCGCCGGCCGGCTGAGGCGCGGTCTCCGCGGCGGGGCCGGCCTCACGATAGCCTACCTTCCATTGCTGGAGAAGGCGGGCCACCGCGCTGCTGACCACGGCGATGCTGGATTGCCGGTAGGATTCGCCGTCCAGCTTGATGAAGGTGTTGATGCCCACGACCTGTCCGGCCTGGTTGACCAGCGGGCCGCCGCTGCTGCCCTGCGACACCGTGGCCGAATGCACGATGATGGCGGGATCGCGCTCCTGCACCACATTGACCGAACCGTCGGAATAGACCACCTCCGGCACGGACGCGGCATTGCCTTCCAGCAGGGCCTTGAACTTGGGATCATCGCCGGTGACCGCGCCGGGGAAGCCCCAGGCGCTCACCCGTTCGGTGCGCTGCACGCTGAAGCAGAAGGACAGCGGGGTGATGGGCGCGGGGGCCTCCAGCTCCAGCACGGCGACATCGTACCCGCCCTCTTCGATGCGATGGGAGATGCGGGTCGCCAGCACCTTGCCGGTGGCCTTGTTGGTGACGAGGGCCTGCGCGGCGTCGCCCACCACATGCCCGTTGGTGACGATGTGCCGTTGCGAGATGAAGAAGCCCGAGCCCATGGAAAGTCCGTGCGACTGCTGGGCAAGGACGAGCACCGTCCCCTGTTCCAGCAGATGGGGCAGGGTGTCGGCCCGCGTGGCGGGCGTCACTTCCTGCCGGGGAGGCTGGGCGGGCGGCAGAGGAGCCTGTGGCGGTTGCGCCTCGGCATCGCCGCCCTTCGAAGCGGACGGTTCAGCGGGATCGCCGGGCAGCATGAGCGGCATGCCGGGAACGCCCGCCGGGGGCGGCGGCAGGGTGGGCAGTTTTTCCTTGATGACGCAGGGGTCCTGCGCGAGCAGATCCCGCAGCATCTTCAGGTAGGCCTCCAGCGCGTCGTTGCGTTCCCGCACGGCGGCCAGTTCGGCCTGTTGCCGGGCTTCCAGCTCCCGGGCGGTCTGCCACTGGCGGTAGAAGTGCCAGCCGAGCAGCGCCAGCAGACGATTGCCCTCGGCATCCCGAAAAATAGCCTGATAGAGCACAGCCGTCATGGGTACC
>NZ_CALUYG010000078.1 GCF_944324935.1 uncultured Desulfovibrio sp. | reverse complement strand
AGACGGGATTTGAACCCGCGACTTCAACCTTGGCAAGGTTGCACTCTACCACTGAGTTACTCCCGCTCAACGAAGAAAGACATTACGCTCCCTCCGTCGTTCTGTCAACAAAAGCTTTTCATTTTTCCCATCTTTTTTGGGAAAAACAAAAACTGCCTACTTTTCCAGCCGCTTGTCGATGATGCGCTTGGCCTTGCCCTCGGAGCGGTCCAGCGAATGCGGCTCCATGAGGCGTACCTTGGTGCTGACGCCGAGGAATTCCTTGATGGTCTTCTGGATGCGGCCCTCAAGACTTTGCAGCTTGCGGATCTCATCGGCAAAGAGGGCTTCATCCACTTCCACCTGCACTTCCAGCGTATCCAGATTGTGCACGCGGTCCACCACCAGCTGATAGTTGGGGGTGAGCCCCTCGCTTTCCATAAGGATGCTTTCGATCTGCTGCGGGAAGACGTTGACCCCGCGGATGATGAGCATATCGTCCGAACGGCCCCTGATGCGGGTGATGCGTACATGTGTGCGTCCGCAGCGGCAGGGGGTGTAGTCGAGGCTCGTGATGTCCCGCGTACGGTAACGGATGAGAGGGATGCCCTCCTTGGTCAGGGTCGTGATGACGAGTTCGCCGACTTCGCCGGCCGGCAGCACCTCGCCGGTCACGGGATCGATGATCTCCGGCAGGAAATGGTCTTCCCAGAGGTGCATGCCGTATTTGGCGTCGAGGCACTCCATGGCCACGCCCGGGCCCATGACCTCGGACAAACCATAAATGTTCATGGCGTTGACGCCCATTTTCTGCTCGATGTCCTGCCGCATCTCCTCTGTCCAGGGTTCGGCGCCGAAAACGCCTGTCCTGAGGGGCAGTTCCCGGAAGTCGATGCCTGCCTCCTGTCCGGCTTCCCAGAGGTGCAGGGCATAGGAGGGGGTACAGCACAGGGCCGTGGCCCCGAAGTCGCGCAGCAGATAGGCCTGACGACGGGTGGAACCGCCGGAGGCGGGGACCACCGTCGCGCCGAGGTGCTCGGCTCCGCCATGCGCGCCGAGGCCTCCCGTGAACAGGCCGTACCCGTAGGCCACATGGACGGTATCCGTATGGTTCACGCCGGCGGCGGCAAGGCTGCGGGCCGCCACTTCCGCCCAGGTCTCCAGGTCGCGCCGGGTATAGCCCACCACCACGGCCTTGCCCGTCGTGCCGCTGGAAGCGTGCAGGCGGACGATGTTGTCGCGCGGCACGGCAAACAGACCAAAGGGATAGTAGTTGCGCAGATCCTGTTTTTCCGTGAAGGGCAGCAGCTTCACGTCGGCAAGGGACTTGATGTCGGCAGGGGTGATGCCGGTCTCTTCAAAGCGTTTGCGGTAAAAGGGCACATTGGCGTACACGCGGGAGCAGAGGTCCCGCAGACGGCGCAGCTGCAAGGCTTCAAGGTCCTCGCGGGGCAGCGTTTCCTGACGGATATTGAACAGCACGGCACTTCTCCTTGGGAAAAAAAGATCCTTTTTCTGGCATGCCCCAAAAGGGGAGAACGGTCAAGGGGGGCGGAGCGTCCCGGCCCGCAAGGGGCGGCGGCGGGATTGCCCTTGCGCGCGCTTTGGGGTATGTGCTTGCTCATGCAAACGACTACGCCCAAAAAATATTCGTTGATGCCCACTCTGGAAAAGCTGGCCGTCATGCGGGCCTGGCTGGAGGGCCACAAGGCCCAGCATGTGGAGAGCATCGATCTGGCCGGGAAGGGAGCCTTTACCGACGCCCTGCTGATCGCCTCCGCCACATCGGTTCGCCATGCCCAGAGCCTCGCCGACGGCATTTCCGCCCTGTGCGCCGAAAACAACTTTGAATATCTGCGCATGGAAGGCTACACGGCCGGCCAGTGGATCCTGGTGGACTGCAACGATATCGTCATCAATATCTTTCAGGATTCCGTACGCGATCTCTACAAGCTGGAAGCCCTCTGGGGCGACGGCGCGGCGGCTCTGCTCGGCCGGGGAGAACAGGCATGAGCCGCCCCGTACCGACCCTGCTGCTCATCCTGGACGGCTGGGGCATCGCCCCCGCCGGGCCCGGCAACGCGCCCGCCCTGGCCGCGACCCCGCATCTGGATGCCCTGACAGCCGCCTGCCCGCACAGTCGTCTTGCGGCCTCGGGCCGGGAAGTGGGCCTGCCCGCGGGCTACATGGGCAATTCCGAGGTGGGGCATCTCAACATCGGCGCCGGGCGCATCGTCTATCAGGACATGACCCGCATCGACGTGGCCCTGGAAGACGGCTCCTTTTTCCAGAATGCCGTCCTGCGCGACCTGCTGGACGCGGTACGGGCCTCCGGCGGCGTGCTGCATCTGGCCGGCCTGCTTTCCGACGGCGGCGTGCACAGCCATATCCGCCACCTTGAAGCGCTCTGCCGCATGGCCGCCGAAGCGGGCGTGCCCGTCCGCATCCACTGCTTCATGGATGGGCGCGATACGCCGCCCCAAAGCGGTGCGGACTATGTGCGCCAGCTGGAGGAGGCCGTCCGTCCGCTCTCCGACGTGCGCATCGCCACGCTGACGGGGCGCTTTTACGCCATGGACCGCGACAAGCGCTGGGATCGGGTGGCCGAAGCCTGGAACATGCTCGTGCACGGGCAGGGCAACACGACAGCGAGTGCCGGAGCCGCCATGCAGGCATCCTATGCCGCCGGCGTAACGGACGAATTCGTCAAGCCGGTACGCGTGGCGGACGTTGCCCATGCCTGCGTGCAGGATGGCGACGGCCTCTTTTTCTTCAACTTCCGGGCGGATCGCATGCGCGAACTGGCGCGGGCCTTCAGCGCGGACGACTTCGACGGCTTCGATCGCGGCGCGCGCCCGCAGCGCTGCGCGCTGGCCTCCATGACGCCGTACGAGGCGGATTTCACCTTCCCCGTGGCCTATCCCAAGGAAACGGTGCACATGGGTCTTGGCGAGGTGGTCGCCCGCGCGGGATTGCGGCAGCTCCGCCTTGCCGAAACGGAAAAATACGCCCACGTCACCTACTTCTTCAACGGCGGACGGGAAGAACCCTTTGCCGGCGAGGACCGCATCCTCGTGGAATCTCCGCGCGATGTGGCTACCTATGACCTCAAGCCCGCCATGAGTGCCCGCGAGGTCACGGACAGATTCGTGGAAGCCTGGAACAGCGGCACATACGATCTTGTGGTCTGCAACCTTGCCAATGGAGACATGGTCGGCCACACCGGCAAGCTGGATGCCGCGGTGCAGGCCTGCACTGTGGTGGACGAATGCGTGGGCCGCATGGCCGACGCCGTCCGTGCCCGTGGCGGACGGCTGCTGCTCATTGCCGACCACGGCAACTGCGAAGTCATGATCGCGCCCGACGGCTCCCCGCAGACGGCGCATACCACCAATCCCGTGCCCTGTATCCTGCTGGATGCGGCCGGCGGCGCGCCCCGCTGCCTGGCCGACGGCAAGCTGGCCGATGTGGCCCCCACGCTCCTGCGCCTCTGGGGCATGGACGTCCCGGCGGAAATGAACGGAACGCCACTGGCGCAGTCCGCGAAGGAGGTCCGGCCATGAGCACGCCCAAGCGTCCCGTGCAGCCTGTGCCCCCGGCCGGCATGGAGGTGATCTTTTTTTACACCTGCCCGCAATGCGGCTGGCATGCCGCCGTGGGCAACCCCACGGAAGCCCGGCTCATCCCTTGCGAATCCTGCGGGTTGCGCTTCCCCATCATCCCGGTGGAGGAACATTATCTGCATTTCATGCGCATTATGACCGGCGCTGGCCGTGCCGCCGTCGATCCTGACTTCCTGTAGCGGCGCTTTGGCGAGGTATTGGGGGGACGAGGCCCCTCGTCTCCGAGGGCAAGCGGAGCTTGTGAGGAACACCTCCTTATCTATTGAAATAATTTGCAAAATAAGCACCGACAGCCCCTGGTCGCAACGCACAGATGCAGGCGGCAGACTTCTCTGGAAGTTTGCCGCCTGTTCTTCTTTCCCGCCGATATGTGGGCAGGGGAGGACGGAAAGCTTCCGTAACGCATCCGGCACAGACTGTCCGCCGCGTTGCTGTAACGGCCCAACGGCGCGGGGAAGCCCACGCGGAGGCACGCAAAAAAGGCGGGCCGAGGCCCGCCTTTGCAGACAGTGCGAAAAGGACAGCGCTTACCAGCTGTAGCGGTTGCGGTGTTCCTGATTGTTGCCCACGATGCCGCCCGCCAGTGCGCCGACGCCGGCGCCCGCAAGCGCGCCCCAGCCGGCGGAACCGCCGGCAATGGCCGCCACGCCGGCGCCGCCCAGCGCGCCGAGAGCCGCGCCGCTGGCCACACCCTGCTGGGTGCGGCTCATATTGGTGCAACCAAAACCGCCAAAACACATGACCACGAGCAATGCGCCCGCAAACAATTTTTTCATGGAAAAACTCCTCAAAGCGGCGCTACTTGGAGGCCGCCAGTGCAGGCTTGATAAGGGAGAACCAGATCACGTTCATCACAGGGATATCCTGCTTGTCAGGATGCGCGACATACCAGGCGTCGATCTTGTCGATGACCTGATCGCGGCTCATATCCTTCATGGCGGTCATCCAGCCCTTTTCAAAGCGGGAAAGATTGGAAGAAGGGGCCTTGCCTTCCTTGGCGGCCTTTTCGGCGGCTCTGCTGTTCACAAAGTATTCCACCGTAATGGCCGTATCAATGCCGAAAAGGAAGGCGGCCTTGTTGTCATGGCTGGTCTGCATCCATACCGTGCCCGTGAACTGATCAACGGGATTGGCAGGCCGTGCGGCTCCTTCCGCAGCCAGTGCGGGCGCAGTCCCGGCAGCCAGCGACAAAGCCAGTGCCAAAGCGGCAATGATTTTCTTCACGTTGAGACTCCTTGGTCTGGAGAAACAGCGAAAACATTTCGCCTTCCGCGCCTTCGGCAACCGATGCGCAGGCAGCGGAGTTTCTCTTAATTCTCCTTAGCGCAGAGGCAGGGCATTGGCAAGTCATCCGACGGCGGGCAAATCACAACCTGCCAATATTTCAAGGAGTATATTTTCAGCACATCCCCGTCTTCCGCGCCATGTCTCTTTTCCGTCGCGGACATCGGGCCCCGGCATCCGCCAGGGCCCGGCCGTTTGCTTTTGGCATCCTCGTTCCCTTGCGGGCCGGTTAGCGCATGTTCCGTTTGAAAGGCTTTGCGTTTCAAACGGAACATGCTATAATACTTCAAAGTTGAATTTTTCCAGGAGCCGCCATGAGATTCGTGTGCATCCTCTTTCTGCTTGCCGCCGCCGTCCTCCTTGCCGCTCTGCCGGGCTGCCTCAGTTCCACGGGCCTTGGCGCAAAAGGCCGGGATCCAGGGCCGTACCCCGAAAGAAGCTTCATGAGCTTTCTTGATGGGCTTGGCGTCCCCCCTCCTGGGAATGCGTCCGCATGGCGGATCACGTCCCGCCCCTGCCGCCGGAGGCAGACAAGATCTTCCAGGCCGCCCGCGCCTTGGAAAAGCGCGGCGACCTTAGCCCAGAGGAAAAACAGACAGTGGCCGACGGCTATCGGAAAGCCGCGGAAATGGGCCACTGGAAAGCCATGAACAACCTTCTGGCCTGCTACCTGTACGGCACCTGCACGCCCAAGGACTGGGGGAAGGCCCGGGAACTGGCGGATCAGCTCATCGCCATGAACGTGGGCAGCGGCTGGTACGCCCGCTATATCATGGAACGGGATGACGAATTCCTCCACAAGGCCGCGGACCTCGGCGAGCCCAATGCCCAGTGCAAGCTGGGCTATCACTACCTCTACCCGAAGGATCAGGATATCCGCGGCCTGCGTTACCTGGTCTGCGCCACGCGCCAGGGCCACGGCGAGGCTGCCTATGAGATCGGCATCTACCTGAAGATGTTCAACAGTTACTATAAGGCGGTGGAATACTTCTATCGGGGGGCCGCCCTGGGACACCCCATGGCCGCCTTTGAACTGTACGACATATTCCATCCCAATTACAAGCCTGATGCCGTTGTCCACACCCTCGGCTTTCTGGCATCCTCGCCTCCTTTTTGCACCTACTCCGAAGCGTTTCACAAACTTTGGAAGAAGCTGAAAGCAAACCCCGGTACCCACACTCCTGATCTCTTCAAAAAATATCCCCTGCCGCCGAACATCGTCACGACCCGCGAAAAAAGCCTCGCCAAGTCCTCCAAACTCAAGACCGCCTTCGGCGGCAAATGGCCGGATGAGATCTTCCCGGACCTTGCGCCGGACTACCTCCCCCCGAAGCTCTAGGAGCCGCCATGAGATTCGTGTGCATCCTCTTTCTGCTTGCCGCCGCCGTCCTCCTTGCCGCT
>NZ_CALUYG010000077.1 GCF_944324935.1 uncultured Desulfovibrio sp. | reverse complement strand
ACAAACTGGATGCCTTGTTTCTGGGATTCATCATGTTTGCCTTAATCGTTGAGTCTCTTAAATAGTGTTAACAGGCCTAGCCCGGCCCGCTCGGCACGCCGGCCCGCCCGGCCGGATGCCTCCAGCCTCCGCGATCCGGCGCTCTTGCAGAGACGTCCGCCGCCGTGTATGAAAAAAATGTCCCCCGCGATGCGACGGCCGCCATGCGCCGCCTGACGGCCGCTTTGCAAGGGGACATGGCTTGTCGACTCTTCCGCCGTCATCCGGCGGAAGAAAAGGATTCCCAACGGTCCCGTTATGAAACAACGCTTTCCCCTGAGCCGGTCTTTCATGACGTTCTGTCTGCTGTTCCTGTTGACGCTTGCGGGCGGCAGGGCAGAGGACGCGCATGCCGGAAACGAGCTGAGTGTGGCTGTCCTGCAGAATTATCCTCCGTTTTCCTATACGGATGAGCAGGGGGATCTGGTGGGCTTCGATGTGGAATTCGCCGCGGCGCTCTGCCGCCAGTTGCGCGCGACGTGCCGCACGGTCTCTCTGCCGTTGCGCGCCATCCTTGCGGGGATGGCCTCGCAGTCCCTGGATATGGCCGTGGCCGGGCTGGGCGTGACGGAAGAACGCAGCCGCATCATGTTCTTTTCCAACAGTTATTACCGCTCCCACTCCCTGTACATCGGCAGGCCCGGCATCCGCCTGGATGAGGCGGGGCTGGAGGGCAAGGTGCTGGCTGCCCAGCATGATTCCATGCAGATGGCGGCCCTGCGCGCGAACTGGCGGGGCAAAGCCGTCGTGATGGGCTTTGAGTCCCACAAGGGAATGCTGGATGCCCTGGTCAGGGGACGGGTGGACGTGGTGCTCATCGACGGCTTCCCGGGCATGGACTTCCTCGGGTCGCCCGAGGGGGCGGGCTTCGTCATGCTGGGCAATCCCGTCCTGCCGCGAAAAAATCCCAGCGGCTCCTGCGTGGCCGTCAGCATGCGGCATCCCGAACTGGTGGGGCGCATCAATCAGGCCATCCTCACCCTGCGCGTCACCGGAGAATATGAGCGGATCATGCGCAAATACTTCCCCTTCAGCATCTACTAGAAAGGGACATGGGCTCCATACGTATCGGAATCAGGACATTCGGACTGTCCACACTGATCGTCATGCTCGTGCTGCTCGTGTTCCAGGCGTACATGCTCTGCACCTTGCAACGCATCGAGAGCATGGCCAATGCCGCCGCCCACGACCATTTGCCCAATATCCTGCAACGCCAGCAATTTTTGCTCAACATCGAACATATGCGGCTCAATGCCGCCCAGATGCGTTTTGCCATCAATACCCGGCAGCTGCAGCAGTCTTCCACCTCCCTGCGTATGCTGCTGGCGGATGCCGGGTTCAGCAACCCCGGCTTCTCCGCCGTGCTGGACAAGGTCTACCCCCTTCTGGATGAGCTGATGGCCTCGCGGCTGGCGCTCTTTGAACTGGTGGAGCGGGTGCGGCGCCAGGAGCTGCGCTTCCTGCTCGAGCTGGGGCGGCTCGCCGAACACATCGAATGGGACGAGACGCAATTTCCGCTTCTGGCCGCGCCCCCGCCCCAGCAGTCGGCCCATCTTTCGCTGGTGACGGGCACCTACGCCTTCATCGCCGATTCCGTCGACCAGCTCTTCTCCGCCTGCCTCAAGCATGCGCCCCTTCACCCTGAAACCCGGAAGCCATGCGACGCCCTGGAAAAGACCTGGCAGCAGCTCGGGGCAAAACAGCAGGAGATACGGCGCACTCAGGAACATTTCGATATGCTCGTGCAGGACATCGATCAGGTGCTGGTCAGCCTGAGCGTGGAGGCCTCCTCCGTGGAGGCCCGCGGCATCTACGAAGGCATGGAGACCATCGACAACGAGACCCGCCGCATCCGCAGCATCTTCACCATGCTCGGCATCGGCACGGCCCTCTTCCTGCTGCTGTTCTTCGCGGCCCTGCAGCAACAGATATTCCTGCCGCTTCGCCGCACCACGGAGATCCTGCGCGCCATGCGCGGCGGACAGGGCATGCCGCGCCTTCCCCAGACCTGCATCGAGGAGCTTTCCAGCATCATCGACATCCTGCCGAGCCTCAATGCCTATCTCAACGATCTGCATCAGCGCTCCGGCCAGCTTGAGCAGGAGCGGGAACGCTTTGCCGGCCTGAGCCTGACCGACGACCTCACCGGCCTCGGCAACAGGCGCGCGCTGGATCAGGCCATCCAGAAAGACCGGCAGACCAACGCCCTTGCCGTCTTGATGGTGGATGTGGACAACTTCAAACGGTACAACGACACGCTCGGCCATCTGGCCGGGGACGTGGCCCTGCAGACCGTGGCGCGTATGGTACGGCAGAACTGTGCACGCGCCACGGACAAGACTTTCCGCTACGGCGGCGAAGAGTTCGTGGCCCTGCTGACCGCAACGAACAGAGAGGGGGGCATGGCCGTTGCCGAAAGTCTGCGGGATGCCGTGGAGCGGCTGCACATCCCCCATCCCGGGCAGGATACGGGCGTGCTGACCATCAGCGTGGGCGTGGCCTCGCGGGATCAGGGCGACATCACCCATGTGGAAGAGCTGCTGGCCCGGGCCGACAGCGCCCTGTATGCGGCCAAGAAGACCGGCCGCAACCGGGCTTGCCATTTCGAAGAGGCGAGCCCCGAGGACGGACAGCCGGCATAGCCGCCCCGGCGCGCACATCCCGCCTGGGCGCGGCGGGACATGCCGCCGTGCCGGGCGACCAGACAGGAGGAACATGGCCATCATCATCATCGATCTTGGCAGGATGCCGTACCGGCAGGCCCTGGAGATCCAGCGATCCCGGCACGAGGAAGTGCGGCAGGGCGCGGAGGACACCCTCTTTCTGGTGGAGCACCCGCCGGTCGTCACCCTGGGGAGGCACGGCGGCCTGGAGCATCTGCACCTCAGCGAGGAGGAGCTTGCCCGGCGCGGCATCGAACTGGCGGCAACGGAGCGCGGCGGCAACATCACCTGTCATTTCCCCGGTCAGCTCGTGGGCTATCCCATCGTCCGCATCGGCAGGCGGACCGGCGGACTGCACGGCTTCGTGCATCTGCTGGAAGAAACCGTCATCCGCACGGCGGCCGCCTTCGGCGTGACGGCCGCCCGACGGCCGGGCTTTCCCGGCGTCTGGATCGGCCGGGGGAAGCTCTGCTCCATCGGCCTGGGGGTACGGCGCTGGGTGACGTTCCACGGTTTCGCGCTCAATGTGGGCCGGGACCTTTCCCTGTTCGACGCCATTACCCTGTGCGGTCTTGCCGACGCGCACCCCACATCCCTGAGCCGGGAGCGCAACGACGCATCCCTTTCCCCGCAGGAGGTCAAAGATGTCTGTGCCCGAGAATTCCAGGCCCTCATTGCGCATCCCCCCCTGGCTGCGCGTCAGGCTGCCCTGTGACCCCGCCTACGGCGCCACGGGAGCGCTCGTCCGGGACCTGGAGCTGCATACCGTCTGCCGGAGCGCCAAGTGCCCCAACATGTTCGAATGCTACTCGCGCGGGACGGCGACCTTCCTCATCCTCGGCGAGACCTGCACCCGCAATTGCGCCTTCTGCAACATCGGCAGCGGCACGGTGCGGTCGCCGGATCCCGGCGAGCCCGCCCGCGTGGGCCGGGCAACGGCGGCCCTGGGCCTGCGCCATGCGGTGGTGACCTCCGTCACCCGGGACGATCTGCCCGACGGCGGCGCCGGCCATTTTGCCGCCACCATCAGGGCCATCCGCCAGTGCTGCGAGCCCTGCCCCACCATCGAAGTCCTCATCCCGGACTTTCAGGGCAGCGCATCCGCCCTGCAAACCGTCATGGCGGCAGCGCCCCACATCATCAACCACAATGTGGAAACGCCGCCGGCCCAGTATGCCCGCATCCGGCCGCAGGCGGACTATGGGCAGAGCCTCGAGCTGCTGCGCCGGGTCCGGGAGGCCGGGCATGTGAGCAAGAGCGGCCTTATGGTGGGCCTGGGCGAAACGGATGACGAGGTCCACGGCGTGCTGGAGGATCTCGCCGCCGCGGGATGCGACATCGTGACCATCGGGCAGTACATGCGTCCCTCACGCCGGCATCCGCCGGTGGAGCGCTATGTCCATCCCGACGTTTTTGCCGAGTATGCCCGCAGGGGACAAGAGCTGGGCATCCCCTTCGTTTTTTCCGCGCCCCTCGTACGCAGCAGCTACAATGCGGAACAGGCCTATGCCGCGCTGGCCGGCCGGCGCCGCCTCCCCGCGCCGGCCTGACTGGCCGCGGCCCCCGTGCATGGGCCGCGGCATCCCGGCTCTCCGCCCGTCGCCGAGGGCGGGGATTTTCTTTTTCTGGCAATCAGGGTATACTGCCAGCGTGGAAGAGTGCCGGACATGGCGTCACGGCCATGTCGATCCATATACCCTTTCAGGAGGAAGTCATGCCGCTTATCGGGCCGAAAGAAATGTTCGCCGCCGCCTACCGGGGCCAGTACGCCGTGGGCGCCTTCAACGTCAACAATATGGAGATCGTCCAGGGCATCATGCAGGCCGCCGCCGCGGAAAAGTCCCCGGTGATCCTTCAGGTGTCCGCCGGCGCCCGCAAATACGCTGGCCAGACCTACATTATGAAGCTGGTGGAGGCCGCCCTGGCCGAAGATCCCGACGTGCCGGTGGTGGTGCATCTTGACCACGGGCCGGACTTCGAGATGTGCGCCGCCTGTATCGACGGCGGCTTCACCTCCGTGATGATCGATGGCTCGCATCTTCCCTATGAGGAGAACGTGGCGCTGACCCGCAAGGTGGTGGAGTACGCCCATGCCCGCGGCGTCTGGGTCGAAGCCGAACTGGGCAAGCTTGCCGGGGTGGAAGAACATGTGAGCTCCGCCGAGCACGTCTACACCGATCCGGCCCAGGCCGTGGACTTCGTGGAGCGCACGGGCTGCGACTCCCTGGCCGTCGCCATCGGCACGAGTCATGGCGCGTACAAATTCAAGGGTGAGGCCAAACTGGATTTCGGACGCCTTGAGGAGATCAGCCGCCGCCTGCCGGAATATCCGCTGGTGCTGCACGGCGCCTCCAGCGTGCCGCAGGAATTCGTGGACCTCTGCAACCAGTACGGCGGCAAGGTCGGCGGCGCCAGGGGCGTGCCGGAAGACATGCTGCGCCGCGCCGCCTCGCTCGGCGTCTGCAAGATCAACGTGGACACGGACATCCGCCTGGCCCTCACGGCCTCCATCCGCCGCCATCTTGTGGAGCACCCCGAAGATTTCGACCCGCGCGCCTACCTGAAGCCCGCCCGCGAGGCCGTCAAGCAGATGGTCGCGCACAAGATCCGCAATGTCATGGGATCGTCCGGCAAGGCCTGATCCCGTCCCTACATCCAGACGACAAGAGGAGTACACAATGGCCGTCAAACTTGGTGTCAATGGTTTTGGTCGCATCGGACGGTATCTGCTGCGTCTCATGGCGGATTCGCAGGACGTGGTCGTCACCGCCATCAATGCCCGCGCGGACAACGCCGCCCTTGCGCATCTGTTCAAATACGATTCCGTCTACGGGACGTTCGCCGGCACTGTGGGCCATGACGAGGACGGCATCATCGTCAACGGACGTCACATCACCGTGACCCGCTGCAAGACCGGCGAATGGCAGTGGAAGGAACTGGGCATCGATCTTGTGGTGGAAACCACCGGTACCGCCAAGAAGCGCGACGACGCCGCCCTGCATCTGGCCTGCGGCGCCAAAAAGATCGTGGTCTCCGCGCCCTGCAAGGAAGCCGACGCCACCATCGTCATGGGCGTCAACGACAGCGTTTATGACGCCGCCGCGCACAGCGTCATCTCCGCCGCCTCCTGCACCACCAACTGTCTGGCCCCCGCGGCCAAGGTGATCAACGATGTCTTCGGCATCAGACACGGCCTTATGACCACCATCCATTCCTATACCATGAGCCAGCGCATCCTCGACGGCTCCCACAAGGATCTGCGCCGGGCCCGTGCCGCCGCCGTGTCCATGATCCCCACCTCCACCGGCGCGGCCAAGGCCACGGCCCTCGTGATCCCCGCACTCAAGGGCAAACTGGACGGTATGGCCGTGCGCGTGCCCACCCCGGACATCTCGCTGGTGGACCTCACCTGCGAACTGGAAAAGAGCACCACCGCCGAAGAGGTGAACGCCGCTCTCAAGGCGGCCTGTGAAGGTCCGCTCAAGGATAATCTCGGCTATTGCGAGGAGCCGCTGGTCTCCATCGACTTCAAGGCCGACACCCACGGCGGCGTGGTGGACTCCCTGACCACCCAGGTCATGGACGGGACCCTGCTCAAGCTCATCGTCTGGTACGACAACGAAGCCGGCTTCACCAACCAGCTGGTGCGTCTGCTGCGCCTGGTGGGCGCTTCCTGCTAGTCCGCCTGCCGGCGGACACGACGATATAAGCGCATGCGTGCGGTCAGTCCGGCTGACCGCACGCATTTTTTAATGCAAAAAAAATTTTTCTTCGTCCCTAATGGCGCGGAACGGAGCGTCGATAAGCTAGGTAACAGGCTATGCCCGCAAGGATGCGGGCCGCGAATCAACTCCCATACAGACATTCATGGAGGAATGTTATGTATATCAATCACAACGGAATGGCCACCAACGTTGCCAACACTCTGACCAG
>NZ_CALUYG010000076.1 GCF_944324935.1 uncultured Desulfovibrio sp. | reverse complement strand
CGCAACATTCCGGGCAAACGTCATGTTGGCGGCCTGTCTGATTTGGCTGCAATAAACTTTTTAGAAACAGCCCCTAGTAGGCCCCGTAGCCGGTCAGCACCACGAAGGGCGTCTTGCCGAGGATCCAGAGATCCATCCAGACCGACCAGTTGGTCACATAATAGTTGTCCAGGGCCACACGCTCCTCATATGTGGTGTTGTTGCGCCCGGAGACCTGCCAGAGACCGGTGACGCCAGGCCGGACCCGGCAGTAATTCTCGTACACATGGCCGTATTTTTTCCGCTCGCTCTCCACGATGGGGCGCGGTCCCACAAGGCTCATATCGCCGACCAGCACATTGATGAGCTGCGGCAGCTCGTCAAGACTGGTCTTGCGCAAGAAAGCGCCCACGCGGGTTATACGCGGATCCTGCCTGAGTTTATGGTCCCGCTCCCATTCCGCCCTGAGCTCGGGCCGCTCTTCCAGAAAGCGCGCAAGCGCCGCGTCGGCATCGGACATCATGGTCCTGAACTTGCAAATGCGGATCTCCCTTCCGCCCTGTCCTATGCGCCGCTGCCGGTAGATGGCCGACCCCGGGCTGTCCAGACGGATGGCCAGCGCAATGCACAGCCCCGGCAGCAGGAGGATCACGGCCAGCGGCAGACAGATGCCCAGATCCAGCAGCCGCTTCAGCCGCCGACGCCAGCGGCTGCGCAGATTCTGCTTGACCAACAGCCCGGTATGCAGACCAAGGTCGCACGGCGTCAGCCAGAAGTGCTGCATGCCGGCGTCAAAGCGGGGGACCACAAGTGTCTTGCCGAAATAGCGGCTGACCAGCGAAAGATAACCGCCGTCCACATCATGCGTGCCGTCATGCAGCACCAGGGCGATGGCGTCGGGATGCCGCTGCGCGCATGCGCTGAGCCGGGCCGCCAGCTGCTCCCTGTCATCGGGCAGGTCCATGATGTCGCAGGGCAACAGACCATGCTGAGGATTGCGCTTGAGGTAATGCCAGAACGCCCGGCCCCGGCGGCTGCGGTCAAAAATGATGAGCGGCGCGCCCCACCAGCGGCGGCGCCCCCACCAGCGACGGGCCAGATAGCGCCAGCCGGGCAGCGCCAGACAACTCAGCCCCCAGGCCCCCAGCAGGGCCAGACGCGAGTAGGTCATGCTGCTCTTGCCCGCGAACAGGGAAAGCAGCAGCAGGGCGAACACCATGCTCGCGGACAGCGCGAGCGACCGCAACTCACGGTACGGCGGCAGCGGGAGCGTCTGATACAGGCCGAACAAAAAGCCGATGACCGGCATGAGCACAAGGATGAACAGCGCCATCCAGGCGTACTGCCCAAGCTCGACGCCGCCGAAGAGGGTCCGCGCGAGCAGCACCAGCGCGGAGACGAAAAGCAGAGTAAGCGTGTCCCCAAGGCACAGGATGAACTGTTGCGGGGGAAGACCTGCCCGACGCAGGAATATGGTGGGAGAAAACTTCACGAGCATGAGAAATCCGTCAAATGAGGTCGGCATTGTATATACCCATCCTCAGCATAACTCAAGGGAAAGGTCCCGGGGCTTGCGCCCGGGGCGGCCATCTGCTAGAAAAATCCCGTTCTGCCGCGCCTGCGGCTGTTTTTCAGAAATGGGGTTTTCCACCATGAAAAAGTTCTTTGTCTGTACTGTGCTGCTGGGCCTGCTGGCCGCTGTGCCTGCCTTTGCCAAAACCTACGTCAACGGCATTGACGCCAACTATCCGCCCTTTGCCTACATCGACGAAAAAACCGGCAAGCCCGCCGGCTTTGACGTCGATTCCATGGACTGGATCGCCAAGACCATGGGCTTCACGGTCACCCACAAGGCCATGGCATGGGACGGCATCGTGCCCGCCCTCGCCAACAAGCAGATCGACATGATCTGCTCCGGCATGAGCATCACCGAAAAGCGCCGCCAGATGGTGGATTTCTCCGATCCTTACTGGACGGTCTCCCGCGTTTTCCTGGTGAAGAAAGATTCCACGCTTACGCCCAAGGACATCCTTTCCAAGCCCATCAAGCTGGGTGTGCAGCGCGGCACGTCCGAAGCCGACGCCATCAAGCAGGAACAGAAGGAAAAGGGCTATCCCTTTGAACTGCGCTTCTATGAGTCCTGCCCCCTGGCTGTGGAAGATCTGCTGAATGGCCGCATCGACGCGGCCCTCATGGACCAGCTGCCGGCTGAAGATTCCATCGCCAAGGGCAAGGCCGTCAAGAAGGCCGGCACGCACGGCGAGCCCGATCAGTTCGGCGTGGCCATCCGCAAGGGCGACAAGGAACTGCGTGCCCTCATCGACGAAGGTTACCGCAAGCTCCAGGCCGATCCGTACTGGAAGGAACTCCAGGAAAAGTACCTGAGCAAGTAATGGCGGAGCGGACCGCACGGTCCCGCATCCCCTGTCGGGCAAGGCCGTCACCCTCTGTGGCGGCCTGCCCCTGTCTTTCCACCAACCCCTTTGCGCTGCCATGAACTCACTGCAAGTCATCTGGGATGCCCTGCCCTTCATCCTCGGCGGGACGCTGACCACCGTCAGCGCCGTAGCGCTGGCTCTCGGCATGGGCCTCGTGCTCGGCGTGCCTATGGCCGTGGGGCAGGTCTACGGCGGTACGCTGATACGCGCCGCCGTCGGGCTGTACGTCTGGTTTTTCCGTGGCGTGCCCATTCTGGTGCTGCTCTTCCTCAGCTACGGCCTGTGCATGAGCCTGGGGCTCGCCCTGCCGCCCTTCCTGGCATCCTGCCTGGTCATGGGCTGCATCAGCACGGCGTACCAGTCGCAGATCTTCCGTGGCGCCATCGAAAGTCTTCCCCAGGGGCAGCTCAGGGCCGCCCGCGCGCTCGGCATGACCGATGGCTGCGGCATCGCCTGCATCATCCTGCCGCAGGCCATGCGGCTCTCCCTTCCCGGCTGGGCCAACGAATTTTCCATCCTCCTCAAGGATTCCGCCGTCTGCTATGTGCTCGGCACGCAGGAGATCATGTCCCGCGCCACGGTCGTGGCCCAGCGCACGCATGAACACCTGGCCCTTTTTGCCCTCGCGGGCGTCATCTACTTCATTCTCACGCTCGTGGTGCTGAAGCTCCTGCGCGCTCTGGAAGACCGGGTGCATATCCCCGGCTACTCCACCGGCGGCACGATCGGCATGGGAGCAGCGGGGTAAGCATGAGCGAAACAGTTGCCCAACTTTCCAAGAAAACCGGCGCAAGCCCGGTCCTGCAGGTGTCCCACCTTTCCAAAAAACTCGGCGGAAAGCCCATCCTGCAGGATTGCTCCCTGACGCTGAACCGGGGCGAGCTGAAAGTACTCATCGGCCCTTCCGGGGCCGGCAAAAGCACCTTGCTTCAGTGCATCAACTGCCTCATCCCCCCGGACGAAGGCAAGATCCTCCTGGAAGGTCGCGCGCTTGATGTCGCCGACAGGCGCGCCCTCTGCGCCTTTCGCGCGCAGGTCGGCATGATCTTTCAGGACTTCAACCTCTTCGACCACCTGACAGCCGAGGAAAATGTGGTCATCGCCCTGCGCAAGGTGCGCGGCATGAGCCGGCAGGACGCCAACCGCCGCGCTCAGGAGGAACTCGGCCGCGTGGGCATGGCCAGACGCGCCGGCCTCTATCCCGCGCAGCTTTCCGGCGGGCAGAAACAGCGCGTTGCCATTGCCCGCGCCCTGGCGATGGATCCCAGGGTCATCCTGCTCGACGAACCGACCTCCGCCCTTGATCCCGAACTCGTCGGCGAAGTGCTGGCCGTCATCAAGGACCTCGCCCGCGGCGGCATGACCATGCTCATGGCCACCCACCAGATGGATTTCGCCCGCGCGCTGGCGCACGAGATTCTCTTCATGGAACAGGGCATCATCATCGAGCAGGGCTCCCCGGAAGTGCTGCTGGCCGAAGGCAGCGCCACCCGCACCCGGGACTTCTGCAAGCACCTTCTGGAGATGGGAGCCTAGGCGTGTTCGATGCAGCCTTTGTGTCACAGGAGCTCCTGCCCGCGCTCAATCGCGGCCTGCTGGTCAGCGTGGCGCTCATCGTGCCCGCCGGCGTGCTCGGCTTCATCGGCGGCATCCTGCTGGGCTGCGTGCGCGCTTTCGGCAGCCCCTGGGCCCGTCGTCTCGGCGATGCGTATACCTCCGTCATCCGTGGCGTGCCGCTGGCCGTCCAGCTTATGATGATCTATTTCGCCCTGCCCAAGGTAGGCATCTACTTCGAACCGTATGGGGCGTCGCTCATCAGCTTCATCCTCTGCAATTCCGCCTATCAGTCGGAATACATCCGCGGCGCCCTGCTCTCCATCCGACAGGGACAGATCAAGGCCGCGCAGGCCCTGGGCATGGACTCCCTTCAGACCATCGTCTGGATCGTCATCCCCCAGGCGGCCCGGCGCGCCCTGCCCGGCTGCGGCAATGAGATCATCTATCTCATCAAATACAGCTCCCTGGCCTACCTCGTTACCTGCATGGAACTCATGGGCGAGGGCAAGGTCGTCGCCTCCGACACCTTCCGCTATACGGAAGTCTTTCTCGCCGTCGGCGCTTACTACCTCGTTATGGTGACCCTGGCCACCTGGCTCCTCCACTGGCTGGAACGCCGCTTCCATGTGCCGGGCTTCGGCGCTCGCTGATGCCGTGGATCATTTTTTTGCGGGGGAAAGGAGGGAGCTTTTTGCAAAAAGCTCCCTCCTTTCCCCCGTACCCCCTTTCCTCCCGCAAAAACTCTTCCCGGGGAGGATGAAAAACGTACGGAACGTCGCCGGACATCTCCTGACCGATGGTCTCCCGGCGGCATGGCAAAAAAACGCGTTTCCCGCAGTGGGGGAAACGCTTTTTTTTACGCTGGTCGTGGCGGCATGTTGGCGTTATACCCGCGGCCGCTGCCAGATCATGGCCTTATAACCGCAGAAGATCAGCGCAAGCAGCAGGAGCAGCAAGCCCAGCGGGGACCATATGCGTCCGTGAAAACATTTTTCTTCAAGGTAAAAAACTTCTGCAAAGGGCAACGGAAGAAATATCACAAGGTGCAGCAGTAACGACAGCCAGGCATTTTTCCCCCGCTTGCCGGCGTCTCCCTGTATCTTCCTTCGGCGGCGACCAGCCAGGTACACGATGAGGCTGAACAGGCAAAGCAGCACAAGAAGCGCCAGGTGCAGCGGGATAGTAATGCCGAGAGAGATTATGAAACCCGAGAGATAGACTGTAACAACCGGAAAGCCGATAACGATAAGCAGTACGCCGACCCAGGGATTTTTCGGGCGGAACGTCTCCAGCGGTCCCGGTTCAGCCCGAAGGGCCGCCCGGTAAATGATGAAGCCCAGCGCCAGGTACAGCGGCAGGGGATACCCGTACGGGAAGAAAAGAAGAAAGATGCCCAGACAGAAGAATGTGTATGCCATGATGGAGTGGCTGGCGGCAAGCAGCAGCACCATGATGAACCACGGATCATGCGCCGCTGTTTCTTCGCGGGGGCGTCTCTTCCAGTCGAAAGCCTTGCACACGAGAGAACCGATCACAAGCATGGTAACGAACAGCATCCCCCGCCACATGCCGTCAGAGCATAGCGTAAGACCGGCAGGAGGCGGCACAACCACGAGAAACAGCACGACCTTGAACCATGTCGAGGAAAGTGCCGCTTCCACAAGGCTTCGCACTCGGGATCCCATCACCTCTCCTCCCTTTTGCCGTCTGTCGTATTCCAGAAACCGGCGTTATCGTGCTTTCCCAGCGCCGCCCGTCCTTCCTCTTTGGCCCTTCGTGGAAGGGGTTTCGCTCCTTGCAGACTACACATGCCGCCTGCGGAAGAAAAGCCCTCTTCCTCCCCAAACGGCTGTTCGGGAGCGTGACAGCCTGCCTGCTCCGCAGCTGTCCTCGGTCGCAGTTCTCCCGAGGGCATTTTCCGTTTGAAACGCGTTGCGTTTCAAACCATACGGCCTGTCGTTTCGCGGAAAAAACACGGTTTTTCCGCTCAGTTTGGGTCGGGCGGCGCTGTGCTGCCGCCTCGCGTTTTGCCTTTTGCAAAGCGAAAGCGCTCTCGCGGCATGGCAAAAAGAGCGTTTGCTCCGCAGGAAGGCCACGCTTTTTTTATGCTGCCTGCGGCGGCACGCACCTCTTATGCTTGCGGCCTCTGCCGCCAGGTCATGGCCTTGTATACGCTGAAAACGGCGAGCAGCACGGGCAGCCAGCCCCAAAGCGGAGAAAGCCAAGCCTGTACGGTTTTGTCCGCAGTGAGGATTTCGGCCTCAAGCATGAACGTGGCGCACGCCAGCAGACCGAGGCCGACGATGCGCACCAGCAAGGAGATCCAGAGGGTTTGCCTCCTCCCGTCTTCATGCCGATTCGTTCTCATGCGGCAGAACGCGTAGACGACGAGACCAGCATACGCGATGAGACCAGCCAGACAAAACCAGCGTATCAGCGGCCGCCCGACCAGATCAGCCAAAGCAAACAGCAGCACGAAAAAAACGCTGGCGAGGTAGGAGGCAGCGGCGGGGAGACCTGTTATGACCAGCAAAATCCTGAGCCAGGGGTTTTGCGGCCACGACAACATATCCCCGGGTCGCCTTCCTTGCCGGCGGAACGCCATGAAAATGACGAAGCCAAGCGCAATGCACAGGGGAAGACAATAGAGATAGGGGGATCCCAAAAAGCAGAAAAGAAACAGCATGGACATGGCGTGCATGATGCCGGGGCCGGTGGCAAGCATAAGCGTCATAATGACCCACGGATTATGCAAGTGCGCCACCTTATGAGGAAATTTTTTCCAGCGGACGGCCTTGAACACGATGACGCCGAGCACGGCGAGGGGAAGAGTGAACATCAACGCCCTGAAGAGGAAGATGTCGGCGAAGTGAAAAGGGAAAGGAGGAGGTACGGCCACAAGAAACAACACGATCTGGAACCAGCGCAGCGGAACCGCCGCCCCTCCTCTGCTCGCAGTAGCCGTCGACATAACCCCCCTCCCTGCCTGATAGCGCATCCCTTGTCACACACGCGTCGTTGGGCGGCTCTCGATCTCCGCTGCCTCTCACACAACAGCTTGCGCATGTTCCGTTTGAAGCGCTTTGCGCTGTGCATACCATACGGCCTGGCATTTCGCGGAAAAAGGCGGTTTTTCTGCTCACTTTGGGCCGTGGCGGCACGTTACGCTTCCGCCTGCGGCTGCTGCTTCCAGGTCATGGCCTTATAGCCGCAGAAGCTCAAAATAAGGAGCGAGGGAAGAAAACGCAGTGGAGACAACATGAACTCGACAACATATGTGCCGACAAGGGCAGAGGCCGCAAGGGGGGGCAGATTGTCAAACGAAAGTTGACACAAAGAAGACCCCGTCTTCCCTCATTTTTTCCACAGTTGTCTTGTAACCGAACTTCTTGCGCGGGCGGTGGTTGATGAGTGCCACCGCCCTCTCTATGTCTTTTTGCGTTATCCCCT
>NZ_CALUYG010000075.1 GCF_944324935.1 uncultured Desulfovibrio sp. | reverse complement strand
CCCGTGGGGGTGTTTCCTTCCGGACCACGCTGAGGAGTGAGGGAAGCAGGTCTTCCCCACGCCCGTGGGGGTGTTTCTTTCCAAGAGAGGGTGAACACGATGTGTGCGGAATCTTCCCCACGCCCGTGGGGGTGTTTCTACTCACGAATACGGCGACCTTTTCGGTAACCAGTCTTCCCCACGCCCGTGGGGGTGTTTCTCAAGCTGGGTTTGGCTACTTTACTGCCGAACTGTCTTCCCCACGCCCGTGGGGGTGTTTCCGCTTGGAGGGACTGTACCGCGGAATTGGCCGTGTCTTCCC
Source organism: uncultured Desulfovibrio sp. (assembly GCF_944324935.1). Taxonomy (GTDB): domain Bacteria; phylum Desulfobacterota; class Desulfovibrionia; order Desulfovibrionales; family Desulfovibrionaceae; genus Desulfovibrio. Next base: position 7,207 of record NZ_CALUYG010000075.1, on the reverse strand, counting down.
CACGCCCGTGGGGGTGTTTCTTTAAAAGGGGCAGGCAGCAAAAGGGCCGCCTGGTCTTCCCCACGCCCGTGGGGGTGTTTCTTCTTCCAGAGAAGCCGAAGCGGGACATACCAAGTCTTCCCCACGCCCGTGGGGGTGTTTCTCCATGCTTCTATCAGGGCATTTCTTGTTCTTGGTCTTCCCCACGCCCGTGGGGGTGTTTCTCAGATTTGTCCCTTCCCTTTCATTCTCTTCCTGTCTTCCCCACGCCCGTGGGGGTGTTTCCCTGTCCGCGTCGTCAGCGTGCAGCCCGGCGCGGTCTTCCCCACGCCCGTGGGGGTGTTTCTGAGGGTATCTTCATAAGCTCCTGTATCTTGTCGTCTTCCCCACGCCCGTGGGGGTGTTTCTTCGTTGGAGGGTCGCCGACGCGAAAGCCGCCGGTCTTCCCCACGCCCGTGGGGGTGTTTCTGCCTCCCGGGTGATACTTTCCAGCACTCTACCGTCTTCCCCACGCCCGTGGGGGTGTTTCTACATGGGGGCGGTCTCCCCCGTTTCGCGGGTGGTCTTCCCCACGCCCGTGGGGGTGTTTCCTGGTCTGCCACAGCGCGTTCACGGGCTCTTTCGTCTTCCCCACGCCCGTGGGGGTGTTTCTGCCGCCGTCCCGCTGCATGTCGTGCCGGTGAAGTCTTCCCCACGCCCGTGGGGGTGTTTCCCATCCGCCTTATGCGAAGGTGCAAAGGCTCTGGTCTTCCCCACGCCCGTGGGGGGGGTGACGGACATTGTGTCCGTAAGCAGATGAGTCAGGCAGGGGAGAACTGTGGAGGCGTGAAGGCGGTTTCCGCACGATGCCGCCGCATCAGGCCGACAGCGTGCGCCGAGCAAGCAGGCCAACGCGAAAAGCGGGCGGGAAGGCGTGCCGAAAGGTACGAAAAAGCCCTCGCGGGCTTTTCCGCAAGGGCTTGTTTTCTCTGGTGGGCCATCAGGGACTCGAACCCCGAACCAACTGATTAAGAGTCAGCTGCTCTACCAATTGAGCTAATGACCCGTTCGACAGGAAAGAGAGATACGCTTCCTCCCGCAGGAGGTCAAGTCTTTTTTGCGGCCTCCCGCAAAAAACTTCTGCCATGACCGTTCCGCGTCCGACGGGACGTGGGCCGGCGCGCAAAACGGATCAGGCCTGTCCGGTGTCCGGCAGGGCGGGTGCGTCCCGCTGCTGCTTGCCGGGTCGTTGCGGCAGCGGCGCGAACAGCGCGCGCCACGCCTCGGCGGCAACCTTGCCGCTGGCCGTCGCCTGCCATTTTTTCAGCGCATTGCCCAGCAGGATCTGTCGCTTGCGGTGATCCCTGATCAGTCGCGCCACGCCTGTACACCAGGCGTCCGGCGTATTGTCGAGCAGGATGCCGTTGATGCCGTCATCAATATACCGAGCATACGGATCGCAGCGGGAAGCCACGGACACGATGCCGCACGCCGTATAGTGCCAGAATTTTATGGGAGATTTGCAGGAAGAGAACAAGCTGTCGTCCAGCGGCAGCAGGCCGATGCCGTTATCGATGCCGGCAAGCAGTTCGGAAAACTCCTCTTCGCCGCATGCCGGGAAACAGCGCAGGCGGTCCGAGGGGAACTGAAAATTGTGCGCGACATTGCCGATGACGACACATTGCAGAAAATCGAACATTTTCAACAGGGTGTACATGACGGGCACGACGCCGTCCACCAGTGTTGCGTCACTGGAGGCGAGCACAAGGGTACACTGGCTGCTGTAATGCCGCTGCCGGGGATCGGGCAGGGGCATCGTCGGCATGATCACATTGGGGATGATATGCACGGCATCCGTATGCCGCTCGAGCTCCTTCTTCAGCATGGGCGTGGTGCAGGTCACCCTGTCCGCCAGCGCCAGCGTGCTTTTCATGAATGCGCGCTCGGCGGGCGGTATGGTGTGCAGGCTCCATTGAGGCAGGTGCAGCAGCAGGTCGTCCGTATCGTAGACCACGGGGATCTCCCTTTGCCGTGCCGCCTTGAGGAACTCGAATTCCAGCATGTTGATCTCCCGGTGGGCGATGACGACATCCGCCCAGTCCAGCAGGGAGAGGGGGCAGGCAGCCGCATGGATGACGGAAAGTTTGCCGGGATGCTCGGCCAGGAAGGCCTCCAGCGGCCGTATGAGGCGCAGGCGGGTCAGCACACTGTCAGGCTTGGGCGAAAGCACGAGGATATGCTGTGGCGTCGTCGTCTGGTAGGTCGTTCGCCGCCAGGCCTCCCGCGAGGCCATGATCACATGCTGGAAGGTATGGTCCTGCGGATCAAGCTCCTGCCGCAGCGAACGCTTCCCCCAGGCGGCAAGTGAAGGGTAGACGTCGAATTCCGGCACAAGGACGTTATAGCGGCGCTCGATGCCGAAGCCGGCCTCCAGAAAAAGATCCCGCAGCGTGCGCCAGGAAAAGAAACGCAGATGCGTCGCATCGAGGATGCCGTATTTCTGGTAGTCCCACATGCCGTCCGCCAGCATGGCGCGTATGCCGACATGGGTGATGTTCGGCACGGAAGCCAGAATGACCCCGTCATCCTTCAAAAACCTGCCGAGGGAAACGAGCATGGCCTTGGGATCGACAAGATGCTCAAGCACGTCGCCGAGGATGATCGCATCAAAGGTCTGCCGCAGCTCTTCCGGGGCTGTCGCGCAGAAGTCCTCCACCGTACCGGCAAAGAAGTCATCCACCCGGCCGCGCCGGAGCGCCTCATCGGAAAAGGGCTCGACGCCGTAGACGTATACCCCGTTATCCCGCAGGGCCGCGCTGAAGTAGCCGTTGCTGCATCCGACCTCCAGGACCCTGGGCCGGAGGATGCCCTTGCGTGAGCAATGTTCCCGCAGAAAAAGGAAGGTCTGGGTATGAGAGTTGTTCTTGATGGCGAAATTTATCTTGCCGTGATAGTCTTTATAGGCCTGGGACAGCATGCCGCATCCTTTTTCCTGCATGTTCATGGGCTCCGCCCTCCGTCCCCCGCCAGACGGGCAGGGGGGCCGGAAGCCCGAGCCTGCCGGGCGAGTGTCCGCGCGCCGGTCGGAACATCCGTCTATTCCCCGCTGCTGACGGTCAGCTCGCCATCACGGGCCTCCGCCACTTCAAAGCGGCATATGCCGGAAGTGCGGCTGGCCACCACCTGCCGCAGCGCGGGGATCCCCATGCGGAGCAGCTTGCGGAGATCGTCGACGCCCCCGCTGACCACCATTTCCGTCCGCCAGGTCTGCCGTCCCGGACGGCCGTCCTTCAGGCGGCGGGCCGTCAGCACGAGCCGGGCATGGTAACGGGTCTGCACGCTCCATTCGGTCCTTTCCACGCGCACGGTAAAGGCCCTGCCGTGATAAAAGACCGTCTGGTAGTCGGGGTAGGTCCATTGCCGCAAGACGGTCGTCGGTTCGTCCATGCCGTAGCGCAACAGAACCTCCTGCGCGGCTTCCTTGCGCGAGGCGGCGACAGGCATGCCCTGTGCGTCCAGCGCCGGCGTCACAAGGGAGCAGACCTCACGAAACAACAGATCGTCCTCCCCCACCTCCAGCGCCGGATCCGGGGCAAGAAAGCAGCTCCCCGCTGCCTCCCCCTCACGCAGGGAGTCGATGGCCACATCATAGGTGACGGCGCAGCCGCCCAGCACAAGGCAGAGCAGGGCCGCCATGACATGCAGGCTGACGACGGATACGATCCTCATGCCCGTTTCTAGCCCGAATGCGCTATGGGCACAAGTCATCACGCGCCGTCCAGGCGCATAAAAAATGCCGTGCGCTGTCGTTGGTCAGCCCTTGCGGGCATGACGGGCAGGCGCACGGCGCGGCGCTCAATGCCTGACGAAGGGCGTCAGATGGTCACGATGTCATAGACGCCGCGGCCCATGCCCAGCTCCCGCATGTATGTGAGCTGGCGCAGCCCGCCGCGGCTTTCGATACGCTCCACAAGGTCGCGGCGCTGGGCTTCCGGCAGGGCATAGACCATATCCACGGAGGCCTGATCCACGGCCAGCAGATCCGTGGAGGCCAGGATGCCGATGTCCGGCGCGGTGGCCGGCGCGGCGCCCGTGCCCGCGCAGTCGCAATCCACCGAAAGATTGCGCAGCACATTGATGTAGGCCATACGCGGGCCAAAGTGATCCGTGATGGCCTTGCCGCCTTCCACCATGCGTTCCATGAAGCGGGGCCCGCCTGCCCAGAGCTGCGAGCCTTCGCGATGCAGCTGCTCCTTCCCGACCTTGCCCGAGGCGCAGCCGATGGCGATATTCTTGAGCGAGCCGCCAAAACCGCCCATGGTATGTCCCTTGAAATGCGTCAGCACCAGCAGGGAATCATAGTCCAGCAGATGCCTGCCCACGGCAAGCTCCCTGATCCATCGGCCGCCGCTGACGGGCAGCCGGGCGTCGCCCTCGGCGTCCATGATGTCCACGGGGCAGAAGTCCCAGCCGTTGCGGCGCAGGGTCTCGCGATGGCCCTCCGTGGTCTGGCGGGGGCTGGGGTAGAGCACGTTGCACTCCACGATGGTGGGCTGGGGCACGCGCGGCAAAAGCGCCTTCACCCAGTCGCGCGGCAGGATGTTGGGGCCTCCGGGTTCGCCGGTATGCAGCTTGACGGCGACCTTGCCGCTCAGCGCGGCGGCCACGCGCTCGTAGATGCGGCTCAGACCCTCGGCGCTGAGATCCCGGGTGAAGAAGACCGTGGCCCTGTCTTCGGCGGCCGCGGCCGCGGCGGGCATGAGGCCTCCCGCCATGCAGGCCCCCAGCGTCAGCCCGCCGGCCTTGAGAAAGTGACGACGCGTCATATCAGCAGCGGACATGGCAACCTCCCTGATTCTGAAACGATGCCAAAACAATGCCTTTTCTTTTTTTATGCACGATATTCAGGAAAAAAACAGTACCGTTCCTTGCATTTTTTTGCCTGATCCTCTCATGCGAGCCATTTCCGTTTGCAACGCTTTGTGTTTCAAACCATAGGACCATATGGCCTGTCGTTTCGCGAAAAAACGCGGATTCCCGCCTGGTTTGGCCGGGCGGCGCCATGCCCCGGCCCGCGTTGCGCCCTTTTCAATGGCAAAATGCTCTGTCGCCAGGCGGCATCTGCCGCACGGAACGGCACAGTCCCCCGTGCGCCGTCACGGACAACCGCCGGGCCTGGCCTCAAAACCGGAAATCCCGCTCGCCATGCGCGATGCGGCCAAGATAGTCGCTGGCGCGGGCCCGGACCTTGTCGCCGGGGATGCGGTCCAGCTCCCGCTCGATACAGGCCAGCCCGAGCTCGCGCGTGGCGGGGGAGGCATAGTCCTCCAGATATTCCCGCAGGGTCAGCAGGGCATTGGGATGGCAGCAGTTGAGGATCTGCCGGCTCTTGCACAGGGCCATGAAACGGTCGCCCGTGCGGCCCTCCCGGTAGCAGGCCGTACAGAAACTGGGGATGTGCCCCTGTTCCATGAGCCAGCGCACCACCTCGTCAAGGCTGCGCTGGTCGCTCACATCGAATTGCGCGGAATTCTCCTCCGGCGTCTCCGGCGAATCATAGCCGCCCACGCTGGTCCGTGACGCGCCGCTGATCTGCGATATGCCCAGCGGCAACACCATCTCCCGCACGGCCTGACTTTCGCGCGTGGAGACGATCATGCCCGTGTAGGGCACGGCCACCCGGATGCAGGCGCAGATACGGGCAAAGGTCGCGTCTTCGATGCCGTTGTCGAACATGCCGGGGTCGATGTCGTCCGCCCGCTTGATGCGCGGCACGCTGATGGTATGCGGGCCCACCCCCCAGGCCGCCTCAAGATGCTCGGCGTGCATGAGCAGGGCCGCGAATTCGTAGCGGTAGCCCTCCAGCCCGAAGAGCACGCCCAGCCCCACATCGTCTATGCCGCCCTGCATGGCGCGATCCATGGCCTCGGTGTGCCAGGCATAGTCATGCTTCGGCCCCACGGGATGCAGTTTTTCATAACTCTGCCTGTGGTAGGTCTCCTGAAAGAGGATGTAGGTGCCGATGCCGGCCTTGTGGAGCAGGGCATATTCCTCCACCGTGGTTGCCGCGATGTTGACGTTGACCCGCCTGATGGCTCCGTTCCTGTGCCGGATGCCGTAAATGGTCTCGATGCACTCCAGGATGTACTCGATGGGATTCATGGACGGATGCTCGCCCGCTTCCAGCGCGATCCGCTTGTGCCCCATGTCCTGCAGGGCGATGACTTCGCGGGCCACCTCCTCCTGTGTCAGCTTTTTTCGGGCAATGTGCCTGTTTTGGGCGTGATAGGGGCAGTAGACGCAACTGTTGATGCAGTAGTTGGAAAGGTAGAGCGGGGCGAACATCACGATGCGGTTGCCGTAAAAATCAAGCTTGATCTGCCGCGCCAGCCGATAAAGGGCCTCCGTCTTTTCCGGCAGCTCGCAGGCCAGCAGCACCGACGCCTCCCGGTGATCAAGCCCCTTGCGCTCGGCGGCCCGGGCAAGGATCTCGTCCAGCAGGGCCGCGTCCCGCGCGTGTTCCCGCGCATACTGTACCGTGGCCATGACTTCCGCATGGTCAATGAATTCCTCCGCTCGTGGCGAGCGTACATCGTACATGGCAAGCCTCCCGGCCGGTATGTCGTTTACCGCGCCTGCGCCACATGCCCCGTTACGGGCCGCCGCACGCCGGCGGGCGAAGGGCAGGGCGGACGCGCCGCGGCAATGCGCATTTTCCGTTTGCAACGCTTGGCGTTTCAAACCATACGGCCTGACGTTTTGCGGAAAAAAAGCGGTTTTCCGCCTGGTGTTGGCCGGGCGGCACTACGCCGCCGCTCGCTGTTTGCCTTTGAGAAAGGCAAACGACTTATGCCCCGGCGGCGAAAGTCTGCCCATGACGGGCCTTTTTTGCAAGCCGGAGAAAAACAAAAAAGCCCTTGCAGCGGTCTGCAAGGGCAAAAATTGGAGCGGGAGACGGGATTTGAACCCGCGACTTCAACCTTGGCAAGGTTGCACTCTACCACTGAGTTACTCCCGCGCGGGGCACGGCACAGGCCGTTATGTCCTAGGACCGCTCAGAGTCCCCGGAAAAGCACTTGGAGCGGGAAACGGGATTTGAACCCGCAACCTTCAGCTTGGGAAGCTGACACTCTACCGTTGAGTTATTCCCGCCAGCAAGGGGATGAAAGATCTGGAGCGGGAGACGGGATTTGAACCCGCGACTTCAACCTTGGCAAGGTTGCACTCTACCACTGAGTTACTCCCGCAG
>NZ_CALUYG010000074.1 GCF_944324935.1 uncultured Desulfovibrio sp. | reverse complement strand
CTGTGCCCATACATTCCTTTCGGCAATCCATATTGCTGCCATTGTCATTTTTTACCTTTAATGAGTCCTGATCCTAGGCATTTTTCGTTTGGAGCGCTTACCGCTTCACGCCATACGAGCCGCCGTTTCGCGGAAGAAACGCGGCTTGTCCGCCTGGTCCGGGCCGGGCAGCCTGGGACGGGAGGTCTTCCGGGAAAAGCCGTGCCGCGTCAGCACCGGCCGCGAACGAAAAATGCTCCTGCCGGATGTCCATCGACATCCGCCGGAGCATCGTTATCACAAGAAGGCTCTCCCCCCGGGGGGAGGCGGCCCGAAAGACCGCGCAGCGGCCTACTTTTCCTCAAGCCATGAGTCGTCTTCCAGCACGGTGTAGCCGCGCACCATCAGGTACGACATCTCATCAGCCACTTCCAGCAGGCCCGTGACTTCCACCGGCACGCTGACCTCGTCGTCCAGATCCACACCGGCCCCGCGCGGGATGATGCGGTATTCCACATCATCCTGGACGATGGCCACACGCGCCTGACGTGCATCCGTACCACGCGGCACGGCAGTCACATACCCCTTGACCGTGATCTGTTCCTTGCTCATCTGCTTCTCTGAAACCTTGCTTGCGAGTATCCCGGCCCAGCCGGAAAGGAACGCGGGCCATGCCTGCCCCGTGACCGCATCCCGCGCATGTGCGCCGGCCGGGCAAGGGAAGCTGGCCCCCATGACAATGCCGGCGTATGATACGCGGGCCGCCTGCGGCAGGCAAGGGAAAATGCGCCATCCTTCGCTTGGGCGCGGGGCAGGGCCGGTCCCCCGTCCGGACGGGGGATTGCCAACATCCTTTGGCATCATGTAGATAAAAAAGAAAAAAACGCAGCCCGCCCCGGGAGGAGTCCGTGAACATCCGCCTCAGTCCGCTTGTCCTTGTTCTGTTTCTCGTCCTTGCCGCCTGCCCCGCCGCCGCACAGGATTTCGGCGCCTTCAGCCTCGATGTCCCTGAGGGCTGGACCGCCTCCGCCGCGGAAGGCGGCGCCGTGGCCGTCATCGCGCCCGGCAATGCGGCCGCCGTCACCATCGCCGCCGAAAACCTGGAGGGCGTCAGTCCCGAGGAAGGCGCGCGGATCATTTCCCGCAAGCTCGGCGGCAGCGAACCGCAAAAAACAGCCGATGACGAGTACAGCTTCCAGTTTGTCCGCAACGGCGTGACGAGCCGCTCCCTCTTCCGCGCCCGCGAGGACCGCTTCATGCTGATCACCATCACCGACAGCACGGGCAAGCATGGGAAGACCATCGACGCCATGCTCGAAAGCCTCAGAGCACAATGAACATGTCCGCCTTCAGACAAGGGCGGCCGCATCCTTCCCCTCGTGGCGCGGACGGCTGCCGGAGATGCGCATGATCAGACGCCGCCCGTCCCGCTGTGCCGCCGTACAGACAGGCCGTCGCCGGGGGTCGGCAGCCCCTTTCCGGCTGGTCTGCCTGGCCTGCCTGCTGATCGTGCTGCTTGCGGCGACGCCGCTCCGGGCGGAAGGAGAACGCCGCTTCAGCGTACTGGTCCCCAGCGGCTGGCAAGCGACGGAGCCGTCCGCGGAGATGCTGGTCATCCGCCCTCCCGACGGGGACGCCGCCGCCGTGATCATCCGCGCCGCCCTGACGGACAAACGCACGGCCAGGGATGTGCTGGAGGAGTATGTCCGCTATTTTTCGGCCAGTGAACCGCAAGAGCGCAAGGAAGGCGGCTACGTCTTCACCTTTACGCGCAACGATGAGTGCCACACCTGCCTCTTTCTCCACGAGGCGGGCAGTACCCTGCTCCTGATCGTCAGCGATCCCGGCAGGCGTTATCCTGAATGCCTGGGCATGATCATGGATTCACTCGCCCTGCACAAGACCGCCACAGCACCCTGAAAAAATCGCAGATAACCAAAAGGCCGCCCCCTGCGGGACGGCCTGCGGCTGCCTGCGATGCGGCAACGCCTCATTCCACGGTAACGCTCTTGGCCAGATTGCGCGGCTGGTCCACATCCTTGCCCAGATAGTCGGCCATTTCGTAACTGAAGAGCTGGAGGGCGGGCAGGGCCATGAAGCCGGCCAGAGGAGCGGGCAGGGCAGGGATGCGCCAGATGTCGTCGGCATCCGGTTCGCGCCCTGCGTTGCACAGGGCGATGACCTTGCCCTGACGCGCCTTGACTTCCACCATATTGGAAACGACCTTGGGGTAGAGCTCGTCATCCAGCGCCAGCACGAGTGAAGGAAAGGCGGGGTCGATGAGGGCAATGGGGCCGTGCTTCATCTCGCCGGCGGCGTAGCCCTCGGCATGGATGTAGGAGAGTTCCTTGAGCTTGAGCGCGCCTTCCAGCGCCAGCGGAAAGCAATGTCCCCGCCCGAGATAAAAGAAATTGCGGGCCTGCGCGTACTTGCGCGAAAGCTCCCGGGCGCGCTCGTGCATGTCGGGCAGGGCTTCGCCCAGCAGCACGGGCAGGCTCCCCAGCAAAGAAAGACAGTGCGCCCGGCTTTCCGCCGTGCCCACTTGCTTGCGCTGCCCCCAGTAAAGCGCCATGAGGGCCAGCATGAGCATCTGGCTGCACATGGCCTTGGTGGACGCCACGCTGATCTCCGGCCCGGCCTGGGTCAGGATGACGGCCGTCGCCTCGCGGGCGATGGAAGATCCCACCACATTGCACAGCCCCAGCACCGGCACGCCCTTTTCACGGGCAATGCGCAGCGCCGCCAGCGTATCCGCCGTTTCCCCGCTCTGGCTGATGACGAGCACCATGTCGCCCTTGCCCAGCAGCAGGCTGTCCCGGTAGCGGAATTCCGAGGCGATCTCCACCTGTACCGGAATCTGTGCCCAGCTTTCCAGCAGATGCCGTCCCCAGAGGCCGGAATGATAGGACGTGCCGCAGGCCACGATATGCAGGCGCTCAGGCACGGGCAGGGCATCCAGCTCCGGCAGGTGGAGCGCGCCGTCCTGCACGCGTCCGCTCAGGCCGTCGGTGATGACGCGGGGCTGCTCGAAGATCTCCTTGAGCATGAAGTGCCGGTAACCGCCCTTCTGCGCGGCCTGCATGTCCCAGGTAATGGTCTGTACCGGGCGCTGCACCGGGGAAAGGTCCTCCAGGCGCATGATGGCGTATTCGCTGGCGTTGCAACGCACGATGTCGCCATCCTCCAGAAAGACGACCTGACGGGTATAGGGCAGAAAGGCCGGGATGTCCGACGCCACAAAGTGTTCGCCCGTGCCGATGCCGAAAATGAGCGGCGCGGACATGCGGGCCGCCAGCAGGCTCTCGGGATCGTCCCGGTCCATGAGGCAGACGGCGTAGGCCCCGTGGGCCTGCCGCAGGGCGGCGGCAAAGGCCTTGAGCAAGTCCGGCTCGCTCTTGCGGCATTCGGCGATGAGATTGACCAGCACTTCGGTGTCCGTCTCCGAATGGAAGACATAACCCTTGCCGAGCAGGTCCGCCTTGATCTCCTGGAAATTCTCGATGATGCCGTTATGCACGATGGCAAGGCTGCCGTCATTGCTGCGATGCGGATGCGCGTTGCGCTCCGCCGGTTCGCCATGCGTCGCCCAGCGGGTATGCCCCATTGCCGTGGTGGCGAAGGTGACGGGCTCATGGGCAAGCTTCTCTTCCAGCGCCGCCAGTTTGCCCTTGGCCCGGATGACGGCCAGTTCCCCCTTGAGGCCGAAGGCCACCCCCGCGGAATCATAGCCGCGGTATTCCAGACGGCGCAGCCCTTCCACCACCACGGGGACGCCCGGCCGATGCCCGGTATAACCGATAATGCCGCACATGCTCTTGCTCCTGTAAAAAACCCTGTCCCCATCCGAAGACGGGGGCAGGGGATATCGATGGATGCCGCGGGAACGTCTAGTTGACGATCTGCCTGATGAGTTCGGGATTCTGCCTGACTTCCGCCTTGCGTTGCAGCTTGCCCAGGAAGAGCTGGAAAAGCTCTTCGCCGCGACGATTGCGCAACAGGCCATCAAAACTTTCCCGCATGGCTTCCCATTCGGCCGGGTCGGCCTCCTGCACGCCGTCCACCCGGCAGATGAGCGCGCCGGGACCTTCCTTTTCGCTCTCCAGACGGAAGGCGCGCGGCAGCCAGGTCTTCAGCGGCGCGCCAAAAACGGCCTGCGCCAATTCGCTGCTGGCCACGAAACCGGACAGCACGCCGTCACGCTCGACGGACGCCGTACTGAGCGTGAGCTCCTTGCCGTCCTGCCCCTGTTTCAGCTCTTCAGCCGCGGCCGAGAGGGCGGAGGAGAGCATCTTTTCGGCCTTGAGGCGCTTTTCGATCTCGCCGCGCACGGCGTCCAGCTCAGGTGTATGGGCGGCTTCGGCCTTGTCCACACGCACCACCAGATAGCCGTCGCCGGCTTCCAGCGCCGAATCCACGGGATTGCCGCTGCCCGTCCCCATGACGAGGGCCGCATTCTCCGCGGAAAGGCCGAGCGTCTTTTCAAGTTCGGCAGCGCTCAGCAGATCCGTCCTTGCCGCGCTCAGGCCAAAGCGGGCAGCGCTCTCGCCGAGGGGCTTCTTGAGGATATTGTCTTCCACCAGCGCATCCAGCGCATCGTTGAGCTTTTCCACGCCGAGCTGACGCGCCAGCTCGGCCCGGATCTCGCCTTCCACCTCGCTGAAGGGGCGTGTGCCGGCGGGCTTCTTTTCGCTGACGAGGATAACATGCAGGCCAAAGGGCGTACGCACCGTCTCGGAGAGCTTGCCGGGCTCCAGCGCAAAGACGGCCTCCTCGAAGGGCTGGACCGTCTGCCCGCGCTGTATCCAGCCAAGCTCCCCGCCCGGCCCGGCGGCATTGGGCCCGTTGTGGGCGTCGGCCACCTGGGCGAAGGACTTGCCGCCCGCCAGTTCCTTACGGATGGCGGCCATGCTTTCCTCGGCCTGCTTCACCTCGTCGGGCGTGGCCTTTTCCGCCAGCGGCACAAGGATATGGGCGGCCTTGACCATTTCCGGCGTCTGATACCGGGAGACATTTTTCGTGTATTCCGCTTCCACATCCGCCGCGCTGACGCTCTCCGGCTTCACCAGCAGCAGGGGAGAGACCTTGACGTATTCCGCAACGACCTTGGCGGGGACGGCAAAGTCCTGCTTGTGGGCCGCGTAGTAGTCCGCGATGTCCTTGTCCGTGAGCTTCACCTCGGCCGCAAAGCGGGAGGCGGGCACAAAGGCATAGGAGATGCCGCGCTTTTGCCGCAGATACTCGAAAAAGGCGCGGGATTCGTCGCTGTTGCTCCAGATGCCCGCCCGGACAAGGGATTCCAGCTTGCCCGCCAGCAGTTCCTCACGCAATTTTTTCTCAAAGGCCCCCACGCTGCCGTAGGCGTTCTCGACCATGCGGCGGAAGATCTCCGCGTCGAACGCCCCGTCCTTGTTCTTGAACGCATCCACCGTTTCCACGGCCTGCCGCATCTCCTGCGCGGAGACGCTGACGCCCATGCGTGTGGCTTCCTGCTCCAGCAATTTTTGCATGATGAGGGCCGTGAGCACCCGCTCGCCGACATTCTGTTGCGCAAGCTGCTCACGCGTGATGCCGGGATTGCTGCGCTGGATGGCTTCCACCTGCTGCTGGTAGGCCTGCTGGTAGGCGCTTGCGGAAATGCCTTCCCCATTGACCACGGCGACCACCGTGCCGCCGCTCGTATCGGTGATGCTGCCCACGCCCCAGAAGATGAAGACGAGGATGATCAGGCCAAAAATCAGTTTGACGCCCATGGATTGGGCATTGGAACGAATAAAGTCCAGCATGGCTACTCCGAAATGACGTCCTGACGCCGATAGTGCGCCGTAAGATTGCAGTTTAGCCGCATCGGCCCGGAAACTCAAGCGCGCCGGGATGCAGAGGGGCGGGGAGAGGACTCGGAGTCAGCCTGCCTGAATGACGGATCCAGTTTTTTTTATCCTGCCTGCGATAAGAGAATATCCGGCATATTTCTTGCTTTATAAGTTTTCTCCAAAGAATACAGGCCAAAGCAAGGTAAAGCAGTCCCATAAAATTGACGAGGTAACAACAGTAGCGAGTGCGCAGACTCCGAAAACCCTTCAGCCAGGCAAATGTCCGTTCCACTACCCAGCGGCGGGCTGGATTCCTCCGGCCTTCACGGACTTCTTCCCCCCGGCTGCGGATATGCTCCTCAAATCCGTTAACATAGACTTCCTCGCGGACTCGTGGATAATCATATCCTTTGTCCAGACAGAGGTGTCGAACTTCAGCCCCCAAAAACCAGCCGCCCATTTCCCGAGAATTTTTCAGGGTTGGTCCTGTCAGGCGGCTGTCATGCACATTGGCGCCTGTGGCCGTCACACCCAGGGGCAGAACCGTGATGAACGGATAGACTAGGGCCTGTTAACACAAATTTTACAAATAATTTTAATAGATAAGACAAGCAAGCCGTTCACGCTCCGTTTACCTTTGGGACAGGGTGGCCTTGTGTCCCCGGCTCTTCTCCCGGTAAAAGCGCGCTGGGGAAGGGATGGGGGGCTTGGGGGGAAGGGAAACCCCTCCAGCGCTGGCGGAGGGGTTTCCTTCCCCCCCAAACAAACTGCAAATAGTGTTAACAGGCCCTACGGGCGCAGGGTGGTCTGGTACGCCTTCGGAACTGCGGGAGATATTGATATCGCCAACAGTCAGCCTACGCCGGAGCAGGTTCAAAAGTTCATTCAAGAAACGGAAAAAATGGAAATGAAAAGCAAACTAACAAATCAAAAACATCATTTAACACTTCGGCTAAGATGATTTACTTAGATTAATTAAATTAAGATAAATATTATCATCAATATTCATAGAGCATAAAAAATTAATAAAAATATCTTACAGTTGATTTTTTCATAAGTCAGATAAAAGTATCCAATTCAATATTCTTATTTTTTATTTCACCTTCAGCGCAGTTATTACAAAATATTTTTAATATAAAATTTATCATATTTCTCCAAATATCGAATCAATGTCATAGATATTCCTTTCTCAAGTCGTAAACATACATTCTCGTCAAATCAGCTTCACCATCGCCCTGCACCATACACAAGAACTTCCACCCATAGCGTTCGTAGAAACCAGTGTGGTCTGTGATGAGATATAAGGTTTTCAGGCCAAATGAACGCATATCCTCGCAGACAAAATCAAGTAATTTCCGGCAATGCCCCGGCAGCGATAATTTTCTTCTACATACACAGCACAGACATTTGGCGTTAAATCCCTGCGGTTATGGAAATCGTTTTCGATGACCCCAATACCACCAATGATCTGCCCATCTTCGACTGCAACATACCACTGTGGGACGCTCTTGCTGGTCAAACATCCCTGTATGCTTCCCGTATATTCTTCAATGGGAATATCCCACTTGGAATGAAACCATGCTGCGGCTTCTGCCGCCAGTTCGCTGTGTTCTCTGAGTTTCAGAATTTCCATAGCGTATCACGCATTCTTATTTGACTTCATCATTTCCGTCCTTTTTAGAGAATGTCCGGCATGGTTTTTGATTTTTTAAAAGCGCGGTAAGCTCGTCTCATGAAACAGACAGACTTTCGTGATGTGCCTGATGAGCTGTGGGAACGTATTGAGCCTCTTCTTACCCCGTTCAAACGAAAAAGAAGTGGCGGCAACAAGCCCCTTTCTCAACGTGCGGTCCTTGCCGGAATCCTCTCTAAATGCCGAAGCGGATGCCAATGGGCCATGCTTCCCGTCTGTTACGGTTCAAAAAGCACTGTCCATGAGCACTTCC
>NZ_CALUYG010000073.1 GCF_944324935.1 uncultured Desulfovibrio sp. | reverse complement strand
TGTCATGTCTGCTCATAACAAACAGGAAAGCAGGAGTCATTCAAGATGTCCAGCTTTTTTAGAAACAGCCCCTAGGGGCGCAGCTCAGTCTTCCGTATGCAGGTAGCCCGTTTACGGGCCGCAAGTAACAGATATGCAGATGTCAGACCGCTATGCGCCTGTTAGGGCGCGGCTGGTAAAAAAGCCTTATAGGCGCATATGAAGAACCACCGGCTTTGCCGGTGGGTTCCTTTTTGCTGGATAACTCTTCAGAGTGCCGCTCGCTGGCAGCCAATCCCGCCTTGTTCGTTTTTTTTTCGCCTGGCAGCCCCTCGTCTCCTCCTTCCTGCCAGCCGGCGACCGCATGCCGCACTTGCGGCCAGGGTCAGGACAGCGTATGCTTGCATAATATGGTACATCACGGAACGCATGGCGCTTTCCGTCCGGCCTGATGCCCGCCTGATGCTCCGGCTCAGGCTCTTTCCTCTGGCTGCCACAACTTTCGGGAGAAACGTGTATGCTGAAAAAAGTTCTTTGTATGGCTCTTGCCGCGTTCATGCTGCTGAACGTGAGCAACCGCACGACAGCCGCCGCCGACCTTGTGGAAGTTCCGACGGCGTGGCTTGACGAGCACGAGACGTTCCTCATGTGGTACGCGGTGGAAAAAGGCTGGGACGCGGAAGCCGGCCTCAAGATCAAGATGCAGCTTTTCAGCTCCGGCGCGGACATCCTCAATGCCCTTCCCTCGGGCAAGTGGGTATATGCCGGCATGGGCGCTGTGCCGGCCATGCTCGGCAATCTGCGCTACGGTACGTCCATCATTGCCCTCGGCAATGACGAATCGCGCTGCAATGCGGTGCTTGTGCGCTCTGACAGCCCCATCGCCAAGGTCAAGGGCTGGAACAAGCAGCATCCCGCCGTGCTGGGCACCCCCGAGACCGTACGCGGCAAAACCTTTCTCGTCACCACGGTCTCCTCGGCCCACTATGCTCTCAGCGCCT
The DNA here is from genome assembly GCF_944324935.1 of uncultured Desulfovibrio sp. GTDB lineage: Bacteria > Desulfobacterota > Desulfovibrionia > Desulfovibrionales > Desulfovibrionaceae > Desulfovibrio. The sequence continues at coordinate 6,968 of NZ_CALUYG010000073.1, read as the reverse complement.
GGCTGGAAAGCATGGGCCTGACGGACAGCGACATCGCCATCAAGAACATGGATCAGGCGCAGGCCCTGGCCGCGTTTGAAAACAACATCGGCGACGGCGTGGCTCTCTGGGCGCCCCACATGTTCGTGGCTATGGAGAAGGGCGCCGTGCTGGCAGCCGACATGAAGATGCTGGGCAAGGGCAACCCCATCGTCCTGGTGGCGGATACCCGCTATGCGGAAAAGCATCCTGACGTGACGGCGCGCTTCCTGAGCATCTATCTCCGCGCCGTCAAGATGTTCAAGGAGACCTCGCCGGAGATGCTGGTTAGCGAATACCAGCGCTTCCACCGCGAATTTGTGGGCAAGGACTACGACGCCACCCTGGCGCTCAAGGATCTCCAGTACCACCCTGTTTATGATCTGCCCCAGCAGCTTGCCCTTTTCGACGACAGCAAGGGCCCGAGCCAGGTGCAGCGCTGGCAGGCGGACATTGCCGCATATTTCAGCAGCATCGGCCGCATCACGGCTGATGAGGCCAAGAAGGTCGCCGACGGCAAGTACGCTACCAATGCCTATCTCAAGCTGGTAAAGTAGCTCGCCCCGAGCCGGAAGAGCGTTTTCCAGGGATCCTGCCGTGGCTCCACGGCAGGATCCTTGTGTTTTCGGTGCGCCCGCAGGGCGACATGACGCATCCCGGCACATGTTTCCCGCAGCGTCTGACGGGAGGTTTCACACTGTCCCGCCGAACACGCTCCGCATGGCCTGAAGGTGAGGCTGATGGGCATCCGACCGGCCTCCCTGCCCCTGCCGTTTCTTTTTGCCGGGCATATCCGGCTCGAGACCGCATCTCCGGGCTTGCAATGAAAGCGACTTGGGGGCAGATTGGCCCCTGTCTGCGAGCCTGCTTTCCCCACTCTTACCCGGGATGCTTCCATGTCGCTCTTTTCTCCTGCCATTTCCCCCTCGCCCCGTCGCTATTATCGCACTGCCATCATGGCCTTTTTTTTCGTTATGGGGCTGGTCTTTGCCTCCTGGGCCATTCGCATCCCCGACATCAAGGCGCGGCTCATGCTGAGCGACGCCGCCCTCGGCAGCATCCTGCTGGGTGCTCCCCTGGGAGAAATGCTGGCCATTGCCCCTTCAGCCTGGCTGCTCGGCCGCATCGGCAGCCGCCACGGCATAGACTGCGGCCTGCTGCTTCTGCCCGTCTGTCTGGTGATGCTGGGGCTTGCCCCCTCGCCGGTACTGCTTTTTGCCGCCCTGCTCAGCTTCGGTTTTATCTATAATATGCTGAATATCGCCCTCAATACCCAGGCCGTGGATGTGGAGATCCTCTACAGTCGCAGCATCATGGCCACCTTTCACGGCATGTGGAGTCTGGGCGGACTGGTCGGCGGACTGGTCGGGGCCTTCATCGCGCCGAGGGGCATAGCCCCCTTGACCCACTTCTGCGCCATCCTCTGTCTGGTGGTGCTGACGCTTCTCAGTCTGCGCCGCTGGACGCTGCCGCGCCCGGTCCGCATCATCGGCCTGCATGCGCCCGGCGGCAGCGCCGGACGTTTTCGCATGGACGCGTATCTGCTGGTGCTGGGCTTCATCGCGCTGGGCAGCATGGCCACGGAGGGGGCCATGTATGACTGGAGTTCCGTCTATTTCGCCGATGTCATCCAGCCCGGGCCTGACTTCACCCGCGTGGGCTATGTGGCCTGCATGGGCTGCATGGTGCTGGGCCGCCTTACCGCGGACGGTCTTGTCAATCGCTTCGGCGTCGAACTGGTGCTGCGGCTAAGCGGGCTCTGCATCGCCGCGGGGCTGAGCCTGGCCGTCGTCTTTCCGCATCTCATCCCCGCGACGCTTGGCCTTGGCCTTGTGGGCTACGGCATGGCCTCGGTCGTCCCGCTTTGCTACAGTCTGGCCGGCAAATCTCCCCGGGTCCCGGCTCGCGTGGGGATCTCGCTTGTGTCAAGCGTAAGTTTTCTGGGATTTTTGAGCTGCCCGCCGCTCATCGGCTTCCTCTCCCACGCCACGGGCAGCCTGCGCTGGGCATTCTGCCCCATCATTGCGCTCGGACTGTCCATCGCCCTGCTGGTCCCTGTGCTGCGCCGTCTCCGGGCCTGACATGTGCCGAGCACGCCGGCTTTTTTGAGGGGGAGGGGGACCCCGCGCCTCGCGCGGGCGGTGTCCCCCTCCCCCTCAAGCTCCCCCACCCCTCCCCCGCGCGCTTTATCAGGCGCGCACATGGCTATGCCCTGTGCGCCCTGTGTACGTCGGGATGCTTTGTCGTGCGTCGGCCCTGACAGCCGTTTTGCCGATTTCCCCGCCCCTGGCGCACACGCTGACCGCCCCTCCTGACCGTTTCTTTGCCCGCGGGCATGCCGTCCATTATGGCGGGCATGCCTTTGCCTGCCGCCCTCCCGCCGCTTCGTCTCCGGTCTCCGGCGGCTTTAGGCGTTGTTGCCGTCCCGAATCACAAAAAAGATTACAAATTATTAAACACTGTTAAATTTTATTTTAATAATGAGTACTATTATTATTTACATGTCGACAAGCCTGTGCTATCACTTGCACACGGCGCGGCAAGGCCGCTTGTTCGTTTCCCCTTCACCTCAGCCACCGTAAGGAGAACGCCCCATGTCGGAACGCAAAGACCTTCTCACCACCAACGCCGGCGCACCCGTCCCCAACAACAATCATGCCCTCACGGCCGGGCCGCGCGGCCCGCTGCTCATGCAGGATGTCTGGTTTCAGGAAAAGCTTGCCCATTTTGACCGCGAGGTCATTCCCGAGCGGCGCATGCATGCCAAGGGCTCAGGCGCCTACGGCACGTTCACGGTCACCCATGACGTGACGGCCTACACCCGGGCCTCACTCTTTGCCGAGGTCGGCAAAAAAACGGACGTCTTTGCCCGCTTCTCCACAGTGGCGGGGGAACGCGGCGCGGCGGACGCCGAACGTGACATCCGCGGCTTTGCCGTCAAATTCTATACGGATCAGGGCAACTGGGACATGGTGGGCAACAATACGCCCGTTTTCTTCCTGCGGGACCCGCTGAAGTTTCCTGACCTGAACCATGTGGTCAAGCGCAATCCCCGTACCAACATGCACAGCGCCAAGGACAACTGGGATTTCTGGACGCTCCTGCCCGAAGCCCTGCACCAGATCACCGTGGTGATGAGCGATCGCGGCATACCGGCCAGCTACCGGCACATGCACGGTTTCGGCAGCCACACCTACAGTCTGATCAATGCCAGAAACGAACGCTTCTGGGTCAAGTTCCACTTCAAGAGCCAGCAGGGCATCAAGAACCTGACGGATGCCGAAGCTCAGGAACTCATCGGCCGCGACAGGGACAGCCATCAGCGCGACCTCTATGAGCATATCGAAAAGGGTGACTATCCCCGCTGGACGCTGTATTTCCAGGTCATGCCTGAGGAAGACGCCGAAAAACTCCCCTACCATCCCTTTGATCTGACCAAGGTCTGGTATCATTCCGACTATCCGCTCATGGAGGTCGGCGTGCTGGAGCTGAATCGCAACCCGGAAAACTACTTTGCCGAAGTGGAGCAGGCTGCCTTCAATCCCGCCAACCTCGTTCCCGGCATCGGCGTGTCGCCGGACAAGATGCTGCAAGGGCGACTCTTCTCCTACGGGGACGCCCAGCGCTACCGCCTCGGCGTCAACCACCATCTGATCCCGGTCAACCGGCCGCGCTGCCCCTTCCACAGCTTCCACCGCGACGGACAGATGCGCGTGGACGGCAACCACGGCAGCCTTACGAGCTATGAACCCAACAGCGCCGGCGTCTGGAAGGAACAGCCGGACTTTGCCGAACCGCCCCTGAAGATCAGCGGCGATGCGGCCCGCTGGGACTATCCCTGCGATGATGCCGACTACTTCGAACAGCCCGGCCGCCTTTTCCGCCTGATGACGCCCGAACAACAGGAGGCCCTGTTCGGCAACACGGCCCGGGCGCTGGGCGATGCGCCCACGGAAATCAAACTGCGGCATATCCGCAACTGCGCCAAGGCTGACCCGGCCTACGGCGCCGGCGTGGCGCGGGCCTGCGGCCTTGCCGACAGCGACGCATGATCCCTCCCACGCAAAGGGGGTACGGCGGCACAAGCGGCCGCCGCGCCCCCCCATATACGGCGCAACTTTCCCGACGCACGCGGGCGCGGGACGCCTTATTTCCAGCGGGCGATGAAATCAGCCGCGCTGTTCCCTTCATCCAGCCAGCGCAGCAGGGCACTGCCGAACACCGCCGCATCGGGACGGGCGTCCGGCGGCAGATCCTCGATCTGCGCCGGTTCGGACAGGCCGAAGCCCAGAGCCAGCGGCAAAGAAAAGACCGAGCGGGCCCGGCGCATGGTCTCCGCCACCTGCGGCGCAAGCTGCGCCCGCTGTCCCGTCGTGCCCATGACCGACACCACATAGACGTAGCCCTGACTCACCTCCGCATAAAGCCGCATGCGCCCGGCATCCGTATTGGGGCCCACCAGCGCAATGAGGGCAATGCCCTGTGCGGCCAGCAGGGCGCGCAGCTCGCCTGCCTCCTCATAGGGCAGATCCGGCACGATGACGCCATGAACGCCGGCACGGGCCGCATCCACGGCGAACTTGCCCAGCCCGTATTGCAGGATGGGATTGTAATACCCCATGAGCACGATGCCGCAGCGGAAGAAATCCTTGCGTTCCTCCAGCTCGCCCAGCAGCCGGGTCAGGCTCATGCCGTCGCTGAGCACGCGGCGGGAGGCCTCCTCCACCACAGGACCGTCGGCCACGGGATCGGAGAAGGGGATGCCGATCTCGATGATGTCCGCCCCGCCTTCATCCAGTTCCTGGATGGCGGGCCAGAAGCTGCCGTCATCCGGGAAACCGGCGGTCACAAAGGGAATAAGGGCCACTCGCCCGGCTTCGCGTGCGGCGCGGATTTTTTCTTCCAGAATATGCATGACAGACTCCCTCGCTTAACAGATATCGCCCATGTCCTGCAGGCCGAACGCCTTGCGGGCGATGCCCAGATCCTTGTCGCCCCGCCCGGACAGGTTGACCACCACCTTGCTGCCCGGCGCGAATTCCTCGGCATGATCCAGCACCCAGGCCAGCGCATGCGAGGACTCCAGCGCCGGCAAGATGCCCTCGGCCCGGCAAAGCCGCTCAAAAGCCGCCAGGGCACGCTGATCGCGCACCATGACGTAACGCACCCGGCCGCTCTTGTGCAGATAGGCGTGTTCCGGGCCCACACCGGGATAATCCAGCCCGGCGGAAATGGACTGCGAGGGCTCGATCTGACCGTCGCTGTTCTGGAGCAGCATGGTCAGGCTGCCGTGCAGCACGCCCGGGACCCCCAGACTGAGCGGCGCGGAATTGAAGCAGCCCGGCTCGCCCGTCCCGGCGGCCTCCACCCCGATGAGCTTTACGCCCGGCTCTTCCAGAAAAGGATGGAACATGCCGATGGCATTGGAACCGCCACCCACGCAGGCCACCACGGCATCAGGCAGTTTGCCCGTACGCTCCCGCATCTGCGCGCCCGTCTCCTGCCCGATGACCTGCTGGAACATCCGCACCAGCGTGGGGAAGGGATGCGGACCGGCCGCCGTGCCAAAGCAGTAATGCGTCGTCTGCTGCTGGGAGATCCAGGCCCGCAACGCCTCGTTGATGGCGTCCTTGAGCGTGCGCGTACCGCTTTCCACCGGGATGACCGTGGCCCCGAGCAGCCGCATACGCATGACATTGGGGGCCTGGCGCTCCACATCCTCCGCGCCCATGTAGACCGTGCAGCGCATGCCCAGCCGGGCCGCCGCCACAGCCGAGGCCACCCCGTGCTGCCCGGCCCCGGTCTCGGCCACCAGCGCCGTCTTGCCCATATATTTGGCCAGCAGGGCCTGTCCCAGCGTATTGTTGATCTTGTGCGCCCCGGAATGCAGCAGATCTTCCCGCTTGAGCCAGAGCTCGATGCCCAGCTCCTCGGAAAGCCGGGGGCAAAAAGTCAGCGGCGTAGGCCGTCCCGCAAAATTGTGTAACAGATCCTGCAATTCCGCCTGGAAGCGCTCCGTGGGCACAATGGATCGCATGGCCTCTTCCACTTCCAGCAGCGGCGGCATGAGCAACTCCGGCACGAAGCAGCCGCCGAATTCGCCGAAATAGCCTTTTTTCATTCTTCCTCCCGCAACGGCTCCGCCGTCGCCTGACGCACGGCCCGCACGACCGCCGCCATCTTTTCCCGATTTTTCACGCCCGGCGCATCTTCCACGCCGGAATTGACATCCATCCCGCTCGGGCGGCACTGCCGCAGGGCCTCCGCCACATTGTCCGGCCCAAGCCCGCCGGCAAGCCACCACGGACGCGGCCAGCGCAAACGACCCAGCGCCCGCCAGTCCAGCACGCGCCCGCTGCCGCCGCCGCCCTTGCCCGCATCCACCAGAAAAGCTCCGCAATACGGAGCCTCCCGCTCCAGCGCCTCCTGCAAGGACGCCATGTCCTCGTAGCGCTGCGGCCAGATGACCCGCCACAGCCGCTCCGCCCCCAGACGACGCGCACAGGCCGCCGTCTCCTGCCGCCCGTGCAGCTGGACCACGTCCAGACGCGCCGTCGCCATGATACGATCTATCTCCTCCTCTTTCTGTTCCACAAAAACGCCCACTCGCGCAAGCCCCGGCGCGGACAGCGCCGCCGCCTGCTCCGGCGTACAGCCGCGCGGGCTCGCCGCATGGAAAACGAACCCCACCATGTCCGCCCCCAGCCCGGCCGCCGCCTCCACATCCTCCTGCCGCCGCATGCCGCAAAACTTGATGTGCATATTCCTTTTCTCTCCCTGGGGATGGGCCATCTGCGGGGGAAGGGGGGCAGATTGTCAAACGAAAGTTGACACAAAGAAGACCCCGTCTTCCCTCATTTTTTCCACAGTTGCCTTGTAACCGAACTTCTTGCGCGGGCGGTGGTTGATGAGTGCCACCGCCCTCTCTATGTCTTTTTGCGTTATCCCCT
>NZ_CALUYG010000072.1 GCF_944324935.1 uncultured Desulfovibrio sp. | reverse complement strand
ATGTTTGCCCACACCTTGTCGGAAATATCATGCCTCCGATGTGCCGCCATATGGTCTCTCCTCATTGTAAGTGAAGAGATTATAACATACTTTTAGTTTGACGACACTATCTAGTCAAGAGCCATAATTTTTTCAACGGCAAACGCTCTGGCCTTGGCGTCGGCTGTTGGCGGCCCTGCCTCGCGAAGGATGCCCGACGCCTGCATACAAAAAGCCCCGGTCCCCATGAAGGGACCGGGGCTGACGTTGCGGGCAGGCAAGGAGCTATTCGGGAACTTCCAGATTGCTGTCCATATCGATGAGCTGGCCGAAGTTCTGGGCGGCAAAGGCCGCCATGAGCGGTTTGGTGAAATCGGGTTCGTAGCGGTTGTCCTGCGCCAGTTCACGCGCGGCATCGACAGGTTCGCGCTTGGTGCCGTAGGGCTTGTCCATGATCATGGCCGAGAAGGAATCCACCACGGCGGTGAGGCGGCCGATGCGGCTGATGCGGCTGCCGGGTTCGTGCTGCGGGTAGCCGCTGCTGTCCAGGCGTTCGTGGTGCTCGAAACAGGCGCGGATCAGCTCCTCAAAGGAAATGTCCATTTTTTGCATGATCTTGACGCCGAGAATCGGGTGCTGGACGACCTTGTCCCGCTCTTCCTGCTTGAGGGGACCTTTTTTGTTGACTACGAAGGCCGGGACCTTGCTCATGCCGATATCGTGCAGCAGCAGGGCCAGCGCCACCTTGTCCAGGTCCTTGCGGCGCATTTCGCTGACGCTCTGCATCCAGAGCCAGAGGCCCACGTTGAGGCTGTTGAGGGCATGCCGGGCGGGGTCATGCACGCGGAAGAGGCGGCGCACGAAACCGGCGATGCGGTGCTTGTCCGCAAAAATGTATTCGGTGACGACCATGAGATCGCGATACAGCGGCTCAAAGAGCAGCTTGACCGGCTGGGCGTAAAACTCCGAATAGCGCATGACCAGCGCGCGGATGCAGATGTCCACGATCTCCGCTTCCTTGAGGTTGCGGTCCTGCAGGACGAGGTCAAGCTGTTTGACGATATGGCGCGAATAGATGGGGTGGTCCGAGCGGGACACGAACAGCGAGCCTTCCGCGCAGAGTTTGGCCAGCTCTTCCACCTGAGCGTTGGTCAGGCGATCGCCCTTGCGGCAGTAGGGCGCAAGCACACAAATGTCCTCGCGGAAGGTGAAGAGATCGACCGGCGGCCGATATTTGGGAAAGCTGGACAGGATCTCGCTGCTGATCTGGTAGTATTCTTCATTGATATTCTGGGGAACGTCGCGTTTTTGGGCAGCCATAACTACTTCCAGTAAATTTTGACAAGGTTGGTCCCGCGGGGGGTGGAGGCAGAGCCGGTACGCTGCCCTGCCGTGATGACGGCGCACTGACCGGGGGTGATGGCCGCACTGTCGCGGATGAACTGCTGTGCGCGCCGCAGGTGGCTTGTTTCCGTATCAGGCTGGCTGACAAGCACCGGATGGATGCCCCAGGAGAAATTGAGGGCCTTGAAGGACACGGGGTCGGGCGTCAGGGCGTAGACCGGCTGCGCGGGCCGGTGGGCGGCAATGAGGCGGGCCGAAGCGCCGCTGACGCTGTGGGCCACGATGGCCTGGGCCGACGCCCGCTGGGCAAGCAGGCAGGCTGAATAGGCCAGAAAGCTCGAGATGTCCCTTGCCGTATCCGGGGATTCGGTACGGCGGTCCTCAAGCAGGAGCTTTTCGGCCTCGTCGGTGATGCGGCGCATGTAACGCACCGTTTCCACGGGAAAGTTGCCCATAGCCGTCTCTTCCGAGAGCATGACGCAATCCGCGCCGTCCAGGACGGCATTGGCCACGTCCGTGGTCTCCGCCCGGGTGGGCGCGGGGCTGTTGACCATGGAGAGCAGCATCTGTGTGGCCACGATGACCGGCTTTGCCAGACGGTTGCAGGCGGCGATGATGTGTTTTTGCAGGGCCGGCAGCTGCGGCAGCGGACATTCCACGCCAAGGTCGCCACGGGCCACCATGACGGCATCGGTGGCGGCAAGGATGGCGTCCAGATTCTCCACCGCTCCCTGACGCTCCAGCTTGACCACCACAGGAATGTTGCGCCCGGAAGCGGCGATGATCTCCTTGGCCTCCATCACGTCGTCAGCCGTCTGCACATAGGAGATGGCGACGGCGTCCACACCCAGCTTCAGGCCGTCGTTGAGATCCCGCTTGTCCTTGTCCGTGAGGGCGCGGACCCGCGTCGCCTTGCCGGGCAGGGCCAGCCCCTTGCGGGAGGTGACGATGCCGCTGTTGTCCGCCGCCAGCACCACAAGGCCGTCCGGGCGGCGTTCCTCCACCACGAATTGCAGGCCGCCGTCGGCCAGTACCAGACGGTCGCCCGTGTCGAGGCTTTGCAGGATGATTTCGTGATCGAAGGGAAGATACGGCAGCTCGCTCGTATAGCTGTCCGTCGGGCCCAGCAGCAGGCGCATGCCCTTGCTGACCTGTATGGTTTTTTCCCTGACGACGCCCAGGCGGATCTTGGGGCCGGAAAGATCCTGCATGATGGTGAGGGGGAGGCCCAGTTCCGCCTCGATGGCCCGGATATGGCCGATGATGTCCACGAAGTCCGCGGCCCCGCCGTGGGAAAAGTTGAGGCGAAAAATGCTCACCCCAGCCTGCGCCAGTTCCTTCAGGCGCTCCCGCGTATTGGAAGCCGGACCGATGGTCGCTACGATTTTTGTCCTCACTCTGCCTCCCCGGCCCTGTCGGGCGCTGAAAAACGTTGGATGAACTATCTTGGCTTTTGCCCATGATGTCAAGGCGGCCGACGCGGATCACAGGGCCCGCAGGCCCGCCGTTCGGCCACGGGCGCTCCGCAGGGGTGGCGCGGACGCGGCGTGACGCGGCTTGACGCGGGAGGGGGAAGGAGCTAAAAGAAATCGTTTTGACCGGATGAAACTTGCATGCCGGAGCAGGTGACGGAGCAAGCCGTTCGGTGAGGGCCGGGGAATCCCCCTGCCGTACGTCCAACCCCATAGGAAAATCCAATGCCCAAACGCACGGATCTACACAAAATCATGGTCATCGGGGCCGGGCCGATCATCATTGGTCAGGGCTGCGAGTTCGACTATTCGGGATCGCAGGCCGTCAAGGCGCTGAAAGAGGAAGGCTACCAGGTGGTGCTGGTCAATTCCAACCCGGCTACCATTATGACCGACCCGAACATGGCCGACGCCACCTATGTCGAACCTATCGAACAGCACACGCTGACGGCCATCATCCGTAAGGAACGGCCGGATGCCCTTTTGCCCACCCTCGGCGGCCAGACGGCGCTCAATGCCGCGCTGGGGCTTGCCCGGAGCGGCGTTTTGGCGGAGTACGGCGTGGAGCTCATCGGCGCCAAGGCCGATGTCATCGAAAAGGCCGAAAGCCGCGAGCTCTTCCGGCAGGCAATGGAGAATATCGGTCTGACCGTACCCGCCAGCGGCATCGCCCGCAATATGGACGATGTGCGCCGTCTGGGCGATGTGCTCCCCTTCCCGCTCATCGTGCGGCCGGCCTTCACGCTCGGCGGCACCGGCGGCGGCGTGGCCTACAACATGGCCGATCTGGAGGAAGTGGCCGGGCGCGGCCTGGCGGCCAGCCCCACATCCGAGGTTATGATCGAGCAGAGCGTGCTTGGCTGGAAAGAGTACGAGATGGAAGTCATGCGGGACCGCAACGACAATTGCGTCATCGTCTGCTCCATCGAGAACCTCGACCCCATGGGCGTGCATACCGGCGACTCCATCACCGTGGCCCCGGCTCAGACGCTCACCGATGACGAGTATCAGAAGATGCGCGACGCCTCCCTGGCCATCATGCGGGAGATTGGCGTGGAGACCGGCGGCAGCAACGTGCAATTCGGCATCAATCCGCGCAACGGCGACATGGTGGTCATCGAGATGAACCCGCGCGTCTCGCGCTCCTCGGCGCTGGCCTCCAAGGCGACGGGCTTCCCCATCGCCAAGATCGCGGCCAAGCTGGCCGTGGGCTATACGCTGGACGAACTGCGCAACGACATCACCCGCGAGACGGCGGCCAGCTTCGAACCGGCCATCGACTACTGTGTGGTGAAGATCCCGCGTTTCACCTTCGAGAAGTTCCCCGGCGCCAAGGACGAGCTGACCACCTCCATGAAGAGCGTGGGCGAGGCCATGAGCATCGGCCGCACCTTCAAGGAAGCTCTCCAGAAGGGGCTGCGCTCCATGGAGATCGGCGCGCCCGGTCTGGGCTACAACTTCCGCGCCGAGCTGCCGGATCGGGACGCCATCCTCGCCGGTCTTCGCAAGCCGCATTCCCGCCGCATCTTCGACCTGCGCCGGGCCCTGCTGGCCGGCATCAGCGAGGAAGACATCCACGAAGCCTCGGCCATCGACCCCTGGTTCATCCGGCAGGTGCGCGACATCGTGGACATGGAGAACCGCATCCGTGATTTCGGCCTGGCCAACGACATGACCACGGCCAATCCCGATCTGGCTCCCCTGCTGCGCGAAGCCAAGGAATACGGCTTCTCCGACCGTCAGCTTGCCGAGATGTGGAAACGTCCCGAGTCGGACATCCGTCGTCTGCGCAAGGAAATGGACATCGTTCCCACCTTCTACCTGGTGGATACCTGCGCCGCGGAATTCGAGGCCTATACGCCCTACTACTACTCCACCTACGAATCCGGCGAGGAGCTGGACTCCCGCGACTGTCGCAAGGTCATCATCCTCGGCGGCGGGCCCAACCGTATCGGACAGGGCATCGAATTCGACTACTGCTGCTGTCATGCCTCCTTCGCCCTGCGGGATGCGGGCGTCATGGCCATCATGGTCAACTCCAACCCCGAGACCGTCTCCACGGACTACGACACCTCCGACCGCCTGTATTTCGAGCCGCTGACCTTTGAAGATGTGATGAACATCATCGAAAAGGAAAAGCCCGAGGGCGTCATCGTGCAGTTCGGCGGTCAGACGCCGCTCAACCTGGCCGTGCCGCTCATGCGCGCCGGTGTGCCCATTCTCGGCACTTCGCCCGACGCCATCGACCGCGCCGAGGACCGCGAACGCTTCCAGGCTCTCATCGAGAAGCTGGGCCTGCTCCAGCCGCCGAACGGGACGGCCATGAGTCTCGACGAGGCGCTGGAAGTGGCCGAGCGCATCAGCTATCCCGTGGTGGTGCGGCCCAGCTATGTGCTGGGCGGCCGGGCCATGGCCGTGGTGTACGACAAGGAAGAGCTGGGCGAATACTTTGCCGCCCAGGTCCCCGAAAAGCCGGAGCACCCCATCCTCATCGACAAGTTCCTCGAGCACGCCGTGGAAGTGGACGTGGACGCCCTCTCCGACGGCAGCGACGTCTACGTGGCGGGCATCATGGAGCATATCGAGGAAGCGGGCATCCACTCCGGGGACTCGGCCTGCGTGCTGCCGCCCTTCTCGCTCTCCTACGACCATGTGGCCCTCATCGCGGCGCAGGCCGAGGCGCTGGCCCGCGAGCTCAAGGTGGTGGGCCTTATGAACATCCAGTTCGCCATCAAGGGAGATGACGTCTACATCCTGGAAGTGAACCCCCGCGCCTCGCGTACGGCGCCCTTCGTCTCCAAGGCCACCGGCGTGCCGCTGCCCTATCTGGCCACCCAGGTCATGCTGGGCAAGACGCTGGAGGAACTCGACCCCTGGAGCATGCGCCGCGGCGGCTTCACCTGCGTCAAGGAGGCCGTGTTGCCCTTCCAGCGTTTCCCGGGGGTGGACATCATCCTCGGGCCGGAGATGCACTCCACCGGCGAGGTCATGGGCATGGGCGACAACTTCCCCGATGCCTTCATGAAAAGCCAGCTTGGCGCGGGCCAGTCCCTGCCGCAGGGCGGCAACGTCTTTCTGTCGGTCAATGACCGCGACAAACCCCTGCTGCCCGAAGTGGCGGCCATGTTCGCCGACCTGGGCTTCCATCTGCTGGCCACGCGCGGCACGGCCAAGCTGCTGCGCGAGCACGGCCTGGAAGTGGAGGAAGTCCGCAAGGTGTACGAAGGCCGCCCGCATATCGTCGACCGCATCGTCAACAATGAGATCGCCCTGGTGGTCAATACGGCTTCCGGCAAGAACACGGCGCGTGACTCCAAGTCCATCCGTCACGCGGCCGTCACCTACGGCGTGCCCTACTGCACCACAGTGGCCGGAGCCAGGGCCACTGCCACGGCCATCGGCAAGCGGAGCGACGGCATCCATGTGGCAAGCCTTCAGGAATATTATGCCCGCGACGCCCGGAGTTAGGAAATGAAAGCATTACTTGTGCTCGAAGACGGCTTTTGTCTGCAAGGCAGATCCTTCACCGGCGACTTTGAGACCGGCGGGGAAGTGATCTTCAACACCGGCATGACCGGCTATCAGGAAGTCCTCACCGATCCTTCCTATTACGGGCAGATGGTCTGCATGACCTATCCGCTCATCGGCAATTACGGCATCAATGCCCGGGATATGGAATCTCCGCGTATCCACATGCGTGCCCTGCTGGTCAAGGAATGCTGCAAGCAGCCTTCCAACTGGCGCGCCACCAAGTCCCTGCCGGACTTCCTCAAGCAATGGGGCGTGCCGGGCATGGAAGGCATCGACACGCGTGCTCTGACCCGTCATCTGCGCCTCAACGGGGCCATGCGCGGCATCATCTCCACGCGCGACCTTGACGCCGCCTCCCTTCAGGCCAAGGCCAGGGCCCTGCCGCCCATGCAGGGCCAGAACCTCGTGCCCTATGTCTGCGCCAGAAAGCCTTATATCCTCGAAAATGACCGCATGGAGGAAGCGAGCTTCGACGTGCGCGGCGCCTATGCCTGGAAGGGAACGGGCCTGCCGCTGCTGGTCTACGACTTCGGCGTGAAGTGGAACATCCTCCGCCTGCTGGCCGAAGTGGGCTTCGAGGTGCTGGCGGTGCCGCCCTCCTTCACGGCGGAGCAGGCCAAAGCCAGCGGGGCCAGGGGCATCTTCCTGTCCAACGGGCCCGGCGACCCGGCGACCCTGACGGCGGAGATCGAGAATATCCGCGAGCTCATCAAGCACTTCCCGGTGACGGGCATCTGCCTCGGCCACCAGCTCATCGGCCACGCCCTGGGCGGCAGCACGGGCAAGCTCAAGTTCGGCCACCACGGCTGCAACCATCCGGTGAAGGATCTGACCACCGGCCGCATCGAGATCTCCTCGCAGAACCACGGCTTCCATGTGGTGCTCGACGGGCTGGACGATGTGGAAGCCACGCATATCAACCTCAACGACCAGACGCTGGAAGGGCTGCGCCACAAGACCCTGCCGGTTATGAGCGTGCAGTATCATCCTGAAGCCGCCGCCGGGCCCCACGACGGGCGCTACCTCTTCACGCGCTTCTTCGAGATGACGCGCGATGCGGTAGCCTAGACGGCCCGCGGCGTCGCGGCGTCGCCGATGACGACGGATCACAGGGGAAGCCGCCGGGCTTCCCCCTTTTCGTATCGTCGCCGGAAAGCATGTCCCCGGGTCACGGCGGTCGCGGCGAAAACGAGGAATAGCGCAGAAGGATAACGTACAGAAAGTTTCGCACACTTGAAAATGGAAGCAGCTCGTCAAACAGGTTAGAGCAATTCCACATTGAAAATGTGGATTGCTCTGGTAGTCGCGAGAGCGACTACCCGCAACCGAACACACGGAAAAACCACGCTTTTTCCGTAGTGTGAGGGCAGCGTCAGCATGGAAATTGGCACAATTTCAATGCGAATCCGTTCTAGAGCGTTTCACCTTTGAAAAGGTGAAACGCGAGGCGGCAGCACAGCGCCGCCCGGCCGGAAGTGAGCGGAAAAACTGCGGTTTTTCCGCGAAACGACAGCCGTATGGTTTGAAGCGCAAAGTCTTTCAAACGGAACATACGCTAACCGGCCCGCAAGGGAACGAGGATGCCAAAAGCAAACGGCCGGGCCCTGGCGGATGCCGGGGCCCGGTCGTGTATCTGGGGGGACTGAACGGAGATCAGAGCTTCGGGGGGAGGTAGTCCGGCGCAAGGTCCGGGAAGATCTCATCCGGCCATTTGCCGCCGAAGGCGGTCTTG
>NZ_CALUYG010000071.1 GCF_944324935.1 uncultured Desulfovibrio sp. | reverse complement strand
CCGCCACGCCGGCTGCCCCGGAGAGCGGGGGCTCAATGAGCGGACAAACGGCCTGCTCCGGCAATTTTTCCCCCGCATGCGAAACTTCAGGGGCCTTGGGGAGCACGAGACAGCGCGGGCGATGGCCTTCATAAACCACCGCCCGCGCAAGAAGTCCGGTGACAGGACAACTGTGGAAAAAATGAGGAAAGACGGGGTCTTCTGTGTGTCAACTTTCGTTTGACAATCTGCCACAAAAGGTTCCCCTCCCCGAACCCCTCCCTTCCCAAAAAACTTACGTGTCCAGACACAGAGCCTCGCAGCATGGGAAGGTGTCGCCTGACCGCAAGCCAGCCAGACGCTTGAGAGAGCGTTTTGCCTTTGCCAGGCGGCACCGCGCCTTCCGGCCAAAAGTGAGCGGAAAACCGCGTTTTTTCCGCGAAACGCCAGACCGTAGGGTTTGATACGTGAAGCGTTTCAAACTGAGAATGCTCTAAAAGAACAGGCCGAACAGTTTTTGCTGTCCGGCCTGTAGGTATTCGTAGGCACGTCTTCCGTGCGGGTGCGGCGTGGTGGTGGCTCAGGCCTGGTGCAGCAGGATCATGCCCACGATGAGCAGACCGATGCCGGCAAAGGCGCAGGGGCGCAGACGCTGGCGGAAAAAGAGCCAGCCGCCCAGCGATGTGCCCAGTATGCCGAAGCTCCCCCACATGGCATAGGCCACGGAAAGGTCAAGGCTGCGGACGGCCAGCGACAGGCAGTAAAAGGCCAGGCCCACGCCCAGCAGCGCAAGCAGCCCGGGGATACGGCGACGAAAACCGTCGCTGCGGGCCAGCAGCAGATTGGCCAGCACGTCCAGCACGGCGGCGCACAGCACGAACAGCAGCGGAAGGAGCGTATCAGGCATGATGCGCCTCCTTTGCCGGCGCGGGATCGCCGTGGCTGGTTCCCTTGTGTACCAGCAGCGCGCCGCCGAGCACGCAGCACAGGCCCAGCAGACGCAACAGGCCGGGACGCTCGCCCAGCACGAGAAAACCGGCCAGCGTGACCAGCGTCAGGCCGAGCCCTTCCCAGAAGGCAAAGGCCACGCCCACGGGCAGGCCGGTGGTGGAGAGCGCAAGATAGTAATAGGACAGGCCGATGCACAGCCACATGATGCCCAGGCCAAGCAAGGCCGCATGGGGAAGATCCCACTGCTGGGAGAGCTTCATGGTGATTGAGCCGCCGACTTCCAGCAAAATGGCCGCCAGCAGGCAGAACCAGTGATAGGGGCGCGTAGGTGACATGATGTTTCCTCTCGTCGTGACACGCAGAGGGCAGCAAGGCATTTTCCGTGGGAACGGCGTTGCGCTCCAAATCTTCCGGTCTGTCGCCCGGGGAAAAGATACCGTTTCCCACGCGGTTCGGGCCGGTCGGCGCTGTGCCGCCGCTTCGCGTTTGTCATTTGTCAGGGGCGGAACACTCGAAAAGGGACGCTACGGCACACGCTGCCGCTCCACAAGGCAGGTGCGGGGCGCATGCGCGCATGCGTCAGCGCAGCGGATGCCGTATGACGAGAGAAGACTTAGAGACAGGAACGCCAGTAGCGTTCGTCACGGCAGGCATGGAAAGCTCGAAAGGGAGGAAAGATTCCGGCAAAAAACATGATGTTTTTTTACCACAGGCCGGAATGGATTGCAATGTGCGGCAGACGGGCGATCAGGCGGCATGCGAAAGCGGTGGGGCGCATGGCGCAATGGGAGGGGAGGCGTCCGCCGGCAAGGCTTATCGCGGCACGGCAAAAATTTTCTTTCGCTTCACAGCAGACGGCGGGAGAGGAGAAAGCCTGAATGCCGCGACGCCGTCTCACCCGTTCAATAAAGCGCGCTGGGGAAGGGATGGAGGCTTCGGGGGAAGGGAAATCCGCTCCCGCGCCGGCAGCGACCCGACGGGCGGCCCCGGCCGTGCCCGTGAGGCGACGCGGGAGCCTTACGGGCATCGAAGCAGAGCGAGGGGTTCCCTTCCCCCGGAAAAAATGCCGCCTCCTAGCTCTGGGCGTCGATCCAGGCGTTGGCCTGCTTCAGATCGAGGGTCCCTTCATAGAGGGCGCGGCCGCTGATGGCCCCCTCAAGGCGAGCTGTCCGGCTCAGGGGGTAGAGCGCCTGCACATCGGCAAGGGTGGCCACGCCGCCCGCGGCAATGACGGGCACGGAGGAGGCTTCGGCCAGATGGGCAAGCGCCGGGAAGTTGACCCCGCTCTGCATGCCGTCCCGCTCGATGTCGGTGTAGATGATGAAGGCCGCTCCGTCGTCAAGCAGACGGGGGAGCACATCGTCCACGGTCAGACCGGCATCGGCCACCCAGCCCTTGGTTTTGAGGCGACCGGCCTCGGCGTCCAGCGAAACGCCGATGCGGCCGGGGAAGCGCCGGCACAGGGCGGCAAAGGCTTCGGGCTGTTCCAGCGCCAGCGTGCCGATGATGAGGCGCTCCACGCCGGCGTCCAGATAGGCAGCGGCGATCTGTTCGCTGCGTATGCCGCCGCCAAGCTGGACAGGGATGTCCAGCGCGGAGCAGATGGCGCGTACGATGTCACGGCTGCGGGGCAGCCCGTCGAAAGCGCCGTCCAGATCCACCACATGCAGCCAGCGGGCCCCCTGTTCCTGCCAGCGGCGGGCGGCCGCCACCGGATCAGGGGAAAAGATGGTGCTCTCGTCGGCGCGGCCCTGGCGCAGGCGTACGGCCTTGCCGTCCTGTATGTCCACAGCGGGAAAGATGATCATAACATCAAGTCCTTTACGGCCTTGAGCATGCCCTCGCGCGCCAGTTCGTCGGCCGTGGCCCAGCCGCCCTTGCGCTTGAGGAAGTCGCCGATCTCCAGAAGGTTGCTCGTCAGGCCGCTTTGCTCCACGTCATAGACCGAGCGTTCCTGGACGGTTCCCTGCTGGATATTGATCAGGAAGAACTCCACCCGCACATGGGCGGGACGGGTCACGCCCGCGCGGGAGCCTTCGCGCTGATGCCAGTTCAGCACCTGAGGCACGAGCAGAAGATCCGTCTTGAGGGTCTTGGCAAAGGCGACCCAGGCGGGCAGGGCCTGCGGCTGGTTGGAGTCGTGGTAGCGCATTTTGTCGGGCAACTGCGCATGACGCGGGATGAAGGTATACTGCCGTTTGGTCTCGGTCAGCAGCACGTCACGCAGCGTCATGTCCAGGGCGGGCAGCATCTCGGGCGCGATGCGCCCCTGATCCTTGGGAAGCTGCCCCATGATGAGCTGGCTTGTGGTGATCGGCTGGGTAAAGGGCGCAACGGCAATGCTGTAGGACGGGGACAGCGAGCGGGGGATATCCGCCGTACTGCGCGGCTTTTTGGTGCAGGCCGCCAGGGCGAGCGCAAGGCAGAGCGCCAGCAGCGCCATGACGGTAAGACGGGATCGCATCAGTCCAGACCTCCCTTGGTACTTCTGATGGCTGTGCCGGTACGCCGGACAGCCTGGCGCAGGGCCAATCCCAGCCCCTTGGCTGCCGACTCCAGCAGATGATGACCATTTTTGCCGTAGAGCAACGAGATATGCACATTGCAGCGCGCGCCCGCGGCAAAGGATTTGTAGAACTCGCGCCAGACGTCCCGCTCCTCGCCGGCAATGACCGGCGGCAGCAGCTCGTCCCCCCGCCATTCCAGCCAGGGGCGGCCGGACAGGTCAAGGGTGACGTCGGCCAGGGCCTCGTCCATGGGCACGCGTCCGTGCCCCACACGTTCTATGCCCCTGCGGTCGCCCAGCGCATCCAGCAGGGCCTGGCCGAGCACCAGCGCCGTATCTTCGGCACTGTGGTGGGCGTCGATGTGCATGTCGCCGCGGCAGCGCAGGGTCAGGTCCATGCCGGCCCAGAAAAACGTGAGGGTCAGCATATGGTCCAGCAGGCCGAAACCGGTCTGCACGTCCACCTTGCCCTCGCCATCCAGCACCAGCCGCAGACTGATGTCCGTTTCCGCACTGCGCCGGCTGCGTTCCGCGCTACGGATGTCCGTGGTCATGCGCGTTCCCCTGTGTCCTGCGTTTCGCGGGCCGGATCAGCGGCGGCATCTTCGGTTTCCGCGGCAGTTTCGGTCCCTTCCGTCTCCTCGGCCGCCTTGCGCCGCTTCTTGCCGAAGACGGCGGCTACGATGACGCTGACCTCGTACAGCACCAGCATGGGCGCGGCCATGAGCAGTTGCGAGAGCACATCAGGCGGGGTGAGGATGGCCGCCACGATGAAGATGCCCAGGATGGCGTAGCGTCTGGCCTGCCGCATCATGGCCGCCGTCAGCACGCCCATACGCGAGAGGAAGAAGGCAAAGATCGGCATCTCGAAAATGAGGCCGAAGGCGATGAGCAGCTTGAGGACGAAATCCACATAGTCGCTGATGCGCGGCATGACCTTGATCTGCTCGGTGCTGTAGCTCATAAAGAACTGAAAGGCGAAGGGGAAGACGATGTGATAGCAGAACAGGGCTCCCCCCACGAAGAAGACGGCCGAGATGATGGCCACGGGCACGATGAAGAGTTTTTCCTCCTCATAGAGGCCCGGCGAGATGAAGGCCCAGATCTGATAGAAGATGACGGGGCTGGCCACAAAAAGCCCGGCGATGCAGGCCACGAACATGCGGATGAAAAAGGCTTCCGGCATGGTGCTGTACATGGCGTTGCCGCCGGCGGGCAGCACGGCCAGCAGCGGTTTGACCAGCACGGCGAAGATGGGCTCCACAAAGGCCCAGCAGAGGCAGAAGCCCACGGCGGCGGCAATGAAGCAGCGCACCAGCCGCCAGCGCATCTCGTTGAGATGATCCAGCAGGCTCATGGGCTTTTCCTCGGGATTGGGCTCCTCTTCCTCCGCCGCGGGCGGGTCGAGCGGCGGCTGGCCGCCATGATCACCGCCGGCGGCGGGCATGACCTGCGTCCCGGGAGCGGGCAGGGCCGCTTCGCCGGCCCCATCAGACGCCGGCTCATCGGCGGACCTGCTTTCCCGCGCCGCCATGCCGACTTCGGCAGCCTGCGCGGCCAGCACGTCCGGGCTCTCGTCATGGATGGCGTCCAGTCCGGCCGGGACGACCGGGCCGTCGGTCGCGCCAGCGCTCCCGGCAGGGGCGTCTTCCCGCGCTGCGGGGGCCGGTCCTGCCGGCTGTTCCGCCGGTGCGGGGGGCGCATCCCGGCTGTCCTCTCCGGCGGAGCCAGGGGCTGCATCATGGCCGTCATCAGGATCGGGAACTGGAGCGACTGTGCCGCTCATGGCCAGTGCGGCCGCCCGAATGGATGCGTAGTCGTCCTCCGTCCGGCGCTCGTCCGCCCCGGCCGTCACCAGCGGGGCCGCTTCCGGCCGGGGACGTTCTTCCGCCGGCGGGGGAGGGGGCGTCGTTTCCGGCTGACCGGCGGCGGGAATATCCGTTGTTTCCGCCAGAGGCGGCGTCAGCTCCGTTTTCATGCGCGTTCGCTCCCGGCAGGGCGGTTCTCAGCCGCTGGTGGCACGCTCTGCGCGGCGGCCTGTGTGGCGGCAACGGCCTTTTCCAGCGGGCTGCCCGGCGGGGGGACCGGCGCGCCGGACATCAGGTCGGACGCCGCGCCAGCCGACGCCGCGCCAGACGACACCGTATCACTCGGGCGCGCCGTGGTCTCCAGCGTGGCGGCGAGCGTCGAGTCCTCCTGTCCGGCGTCGGCCCCGCGCGGGGCTTCCGGCGCGGGCCGCGTCTGAGAGGCGGCGGACGCCGGTCGCGCCTCGGCGGCCTTGCGCTGTTTCTCGTCTTCTTCCTCGCGGGCGACTTCCGCATTCAGGGTGCGCTGAAAATCCGTGGAGACGCGGCGAAATTCGCCCATAGCCTTGCCCAGCGTGCGGGAAACGCCCGCCAGGCTCTTAGGCCCCAGCACCACCAGCGCCACGAGCAGAATGACCAGAAGTTCCGTGCTGCCTATTCCGAACATGTAACCCCCTGTCGTCGCGTTCTTTCGCGCCGTCCTTGCCGACGGGCGCGTATTCCATGCCTTGCCGGCCGCGTGAGCGGGACCGGACGCGGGCTTGCCGCCGGCACGGCCCCCCGGAAGCGGCGGACAGGTGCTGACGGAACGTCACGGCCGCGTGGCGGCAGGCGGACGGCGGCGGAGAAAGGAGGTTAGCCCAGCAAGGGGCTGATGTAAAGGCGGGCCGTGCAAACGTCTGTTTTCCCGCGGCAGGAGGGGGCGGAGGGCCGACGACAAGGCGGGGAAGGGGAGCCCGGGCTCCGCCTTCCCCACCGTCATAAGCATTTTCCGTGTGAAACGCTGTGCGTTTTACCCCATACGGCCTGCCGTTTCGCGGAAAAACGCGGTTTTTCCGCTCCCTTTGGCCGGACGGCGCTGTGCCGCCACCTCGGGTCTTCCCTTTTTCAAAGGCAAACCGCTCCCGCCGTCAGGCCGGGCATCTCCGGGAGACTATTCCCATTCGATGGTGCTCGGCGGCTTGGAGGAGACGTCATAGACAACGCGGTTGACGCCCTTGACCTCATTGATGATGCGCCCGGACATGCGGGCCAGCAGATCGGCCGGCAGGCGGGCCCAGTCGGCGGTCATGGCGTCCACGCTGTCCACCACGCGCAGGGCGATGACATGCTCATACGTGCGGCCGTCGCCCATGACGCCCACGGTCTTGAGGGGCAGCAGCACGGCAAAGCCCTGCCAGACCTTGCGATACCAGCCGGATTCGCGCAGTTCTTCCTGAACGATCCTGTCCGCCTGACGCAGGATGCGCAGGCGTTCTTCGGTGATCTCGCCCAGCACGCGGATGGCCAGTCCCGGCCCGGGGAAGGGATGACGCCAGACGATGGAGTCCGGCATGCCCAGCTCGGCGGCCACCTTGCGGACCTCATCCTTGAAGAGCTCGCGCAGCGGTTCGACAAGCTTGAGTTTCATGGTTTCGGGCAGGCCGCCCACGTTGTGGTGGCTCTTGATGACGGCGCTGGGCCCCTTGTGGGAAACGGACTCGATGACGTCGGGATACAGCGTGCCCTGAGCAAGGTATTCCACCTCGGGGAGCTTTTTGGCCTCCTCGTCGAAGATGTCGATGAAGGTATGCCCGATGATCTTGCGCTTCTTTTCCGGGTCCTCCACGCCCTTGAGCAGGTCGAGGAAGCGCTTCTGGGCCTGCACGAAGGTGAGGTTGAGGTCGAAATGCTCGCGCAGGTAGCTGACCACCTGTTCCCCCTCGTTGAGACGCAGGAGGCCGTTGTCCACAAAGATGCAGTGCAGACGGTGGCCGATGGCCTTGTGCAGCAGCACGGCGACCACGGTGGAGTCGATGCCGCCGGAAAGGGCGCAGACCACATGCTTGTCGCCGATCTTTTCGGCCATCTCCTTCACCACGCGCTCCACGAAGGAGGACATGCTCCAGTCCGGCGTGATGCGGCAGACCTTGAAGAGGAAGTTGCGCAGCATCTGTTCGCCGTCCACGCTGTGGTGTACTTCGGGGTGGAACTGTACGGCATAGATGTGGCGGGTCTCGTCGGCCATGGCCGCCACCTCGAGGGTGGGGGTGCGTCCGGTGACCGTGAATCCCGGGGGCGGGGCGAGCACCTTGTCCCCGTGACTCATCCAGACGCGGCTCGGCGCGGCGGCGTCCAGCCCGTCCCAGAGCGCGCAGGGCGCGGTCAGGGTCAGATCGGCGGGGCCGTATTCGCGGGTCTCGGACTGGGCGAGCCGGCCGCCGAGATTGTGCGCCAGGAGCTGCATGCCGTAGCAGATGCCCAGCACGGGCACGCCCAGATCGAGGAGGCCGCGGTCCAGCGCGGGGGCGTCGGCTTCGCCCACGCTGGCCGGGCCGCCGGAAAGGATGACGGCCTGTGGCTGCATGGCCGCCACCTGCGCGGCGGTGACGTTGCAGGCATGTATTTCGGAATAGACGCCGGCCTCGCGTACCCGGCGGGCAATGAGCTGGGTGACCTGCGAGCCGTAGTCGATGATGATTACCTTGCTGTGAGCCATGATCCTTCCTTGAGGCTGTGCCGTGCGGCGGACGGTGCGGCGCGACGGCTGGGGCCTGCTGACACTGTGCGCGGTTTATCTGGGGGGAAGGGAAACCCCTCCGCCGGCGCTGGAGGGGTTTCCCTTCCCCCCAGGCCCCCCATCCCTTCCCCAGCGCGCTTTTACCGGGAGAGGCGACGAGACATGCGGCGAGCGTTCGTCAAAAAGCTGCAAGCATGCGTGGTACATCCATCAATCATTTGAAACCGGCTGGAGGCTTGAGGTTGATATGGTCTAGTTGTCGATGCGGTAGTTGGGCGCTTCCTTGGTGATGACCACGTCATGCACATGGCTTTCGCGCAGGCCCGCCGAGGAGATTTCGCAAAATACGGTGTTCTCGTGCAGGTCGGCGAGGGTGCGGGCCCCCACATAGCCCATGCCGGAGCGCAGGCCGCCCATGAGCTGGTAGATGGCGTCCATGACGGGACCGCGATAGGGCACGCGGCCCACGATGCCTTCGGGCACGAGCTTCTTGCTGCGTTCCTGGAAGTAGCGGTCGGAGCTGCC
>NZ_CALUYG010000070.1 GCF_944324935.1 uncultured Desulfovibrio sp. | reverse complement strand
GGACAGGTGGCCATGTTTGACAATCCGCGGGATGCCTTCGGCATTGCGCTCAAGTACCTCGGATACAGCCAGAATACCGAGAATGCGGATGAATTGCGGCAGGCAGCCGAGCTCATCCGGCAGGGCATCGCCCGCAACCGGCCCGACCCGTCCGACCCGCTGGAGGTGCTGGCCAAGGTGGGCGGCACGGAGCTGGCCGCCATGGCGGGCCTCATGCTCGGCGGCGCGTCGCTGCGCATCCCGGTGGTGGTGGACGGCTTCATTGCCGGGGCCGCGGCGGCCATAGCGGTGGGGCTGCATCCCGATGCGCGGGAGATGCTCGTGGGCTCCCACGCGTCCGTGGAGCCGGGACATCGCCTGCTCATGCGACATCTCGGCATCCCGACCTACACGAATTTCGGCCTGCGTCTCGGCGAGGGCACCGGGGCGGCGCTGCTCTTCCCCATCATCGACGCCAGCGTGCGCATCCTTACGGAGATGCGGACCCTGGCGGAACTGGACATCCGGCGATGATGCTGCGCGCCGCTCTTGCCTTCTTTACCCGGCTGCCGGTCGGCTCTCCGCCGCCCGGCACGGGTTTTCGCGGCATCATGGCCTGGCTCCCCACGGTCGGGATGCTCATCGGCCTGCTGGCGGCCTGCGCGCTGTGGGCCGCCATGCAGCTGCTGCCCCCCGTGTTGTGCGGGCTCGTCGGCTGCCTCGTCTGGGTGGGGATCACCGGCGGACTGCACCTCGACGGCGTGGCGGACTGCGGGGACGGCCTGCTGGTGGAGGCCCCCCCGGCCCGGCGGCTGGAGATAATGAAGGATTCCCGTCTGGGGACCTTCGGCGCGCTGGCCCTCTTCTTTGTTCTGGGCGGCAAGGCGGCGGCCCTGGGCGTCCTGGCGGACACGCCGGCCCCCGGGCAGGCAAGTTTCTGGGCCCTTGCCGGCATGTGCTGCATGGCGGCCGTCACGGCGCGCAGCCTGGTCTTTGTGGCCCTGCTGCTGCCCTGCGCCCGGCCCGGCGGTCTGGGCAGCGCCATGAACGACGGCGTCACGGCCAGCAGCCGTCTGGCGGCCCTGCTGCTGACGCTCTTTTTCTGTCTGTGCACCGGCTGGCGGGGCCTTGCCGCCCTGCTGACCGCCCTTGCGGCGGCGGCCCTGCTGCTCTCGGCGGCTCTGCGCCGTCTGGGCGGTGTGACCGGAGACGTGTTCGGCTGCCTGATCGAAGTCACGGAAAGCTGTATGCTGCTCGTCTTCTGCCTGCCGCAGGGGGAGGCCTGAGGCCCCTGTCTGTCGCGATCCCGCAGGCGCACGCTCCCCGCATCCTTTTCCCGCTGAACGGAGTCCCGCATGTCTGAACCCGACCTGACCCTCTATCTGGGCGGCACGCGCAGCGGCAAGAGCGCCGCGGCCGAGGCGCACGCCCTGCGCAACGGCGGGCCTGTGCTCTATGTGGCCACGGCCATGCCCCAGCCGGACGATCCGGCCATGAGCGAACGCATCCGCCGCCACCGCCAGCGACGGCCGGGCTCCTGGCGTCTGCTGGAGTGCCCGCGCCGTCTGGCCCCCGCCGTGGCGGCCGCCTGGGAGGCGATGCGCTCCGACGCGCCCGGCGGCAGCGGACAGGCCACCATCCTTGTGGACTGCGTCACCCTCTGGGTGACCAACCTCCTCCTGTCCCTGCCCGAACAGCAGGACTCCGGCGCGCTGGAGCGTCTCGTGACGGAGGAAGTCTCCGCCCTCATCGACCTGAGCCGCGCCCTGCCCTGCCGCTGGATCATGGTCTCCGGGGAGACGGGCCTTGGCGGCATCGGCGGCAATGCGCTGTCCCGGCAATTCTGCGACGGGCTGGGGCTGGCCAATCAGCTGCTGGCCGCCCGCGCGCGGGAGGCTTTTCTGGTCGTGGCCGGCCGTCTGCTGCGCCTTGCCCCGGCGGCGGAGGCGCTTGCGGGCGCGTGAGCCCTGCGAGCCGATTTTGCCGATGCGCCAGTCAGCCGCGACAGGAGCACACCGAGGACCCTGCCGGCGGCGATCGCCGGATCCGTTCATAAAGTACGGCGAGGGGAAAAAGCGGATGCCACCGCCCAGCCGGCCGGCATCCCGTTTTTCCGGCTCCGGGACCATGTGAAAAACGCCCGGGGCGCAGCGGGCTCCTACCAGCGTGCGCTGGGCAGGCAGAGCTTCCAGCGGATGGCGGCCACGCGCAGCCCGAAACAGGCCAGCCCGCCCAGCCAGAGTCCCCAGATGCCGGGCACGAGCACGACCACCATGCCGCCGAGCAGGGAGGTGGTGGCGTAGATATCCGTATTGCGCCGCATGACATAGGGGACCTGCCCGGTATAGGCATCACGCATCATGCCGCCGCTGACGCCGGTCATAAGCCCCATGAGCACGGCAATGAAGGGGGCCGCCCCCAGCAGCAACGCCTTTTGCGTCCCCATGACCGTAAAATAGGCCAGCCCCACGGCATCCAGCAGGGCCACAGGACGATCGAGCCGGTGATGCTGGCGACTGCGAGTCAGAAAAAAGCCCAGCACTCCCACCAGGATGGGACAATACAACTGGTCGCGCTGCGTCAGCCAGAAGACCGGCGTCTGCAAAATGATGTCCCGCAGCGTGCCGCCGCCGATGGCCGTGAGCACCGCCACCACGACCACGCCGAAAAGATCGAGCTCGGCCTTGCGGTCGCGGGCCGCAAAGACGCCGCTCATGGCAAAGGCCCCGATACAAACCCAGTCCACCCAGATGCCGACATTCATCGGATCCTGCTCCTTTTCCCTGCTGCCGCCATACCTTGCGGCATGTCCGCACGATATGTGCCGTCCATTGAGGACATTTTTTGTGTAAAGCGCTTTGCGTTTCCAACCATACGGTCTGTCGTTTAGCGGAAAAACACGCTTTTTCCGCTTGGGTTCAGCCGGGCGGCGCTGTGCCGTCGCCTCGCGTCTTGCCCTGGCCAAAGGAAAAATATTCTAAAATGAACAGGATATACCAACTCATCGTTCCTTGCGCCGTCACGAGATGGCTTACCGTATCTCTCGCTCTCCCTGATAAAATCGCGCTGGAAAAGGGATGAGGGGCCTGGGGGGAAGAATGGCGAGAACACCTTTTCTCGCTTCGTTGTGAAAAGGCTGGGCCCTCTCGCGCAGGCGGCGACCCAACGGGCGGCCCGCAGGGCCGTCCCCGTCAGGCGACGCGGGAGCCTTACGGGCATCGACAGCAGAGCGCGACCCAACGGGTGGCCCGCAGGGCCGTGCCCGTTAGGCGACGCGGGAGCCTTACGGGCATCGACAGCAGAGCGCGACCGAAAGGCGGCCCGCAGGGCCGTGCCCGTTAGGCGACGCGGGAGCCTTACGGGCATCGACAGCAGCGCGAGGAGTTCTCCTTCCCCCAATAACGCTCTTTCCCGCCTGACCGCGCTCAGCGCAACTGACTGTCCTTGCTGCCCTTGCGGTTGTAGAGCTGCACCGCCTGCCGCTCGCTGTCCGCCTCTTCCTGGCAGTCCCGGCACAGGCGTACGCCGGGCAGGGCCTCGCGCCGGGCCTGCGGAATGAGCTCGCCGCAGCATTCGCAATACAGCGCGCTCTCCCCGCGCGGCAGGGCGGCCCGTGCCCGCGTTATCTCGTCATTGAGGGAATCCTGGATCTGATCCTGTACGGCGTTGTCGCCGGCCCAGCCAACGGCCATGATCCTGCTCCTTCAGCGCGGATGCGGTCAGCAGCGCACCCGCGGCAATTCGTTCCAGCGTGTCGTCAGCCGCGGCGAGCGATGCGCCTGCCGCATGTGCCAGTCCGCCTCTCCCAGCCCTTGTGCGCCAAAGATGATGCTTTCCCGACCGAACTTGCCGTTGATGGCGTCCAGCGTCTGCATGAGCGCTTCCCGCCGCCTGTCTTCCTCCGGGGACGTCGCGCGGAAAAGGCTGCCCTGCCGCCTGTCCGCCTTTTCCAGCCCGTAGAGCATGACGCCCGCCTTGGCATAGGCGTGGCCCGGGCGAAACAGACGCTCCAGCCCGGCTTGTGCGGCCCGCAGCAGCGGGAGCGTGTCGGCTGTGGCCGCCGGCAGGGGCAGGGAAACGTCCGCCGCATGGCAGGGCGTGCCCTCCCCGGCGTGCCGGGACGTGCGGATGTGCACGGCAAGGCCCCCGGCGACCAGTCCGGCCCGGCGCAGTCGCTCCGCCGCGCGCGCCGTGAAGCAGGCGACCGCCTCGCGCAGGGCGGCAAGCTCCGTCACCGGGCGGGCAAAGGAACGGGAGGACACCAGCGTATGGCGCGGCAGGGGGGCATTCTCCACGGCGATGCAGGGCAGGCCGCGCAGCTCAAGCGCCGTACGCCAGCCTGTCACTGTCAGGACACGCCGCAGCCACAGGTCGTCCGCATCGCGCAGGGCCGCCGCCGTGGTGATGCCCGCCGCCCAGAGCGTGCGCGCCTGCCGCCGCCCGATGCCCCAGACCTCGGCCACGGGCAGCCAGGAAAGCACGTCATCCGTGTGGAACAGCAGATGCGCGTCGTCTCCGGCCAGCGCAAAGTCCGCCGCGCCGCTGCCGAGAAAGGCCAGGCCGTCGGCGCGCTTCTTGCCGATATGGTTGGCCAGTTTGGCCAGCGTGCGCGTGCGGGCCACGCCCACCGAAACGCAGATGCCCGTCCAGCGGACGATGCGTTCCCGCAACTGCCGGACGACCTCCGCCGCCTGCGCTGAAAGCGCGCCGTCCAGCCGTACAAAGGCCTCGTCGATGGAATATTGTTCCACCTGCGGGCAGTGCTGCTCCAGGATGCGCATGATGCGGCCGGACATATCGCCATACAGGGCGTAATTGGACGAGAAGACCGCCACTCCGTGCTGTTGCAGAAAGGCGCGCCACTGGTACTCCGGCGCCCCCATGGGGATGCCGAGGGCCTTGGCTTCCGGCGAGCGGGCCACGATGCAGCCGTCGTTATTGGAAAGCACCACCACGGGCTTCCCGGCAAGATCGGGCCGAAAAAGGCGCTCGCAGGAGGCATAAAAATTGTTGCAGTCCACCAGCGCCCAGAGCGGCGCGGCTCCGCGGGCAGGGACGGCCCTGTTACAGCTTGTGGATGACATAGCTCACCACGCCCCAGATGTGCACATGCTCCCGCTCCGTGATGTCAAAGGGCGGGTAGTCGGGATTCTCCGGCATGAGGTAGACTCTCCCCCGGCGCCGGATCAGTCGCTTGACCGTCAGTTCGCCGTCCAGCGCGGCGATGACCACCCGATTGTGTCCGGCCTGCAGGGAACGGTCCACCACCAGCAGATCCCCGTCGTGGATGCCCGCATTGATCATGGATTCGCCATGCGCGCGCACAAAGAAGGTGGCGGCTTCATTGCGCACGCAGTAGTCGTGCAGGTCCAGCTTGCGGTCCTGATAATCGTCGGCGGGGGACGGGAAGCCCGCTTCCACGGGCGCAAGATAGAGCGGCTGGCCTTCGCGGCCTTGCGGTATGGCGGCGGCCATGCCCAGCAGCTCAAGGCGCTGTCCGCCGGCGGGAGGGAACAACGGTTTCATGGCCGCACTATAGCGGCTTGCGCCGGGGGGCGCAATGCCGCTCCCGGGCTACGCGGGCCAGACGAAAGGGCGCGGCCCGAAGGCCGCGCCCCGCATGTTCGTCACCCCTGCTCCGGCTAGATGAAGAACAGGAAGGTCAGGATGATGAAGAGCGGCACCAGGATGCCCACGGACCACATCATGTAGCCGAAGAAGCTGGGCATGGGCACGCCGCGTTCCTCGGCGATGGAGCGCACCATGAAGTTGGGCGCGTTGCCGATGTAGGTATTGGCGCCCATGAACACCGCGCCCGCCGAGATGGCCGCCAGCGTGGAGGCCATGTCGGTCATAAGGTGGGCGGCATCTCCGCCGGCCGTGTTGAAGAACACAAGGTAGGTGGGAGCGTTGTCCAGGAAGCTGGAGAGCGCGCCGGTCAGCCAGAAGAACATGGCGTTCACCGGCTGGCCGTCATGGAAGACCATGTTGATGACGCCCGCCAGCGCGCCGTCCGTCCCGGCCCGCAGAATGGCGATGGCCGGGATCATGCTGATGAAGATGCCAAGGAAGAGCTTGGCCACTTCTTCAATGGGCGCCCAGGAGAATTCGTTGAGTTCGCGGCACTGCTTGCTGGTGAAGGCCCAGGACAGGCCGGCGATGGACAGCAGGGAGATGACCTGCAGCAGGTTCTGACCTTCGATGGTCACGCCGTAGATGGTGATGGCCGGGCCAAGCTGGAGCAGGCCGGACACGAGCACCGCGCCCACGATGAGCAGCAGGAAGAAAAGGTTGATGCTGCCGTCCAGGCCGAGCTTTTCC
This sequence comes from uncultured Desulfovibrio sp., assembly GCF_944324935.1. Classification (GTDB taxonomy): domain Bacteria; phylum Desulfobacterota; class Desulfovibrionia; order Desulfovibrionales; family Desulfovibrionaceae; genus Desulfovibrio. The sequence goes on along the minus strand of NZ_CALUYG010000070.1, from coordinate 2,466 downwards.
TTCGGGGCGTCGGGATCGACGGCGGGAACCGGGCTGCCTTCCTTCTTGTAGAGGGTCTTGTCCACCACATAGAAGATGGTCAGCAGCGCGACGACCATGAACAGGGTCTTCAGGAACAGATTGGTGGTGGTCCAGAAGAAGGTCACGCCCTTGAGGAAGCCCAGGAAGAGCGGCGGGTCGCCCAGCGGCGTCAGGGAGCCGCCGATGTTGGCCACCAGGAAGATGAAGAAGACCACGGAATGCACGCGATACCGACGGTGGGCATTGGCGCGCAGCAGCGGCCGGATGAGCAGCATGGCCGCGCCGGTGGTGCCCATCCAGCTGGCCAGGATGGTGCCCACGGCCAGAAGGCCGGTATTCACCGCGGGCGTGCCCACCAGCGAGCCTTTCAGGCGCACGCCGCCTGCCACGGTGAACAGGGCGAACAGCAGGACGATGAAGGGCACATATTCCAGAAGGAGGGCATGCAGCAGTTCATAAATGGCGACATCCGCCCCGTAGACCACAAAACAGGGCACCAGGAAGGCCAGGCCCCAGAAAACGGCGATCTTGCCGAAGTGGTGATGCCAGATATGCGGGATGGCCAGCGGCATGATGGCAATGGACAGGAGCATACAGGCAAAGGGGATGACCCACACGGCCGACAGATCCGGCCCCGGGATCGTGGGGTGGTGACCACCTGCGGCCAGCGCAAGCGTCGGGGCCAGCAGGGTGACAAGCAGGGATAGCATCAAGGGCCGGAGTTTTGGCATGTGAATCTCCTCATCAAACACGTGCGGCATCGACAAATGACGCCTGTTTCGTTGGCCCCGTGGCGGTGGCGGGGCGGGCCTCAGCATTTCGTATTCTCATACCGCAAAAATGCCCGTTTGGCAATGCTTGCGGACCAAAAAGCCCTGTTCATTCAATCAATTGTTCTTCTTTTCACAGATCGCCGGCAGGCGACGTCCCGCCGCTGCCTTCCGCCTGCCGCTGCCGCCAGTAGTCATCCTGGAAGATGCACATGCGGGTCACGTCGTGATAACTGCCGTTGACGAAGAATTCCCGCCGCAGCACCCCTTCTTCCGTAAAGCCGAGCTTGGTATACAGGTGGCGGGCATGGACATTTTCCATGTCCACCACAAGGTAAAGCTTGTAGAGATTGAGCACGTCAAAGGCGTAGGCCATGACCAGCCGGGCGGCCAGCGTGGCATAGCCGCGATGCTGCCATTCCGGCGCGATGATGATCTGGAATTCCGCCCGCCGGTGGATATGGTCGATCTCCACCAGCTCCACGAGGCCGATGCTCTCCCCCTCCCTGTCCACGATGAAGCGCCGTTCGCTCTGATCGTGGATATGCTTGTTGTAGAGGTCCTGCAGCTCCACAAAGGCTTCGTAAGGCTCTTCAAACCAGTAACGCATGATGGTGGCGTTGTTGTCCAGCCCGTGCACGAACTTCAGATCCTCGCGCTCCAGCGGCCGGATGACGACATTTTCCCCGCTTTGCATGGCAGCCTCCTTTGACGTCTTCACCTTACGCCCGCGCTTGCGGACAGGCAAGCTTGCCACGGCCCCCCTTTTCTGCCACAACCGCCTCTGGCGGGCCAACCCGCCGCACCGCCCGGGTTTTCGGAGGATACATGAGCAAGGAACCTACTCCCCGGCGCAGGGCGCGCCTTCAGGACGTGCTGGCCCATCGGCAGCCCGACCTGACGCTCGTCCTGGCCAACATCCACGATCCGCACAATGTTTCGGCAATCTACCGCTCCTGCGACGCCTTCGGGGTGGACAAGGTCCACCTTTACTATACGGACACCCCCTTCCCCGTGCTGGGCCGCAAGACGTCCGCCTCGGCCCGCAAATGGGTGTCCAGCGTGCGCCATCGCGACCGTGAAGAGCTGTTTGCCGCCCTGCGCGCTCAGGATATGCAGGTGCTCGCCACCACCTTTACCCCCACGGCCCGCCCCCTGCGGCAGTGGGACTTCACCCGGCCCACGGCCGTCATCATGGGCAACGAGCACAGCGGCGTCGGCGAAGAGCTCATCCAGGCCGCCGACGGCGAACTGTACATCCCCATGCACGGCATGATCCAGAGTTTCAACGTCTCCGTGGCTGCCGCCATCATCCTGGCCGAAGCCGCCCGCCAGCGCGAGGACGCCGGCTTCTACGACGCCCCGCGCCTGCCGCCGGACGAACTGGAACGGCGCCTTGACCTCTGGCTGGAAAAATAACCGACCCCGTTCGCCATCCGCCGGACGATCACGCCTTGATTTTTCCGCCGGACTGAGCTACTGTCCTGCCTGCGCCGGTGTAGCTCAATTGGTAGAGCAGCTGATTTGTAATCAGCAGGTTGCGGGTTCAAGTCCCTTCGCCGGCTCCAGAGAATACAAGGACTTGCGGGTAACGCCGCGAGTCCTTTTTTCGTCTCCGGCGGAAGTTGTCCCCACTTTGTCCCCACTTCGTTTTTGTCGTAAGGAAATGTAGCCG
>NZ_CALUYG010000069.1 GCF_944324935.1 uncultured Desulfovibrio sp. | reverse complement strand
CGCTCGGTTTTCCCTGAACTGAGGAACTTTGTTCTTCCCTTTCCGCTTTCTTTTTCCGTGCTCTTTCCGTGATGAACACTTTTTATCTGCCCTTGGCCTGTGGCTTCGCCTTACCCTCTGAGCGTGGTCGTCGTTTTTCGCTGGAATATGGGGCCCTTTTCTTTTTCTTTCTTTCGCTGGCTCGCGGCTGCTGCCAGGCATCCCGGCGTGGTCGCCTCCCGGTGGGCGACCGAATGGCGGTCCGAAAGGGCCGTGACCGTTAGGCGACGCAGGAGTCTTACGGGCAGCGACAGCAGAGCTGGGTGATTCCCCCTCCCTCAAAATCTTACAACCTCTTGCCGGGTAGCCCACTGCACGCGGTGCACTTCAGCGGCGGGCAGGGCAACGCTGCGGGGGTAGTGGACGGCGGGCTTGCCGTAGAGCATGCAATAGCTCAGCTCATAGCCGTCGGGCATGCCCAGGCGCTGCATGGCATCGGGCAGGAAGAGCGTGATGCACCAGTAGAGCAGACCACACCAGGTCGTTCCCAGCCCCCAGGAGTGCGCGAGAAGCTCGAAATAGGAAAGATAGATGATCGGGTCCTGAGTGGCACAGGGGGCATCCTTGGCATTGGCGACGATGAGGCAATGCGGCGCCATGCGAAAGAGCACATCCACCTGTTTTTCCCGCCAGAGGCGCGGGGCGGCGCGAAAGACCTGCGCCCGGCGGTCGTCGGGGATGGCCCCGGCGGCGTCAAGTTCGGCCAGCCGGGCATAGACCTCCTCCCGGAAGGCCTGCTGGGAGGTCAGTGTGTCCAGCGTGCAGATCCAGAGCTTGCGGGCATTGTCGCCGGTGGGGGCATACTGGGCGGCGGCAAAGATCTGGTCCAGCGTGACCCTGTCCACATCCTCCTGACGGTACTGGCGGCAGCTACGCCGGCCGCGCACAAGGGCTGTCAGACTGTCGGGACCGGGGAAAGCGCCGTCCAGCGGCAGGCAGTCCGCCGCCGTATGTCCAAGGACGGAAACCGCGCCCACAGGGCAGACGGCCAGGCAATGCCGGCAGCCGATGCAGTTTTCTTCATGCAGCATGGCGGGATGACCGTCATGCATGGTCAGCGCATGGCCCACACAGTCCTTGACGCAGGCCCCACAGGACAGGCATGCTGAGGTATCGACGGAAAAAGCGATCATAGAGCCTCCTCGGCTGGGGTGGATGATGCGCCATTGTGCGTCCAATCCGTGCGGGAGGCAAGTCGCCGCACGGTCGGGAGGGAACCATGCGCAGGAAAAGGATCATGGTGGCGGCCGCGCTGCTGGCCGTGGGCGCACTGGCGCTGCTCGCGTGGCTAATGGTGCTGCGTGGGGACAGCGCGCCCGTCTTTTACGGTAATGTGGAGATCCGGCAGGTGGACGTGGGCTTTCGGGTCGGCGGGCGTATTGCGAGCCTGCTGGCCGAAGAAGGCGACAGCGTACAGGCGGGCGATCTGCTTGGCCGGCTGGATGAGGATACGCTGACGGCGCAGGCCCGGCAGGCGCAGGCCCAGCTTGCCCGGGAAAAAGCCAACCTGCAACGGCTCGAGACCGGCTACCGCAGTGAGGAGATCGCCGCCGCCCGGGCGGAGCTGGCCGCCGCCCGCGCCCTTGCCGACAATGCCCGCCAGAATCTGCAACGGGTGGAGGCCATGCGGGCGGGCAACGCCATCTCCCAGAAGGAGCTGGACAATGCCCGCGGCAGCTACCGTAATGCGGCGGCCAAGCAGAAGGCGGCGGAAGAACAGCTTGCGCTGGTCAGCACCGGCTATCGGGATGAGGACATCTCCGCCCAGCGGGCCGCGGTGGCCGCGGCAGAGGCCCAGTATGACCTGGCGCGTATCGCTCTGGAAGATGCGGCCCTGCGCGCGCCGCAGGCAGGCGTCGTGCTGACGCGGGTGCGTGAGGCCGGAGCCATCGTGCAGGCGGGGCAGTCGGTCTATACGCTGAGCCTTACGGATCCGGTCTGGTTGCGGGTCTATGTGGATGAACCGCATCTGGGAGACATCAAGCCCGGCATGGCGGTGGAAGTGTTGTGTGACGCCCTGCCGGGGCGCAGCCTGCCCGGTCGGGTGGGATTCATCTCCCCGTCGGCTGAATTTACTCCCAAGAACGTGGAGACGGCCGAAGTGCGTACATCACTGGTCTATCGGGTACGCGTGCAGGCGGAAGACCCGGACGACATCCTGCGGCAGGGGATGCCCGTGCGGGTGCGGCTGCCCCGGGCCACGGAGGACCAGCGGCCATGAGCGCACGGGGCGGCAGGGCGGATCCCGCCTGCGCCGTGGAGCTGGACGGCCTGGGGATGCGCTTCGGCACGCACGAGGCGCTCCACGACATCACGGCCCGTATCCGTGCCGGACAGGTGACGGGGCTCATGGGGCCGGATGCCGCGGGCAAGACCACCCTGCTGCGTCTGATGGCCGGTCTCATGCTGCCCACCAGCGGGGCGGTGCGGCTGCTGGGCACGGACGCCATGCGGCTCGCGCAAACGTCGCCCAACAGCATCGGCTACATGCCGCAACGCTTCGGCCTGTACGAGGATCTCTCCGTGCGGGCCAATCTGGAACTGCATGCCCGACTACGCGGCGTGGAGGGCGAAGAGCGGGAAAGCCTGTTCGCGCGCCTGCTGGGCTTTACCGGGCTGGCTCCCTTTACCGCACGGCTTGCCGGGCGTCTTTCCGGCGGCATGAAGCAGAAACTGGGTATTGCCTGCGCCCTGCTCGGCTCGCCGCGCGTCCTGCTGCTGGACGAACCCGGCGTGGGGGTGGACCCCCTCTCCCGCCGCGAACTCTGGGAAATGGTCATGTCGCTCTGTCGCGAGGGCATGACCATCATCTGGTCCACGGCCTATCTGGACGAGGCCGCCCGCTGCCCGGAGGTCCTCATGCTCAATGAGGGCCGTCTCCTGTATGCCGGCGCACCGGGCAAGATGCTGGAGCGCGTGCGGGGACGGGTCTTTGCCCTGCGGCCGCCGCGCGAGGCGCGCAGAGCCGGCCTTGCCCGTTGGATGGGCATGCCCGGCGTGGAGGATGTGGTGGCGCAGGGCAGCCGTATACGGCTGGTGCTGGCGGCCGACGCGCCGGAGGAGCTGGGCCGCAGGGTGTGTGAAGAGGGCGGGGAGGCCGTCCCGCCCCGACTGGAGGATGCCTATATGAGCGCACTGGGCGGTATGCTGAAAACGCCCTCGCCCTACGGGCGGCGCACGGCGGGGGAGGGAGGCGCCGCCGTGGCGACCGGCGCCGGGGACGCGACGGCGGAGCGCATCGTGGCCGAGGGGCTGACCAAACGCTTCGGCGCGTTCGTGGCGGCGGATACGGTGAGTTTCCGCGTACGGGCAGGGGAGATCTTCGGCCTGCTGGGGCCCAACGGAGCGGGCAAGTCCACCACCTTCCGCATGCTTTGCGGCCTTTCCCGGCCTACGGCGGGGCAATGCCGGGTGGATGGGGTGGATCTGCTGCGCGCGGGCAGTCTGGCGCGCGCCCGGCTGGGCTACATGGCACAAAAGTTTTCCCTCTACCCGGACATCTCCGTGGCCCGCAACGTGGGCGTCTTCGCCGATCTGTACGGGCTTGACCGCCGGGAACAGCGGGAACGCCTGCCGCGTCTGGCCGAGGCCCTGGGCCTTGCGCCTTTCTGGCACAGCCGCACGGACAGCCTGCCGCTGGGGCAGAAACAGCGCCTTGCCCTGCTGTGCGCCACGCTGCATGAGCCGCCGGTGCTCTTTCTGGATGAGCCGACCTCCGGCGTCGATGCCCGCACGCGCCGCGACTTCTGGAAGCATATCCTTGCCCTCACCGCCGCCGGGACGGCTGTGCTGGTGACCACGCATTTCATGGAGGAGGCCGAATACTGTGACCGTCTGGCCTGCATCAACGGCGGGCGCATCATCAGCATGGGCACGCCGGACGACCTCAAGGCCGCCTGCGCCCGTGAAAGCGGGCAGGACGATCCCACGCTGGAGGACGCCTTCATCGCCTGCATCCTGCGGCAGCGCCGCGAGGAGGGGCGGGCATGAACCGCTTCTGGTGGCGTCAGCTTGGAGCGCTCGTCCGCAAGGAAGCGCAGCAGATCGTCCGCGATCCCTCCTCCTATCTGGTGGCCGGCGTGCTGCCGCTGCTCTTCCTTTTCCTGTTCGGCTACGGCATCACGCTGGATCCCGGCATCCTGCGGCTGGCCATCCTCAATGAGAGCGGCGGCACGTCCTCGCAACAGCTGGCGGCCGCCTTTGCCCATTCGCCGTGGTTCGCCGTGCAGTCCGTGGGCAGCATGCCCGAGGCCGAAAGGCTCATGCGCGATTCCCGCGTCCAGGGCGTGCTCGTCCTGCGGCAGGATTTCGATGCCTGCCGGGAGCGTGGCGCGCCGGCACAGCTCATGCTCATCGTGGACGGCACGGAACCCAATATCGCCACCTTCATCCAGAGTTACGGGCAAGGGGTCATCAGCCGCTGGCAGAGTCTCCAGACGCCCGGCAGCGAGGCCGTCCGCCCCGCCGTGGGCGTGGAACAGCGCTTCTGGTTCAATCCCACGGCCCGCAGCGAGCGATTCCTCGTGCCCGGGGCCATCACCGTCATTATGACTCTCATCGGCACTCTGCTGACGTCGCTGGTCTTTGCCCGCGAATGGGAGCGCGGCACGATGGAGGCCATGTTCGCCACGCCGATCAGCCGTCTGCAACTGCTGCTGGGCAAGCTGATCCCCTATTTCGTCATGGGGATGTTCAGCATGGCCCTGTGCGCGCTGGCCGCCGTCTGGCTGTTCGACGTGCCGTTTCGGGGCTCGACGGGCGCGCTGCTGCTTTTGTCGTCGGTGTTCATGTGCTGTGCGCTGGGGCAGGGGCTGCTTATTTCCACAGCCTTCCGTACGCAGCTGGTGGCGGCCGAGGCCGGGCTTTTTTCCGGCTTCCTGCCGGCCCTGCTGCTGTCGGGATTCGTGTTCGACATCAACAGCATGCCGCCCGTCCTGCAATGGCTGACGCATCTGCTGCCGGCCAGCTATTTCAATACCTGCCTGCGGACGCTCTTCCTGGCCGGGGACATCTGGGCGATCTACGGGAAGGCGCTCTTCTTCATGGGGCTGCTGGCGGCAGTGCTGCTGGGCCTGACCTACCGCAATCTGCGTAAGAGGCTGGACATATGACCGGTACGATCAACTGGCGGCGCTTTGCCGCCATCGTCCGTAAAGAGCTCTTCGTGCTGATGAGCAACCGCGTCTCGCGGGTCATGCTGATCGTGCCGCCCCTCATGCAGATCGTCGTCTTCGGCTGGGCGGCCACGCTGGAGGTACGCAATGTGGATGTGGCCGTGCTGCGGCATGACGCGGGCCGGCTTTCCACGGAAGTGCTGCACCGGCTGCGGGGCTCGCCCACCTTTCGCCACATCCTCTTTGTGGACAGCGAAGCCGCGCTGCGCCAGACGGTGGAAGAGGAACGGGCCCTGCTGGCGCTGGTCTTCCCGCAGGACTTTTCCCGGCGCGCGGCGGCGGGAGAGGCCGCTGTCGTCCAGGTCATCCTGGACGGCCGCCGTTCCAATGCGGCGCAGATAGCCGCCTACTACCTGCAGACCCTGTTGCAGGATGTGGGCGCGCAGACGCCGCGCGGTCAGGCGGCAGCAACCAGCGTGACGCCCCAGCTCCAGGTGGCCGGGCGCTGCTGGTTCAATCCCAATCTGGAATTCCAGTGGTTTTTCCTGCCCAATCTCATCGGCATGCTGAGCTTCATGCTCGGGCTGGTGGTGACCGGTCTCTCTGTCGCCCGCGAGCGCGAGGTGGGCACTTTCGATCAATTGCTCGTCTCCCCCGCCACGCCGACGGAGATCGCGCTGGCCAAACTCATGCCCGGCTGCCTGGTGGGGCTGGCACACGGGACCATCTTCCTGCTGATCACGGTCTTCGGCTTCGGTGTGCCGTTCACGGGGTCGGTCTGCCTGCTCTATGCGGCCATCTTCGTTTTTGCGCTGGCCTCCGGGGGCGTGGGGCTCATGGTATCCTCCCTTTCCGCCACCCAGCAGCAGGCCTTTCTGGGGGCCTTCAGCGTGGGCGTACCCTGCATCCTCCTTTCCGGGGCCGTGACGCCGGTGATCAATATGCCGCCCTTCCTCCAGCATGCCAGCCAGTTCAACCCTGTAGCGCACTTCACCGTCCTTGTGCAGGGGGTGTTCCTCAAGGACATCTCCCTTGCGGCCGCTGCCGTGAGCCTGGGAAAGATCGCCTGCATCGCGCTGGTCTGCGTGAGCGTGGCTGTCTGGATGTTCCGACGGCGGGTGTGAGTGGGCGGAAGGCACGCTCAGGGCAGGGCTTTCAGTCCGGCTTCGGCAATGCGGGTATCCTCGGCGGAATGCGCGCCGCCCACGCCGATGCCGCCGGCGACCTGGCCGGCGAGGATGATGGGGATGCCGCCTTCCATGAGGCTCAGGCGGGCATCAAGGAAGCGGATGTCTTCGGGGATGCGTCCTTCACGCACGCCTTGGGCAATGTCGAGCGTCCGGCGTTTTTGCGAGGCGGCGGTGAAGGCCTTCTTGTAACTGGCTTCGAGGGTGTTGACGCCGGCATCATGGTGGCGCAGCACGGCCAGCGTCTGCCCGACCTGTCCACGATGGTGATGCGACGGCATGGCCGCTGCGTCTCGGGCGTCGTTTCTTCCGCCTGGGCCTGCGTGCCGCCGCCGAGGAGGACGGCCGCAGCCACGGCCATACGGGCCAGCATCCGTTTCATGGTCGTCATCTCCTCACAACATGCGGCATGATCACTGCATTTGCGCATTATCCAGGCTGGCCTTGAGGATGCTGCCCAGATGCTTCCGGGCCAGCTCCAGCTCGGCCTTGCTCACTTCCGGCATATCCTTGGGCCGGGCCATGCTGTTGCCGCCTTCTTCCGCCATGACGAGCGCCGCGGCCATACGACCCATGACGCAGAAAAAGCGGCGGGCATCCCAGCCCTTTTCCCTGACCCACTGGGCGGCCTTGTCGGAATAGAGGAAATCAGCCTTTCCCTTGCGGAGAATGGGGTGAGCTTCCTCCTTTTCCGCGCGCGTCCATTGCCGGAACTGCGGCAGAAGATCGAGGAACTGGAGCAGTTCCTTTTCCGTGACGTCCGGCTGCTTGTCATAAACGGACTGCACGGCGGCCGCTTTTGCCGTTTGCGAAAAGGAAACGGACGCGCAGCACAGCACCGCGACCAGCAATATGCCGAGAGGGACGAGTTTTTTCATGGGACTCCTTGCCCGTTGGCGGGCGAATGGGGTGGAGGAGGGCGACCGCCGCAGGGGGAGCGTCATGTGCCGTATGCGGCGCGTGCGGGGCTTCGGCGCGGCATGCGCCTTTTATCGAAGCCCCGCACAGCGAAAGTCAGCGTCAATAGGGGACCGCGCTGATCTTGGTGAGGCGGTCGAGGTTGTGATAGGACTCCACATAGCGCAGCGTACCGGTCTTGCCGCGCAGCACCAGCGAATGGGTCACGGCATGGCGGGCGCTGTAACGCACGCCCCGCAAAAAGTCCCCGCCGGAGATGCCGGTGGCGGCAAAGAAGCAGTCGTCGCTTTTCACAAGATCATTGACCGTCAGCACTTCCCGCAGGTCGATACCGGCGTTGGTGATGGCCTCTTTCTCCACATAGGACTGGGGATCGAGGCGGGCCAGCATCTGCCCGTCCATGCCCTTGATGGCGCAGGCCGCGAGCACGCCTTCCGGCGTACCGCCCGTGCCCATCATAATGTCCACCTCGTTGCGCGGGTCGACGGCCATGAGCGCCCCGGCCACGTCGCCGTCCGTATGCAGCTGGATACGGGCCCCCACGGCGCGGATGTCGGCAATGAGCTGCTTGTGCCGGGGCTTGTCCAGCACGAAGACCACAAGATCCTGGACCTTCTTGTCCAGCGCCCTGGCCACCCTGGCCAGATTGTCCGCCACGGGAGCGTCCAGGTCCACCTCGTTGCTGGCCTCGCCGGGGACAACGAGCTTTCGCATGTAGAAGCTGGGGCCAGGATTGAACATGCTGCCGCGCGGGGCCACCGCCACTGTGGAGATGGCGTTGGGACGCCCGAAAGCCAGCAGGCTCGTGCCCTCCACCGGATCGACCGCCACGTCCAGTTGCGGGCCGTCGCCCATGCCTACATGCTCGCCATTGTACAGCATGGGGGCATTGTCCTTCTCCCCTTCACCGATGACCACGATGCCGTCCACATGCAGGGTAGAGAAGCTGTTGCGCATGGCATCGACCGCCGCGCCGTCGCCGTCCTCCTTGGCGCCCCGGCCCAGCCAGCGGGCGGAAGCCAGCGCGGCAGCCTCGGTGATGCGTACGATGTCCAGTGCAAGGTTTTTCTCCGGTGCTTCAGCCATGACAACATCCTCCAGATATAAATAGGCCCGCATGCCACGGGCGCGACGATTCTAGCGCAGGCCGCAGAGCGCTTCAAGCGGAAAGACAGGCGCCGCCGGGCCGTGCCGGCGGATCATGCGGGGGGAAGGAAGGGGGCTTTTTTGCAAAAAAGCCCCCTTCCTTCCCCCCGCGCCCCCCATCCATCCCGCAAAAAACTTTATCAGGGAGGATGGCGGGGAGGGCGTTCCCGTTAGATAGTGTCGTCAAATTATGTTTGCCCACAAAGATATGCACCTGATTTGAACGGCAGCAAGAAAAGAGGAGCATCTTTTGGCATACCGTGTGGCAATTCCCCGCCAGCGTTTTAGATGGAGAAAAGCATTCTCGACAAGATGCCTGACTTTGTAGAGCTCTCTGTCATAGTTGCGTAATATTTTACGACTTTTCTT
>NZ_CALUYG010000068.1 GCF_944324935.1 uncultured Desulfovibrio sp. | reverse complement strand
GCCTCCCCTTCCCCCCGGACGGGCCGTGCCCGTTAGCGACGCAGGAGCCTTACGGGCATCGACAGCAGAGCGAGAGCCTCCCCTTCCCCCCGGACGACGTCCACCCGTACTGGAGCGTTTTGGCGGAACATGTGAACCATCGTACAGGACAGCCCATGCAGGACATTCGCAATATCGGCATCATCGCCCACATCGACGCGGGCAAGACGACGCTTTCGGAGCGCATGCTCTTTTACAGCCACAAGATCCATCGTCTGGGCGAAGTCCATGACGGCACGGCCACTATGGATTATCTGCCGGAGGAGCAGGAGCGGGGCATCACCATCACCTCGGCCTGCACGTCGTGCCAGTGGGCGGGGCATACCATCAATCTCATCGACACGCCCGGGCATGTGGATTTCACCATTGAGGTGGAACGTTCGCTGCGGGTGCTGGATGGGGCGGTGGGGGTTTTCTGCGCCGTGGCCGGGGTGGAACCGCAGTCGGAGACCGTCTGGCGGCAGTCCGAGCATTTTGCCGTGCCCAAGCTGGCGTTCATCAACAAGATCGACCGTCTGGGAGCGGACTTCGAGGCCGTGCTCACCGCGCTGCGGGAGCGGCTCGGGGCCAATCCCCTGCCGCTGACCGTTCCTGTGGGACAGGGAGAGGACTTCCAGGGGCTCGTGGACCTGCTGGCCGAGGAGTACCTGACGTTTTCGGCGGAGGATCAGGGCCGCACGGTGGAGCGCAGGCCCGTGGCGGAGGCCGGGGCGCAGGCGGCGGAGCTGTGCGCCACCTGGCGGGAACATCTGCTGGAAAAGCTGGCGGAGGCCGACGACGATTTTCTGGAGAGGTATCTTGGCGGCGGCTACGGGCCGGAGGACATCCGCGCGGCCCTGCGCCGGGCGACGCTGGCGCGTGTCGTGACGCCCGTGTATTGCGGGTCGGCCCTGCGCAACAGCGGCGTACAGCCTCTGCTGGACGGCGTCTGCGCCTGGCTGCCCTCGCCGCTGGACGTGCCCGCGCCCACGGGCACGGATGCGGAGGGGCGGCAAGTCGTCATCCCTGCCGATCCGGCGGCCCCGGTGGCGGCGCTGGTCTTCAAGGTGCTCATGGAGAACGGCCGCAAGCTGTGTTTTTTGCGCCTGTATGCCGGGACGCTGCATGAAGGCGAGAGCCTGCGCAACGTGAACCGGAGCTGTGATGAACGGGTGGGGCGCATCTACCGCATGCACGCCGACCGCCGCGAACAGCTCGAAAGCGCGTCCGCGGGCGACATCGTCGGCATCATCGGGCTGCGCTCGGCCCATACCGGAGAGACGTTCACGGACCGGGAGCGGCAAGTGCGTCTGGAGGCCATCGAAAGTTACGCGCCGGTCATCACGCTTGCGCTGGAGCCGCGCAATGCCGACGAGGGCAAGGTGCTGGACGAGGCGTTGGAGCGCTATGCCGCCGAGGACCCCACCCTGCTGGTGCGGCAGGACGAGGAATCCGGCTGCCGCATGGTCTCGGGCATGGGCGAGCTGCATCTGGACATCCTGCTGGAGCGCATCCGCCGCGAATATGGCATCAGCCCCCGGGCCGGCCATCCACAGGTCATCCTGCGCGAGAGCGTACGCAGGAGCGGCGAGGCCGATGTGACCTTTGACCGCGATCTCGGCAAGGAGCATCATCAGGGACATGTGCGCCTTGCCGTCGCGCCGCGTGAGCGCGGCACGGGCAATGCCGTCACCGTGGGCGACTTTTTGCCTGCCGACCCGCAGGAGGCGGCGCGGCTGCTGCCCCGCGCCCTGCTGGAGGCCGCCCTCTCCGGCGTGCGGGATGCCCTGCAAAGCGGCGAGCGTACCGGCTATCCCCTCGAGGATGTGGCCGTACGCCTAGAACTGGTGGAGCGTACGGAGGGGCTGACCACCGTACCGGGAACGCATCTTGCGGCCGGACAGGCCCTGCGCGAGGCCGTGGCCGCCGCCTCGCCGGTGACGCTGGAGCCCATCATGCGCGTCACGATCAGCGTGCCGGACGACTTTCTGGGCGCGGCCATCAGCCTGCTGGGGACCTGCGGCGGCAAGGTGGACGACCTTCAGGACCGGGCGGGCCTCAAGCAGGTGCAGGCCACGGCCCCGCTGCGCAAGCTTTTCGGCTTTTCCACCCAGCTCCGCTCCGTCACGCAGGGCCGGGCCGGGCTCATGCTTTCCTTTGACCGCTTCGACCTGCCCTGATACGCGCACACGGAAGACAGCATGCCACACACTCCCGCCGCATCCGCCCAGCCCGCGGCCAAGAAAAGCCTTGGCCAGCATTTTCTGAAGCATGAACATATCTGCCGGCGCATCGCCGCCCTGCTGCTGCCGCAGCCGGAAGACCGCGTTCTGGAGATCGGCCCCGGGCCGGGCGCGCTGACCCGCGCGCTGGAGGAGCAGCCGCACGCCTGTCTCCTGCTGCTGGAGAAAGACGATCACTGGGCGGCGGAACGGCAGCGGCAGGCAGGCCCGGGCACGCAGGCCGTGCTGACGGACGCCCTGCGCTTCGACTGGTCGCGCATCACGCCGGCCTGTCCCTGGAAGATCGCGGGCAATCTGCCCTACAACGTGGCCTCTCCCATGCTCTGGGACATGGTGGCGCAGGCGCGTGGCCTGCAACGCGGCGTCTTCATGGTGCAGAAGGAGGTAGGGCAGCGCCTGGCCGCCCGGCCGGGCACGTCCCATTACGGCGCATTGTCGGTCTGGGTACAGAGTTTCGTGCGCCCCCGGCTGGAGTTCATCGTGGGGCCGGGTGCGTTCAGTCCGCCGCCCAGGGTGGATTCCGCCGTGCTGTCCTTTGAGCCCCTGCCGGCAGCGGCACGCCCGCCGCATACGACCGAACTTTCCCGCCTGCTGAAGCTCTGCTTCCAGCAGCGACGCAAGCAGATCGGCGGCATTTTTCGCCGCTGCGGGGATGCGGCCCTGTTCACTCTGCCGGAAGAGGCGGGACTTGCGCCGCAGCTGCGCCCGGAACAGCTTTCCGTGGCGGATTTTCATCGCCTGAGCGCCCTTTTGGCCGCCAAAGCTTGACAAGCTTCCTGAAAAATTGTTCCCCTCTTTACGTACGGCCCCGTGCACACTTCCTTTTTTGCCCGCCGTACAAGACACCTGGCCGGGGGGGCCGGGATATGTGTAGGAGGATAGTTTCATGACCAAGGCAGACTTTATCGAAAACATCGCGGCCAAATCCAATCTGACCAAGGCCGCCGCCGAACGTGTGCTCAACGCCTTTCTTGCCGCCGTGGAAGAAAGCCTCGTGGAAGAAGGCAAGCTGACGCTCACCGGTTTCGGCACCTTCAGCGTGGAGACCCGTCAGGCCCGGCAGGGACGCAATCCCCGTACCGGCGAGACACTCACCATTGCCGAAGGCAAGATGATCAAGTTCCGTCCCGGCAAGATGCTCAAGGACGCCCTGGAAGACTAGGCCGGTACACGCGCGGCGCCGCTCCCCATGTGTGGGACAGGCCGGGCATCCCGTCCCGGCACGGGCTGCGCGGCATCCTGTCTGACAGGCTGTTTTTTTGAGGGAGCGGGCATACGGTTGTGCGTGTGCCCGCTTTGTTCAGACAGACGGCACGCTGCCTGCGCCATGCTTGCCGGGTTTTCCGCCGTATCCGACGCAGGCCGCCCGCGCGGCAGGCAGACGAGGGCATCGATCACCCGAAGGAGGCCCCATGAAAATCCTCTGTCTTGCGCTTTTCCTTGTGGTACAGCTTTTTGGCGGCACGGCGGCCTTTGCGGCCTCCCCCTGGGAAACATCCTTTGCGGAAATCCAGCGGGAGGCCGAAGAAGGCAAGCAAACCGCGCAATGCAAACTCGGATACATGTACATGACAGGTACGGACGTTCCCCGGGACGATGCCAAGGCCGTTCACTGGTTCAAAAAGTCTGCCGAGCAGGGCTTTTGTACGGCACAGAACTTTCTCGGCTCGATGTATGCCGAAGGTCGCGGCGTAAAGCAGGATTACGCAGCAGCCCGCCACTGGTATGAAAAGGCCGCCGCGCAGGACTACTCCCCGGCGGATCGCAATCTCGGCTGCCTGTATGCCGAAGGCCTCGGCGTGAAGCAGGATTATGCCCGGGCGCGCGCATACTGGGAAAAGGCCGCCGCCGATGATGACGAGGGCGCCCAGTTTTATCTGGGAGTCATGTACGCCAACGGCGAGGGCGTGCGGGAGGATGCCGCAACGGCCCGCCAATGGTGGGAAAAATCCGCTGAAAATGGCTTTCTGCTCGCCCAGTACATGCTCGGCCTCCTCTATTGCGAAGGGAAGAAGGGCGTACCCCGGGATTACGCCAAGGCGCGCGCATGGTTCGAGAAAGGGGCCCGACAAGGCTTTCCCGCCGCTCAGGTGCAACTCGGCACCCTGTATGCGGAGGGCAAGGGGGGACAAAAGGACATTGCCGCCGCCTTGGAATGGTTTGAAACGGCCTGCCGGAAGGGCAACAAGGAAGGCTGCAACCATCTCAAGCGCCTCAGGCCATCCCGGTAGGAAGGAGGACGGCGCATGGCGCGCACGGGGCGGCGCTTTGTTTTTTTGCCCGCCGCCCTCCCTCTGGAGAAAAAAGACTTGCCTTGCGGGGAAAAACGGTATATAGACGCTTTTCGTTCACTTTGGAACGACGGCGGCTGCGGTCGCCGAGCGCCCGGCCACGGCCGGAGCCCTGAAAAAAGGGGGTGATGTCTGTGCCCGGTGTATTCCTGAACGAAGACGATTACAACTTTGATATTGCGCTCCGCCGCTTCAAGAAGCAGGTGGAAAAGGCCGGTGTGCTGTCCGAAATGAAAAAGCGTCAGCACTACGAAAAGCCGAGCGTGATGCGCAAGAAGAAAAAGGCCGCTGCCCGTAAGCGCCTGATGAAGAAGATGCGCAAGATGAACGCGGCGTAATGTCGCGCCCGCGTCCCTTGGGGCGCAAGCGACGCTGTCCGTTTGCGGGAGGCCCTGCTCTGGGCTTCCCGCTTTTTGATTTTTTCCGGGTCCCGGCCCGTGAGGATATCGACATGAGCCTGTTTGAACAGATTGATAAAGACTATGTGCAGGCCTACAAGGCCAAGGACGCCGTGCGCCTGTCCGTGCTGCGCCTGCTCAAGACCGCCGTCAAGAACCGCCTGGTGGAGCTGCGCCGCCCCGGCGGTACGCTGAACGATGAAGAGATGCTGGACGTCATCATCAAGGAAGGCAAGCAGCGCCAGGACTCCATCGAGCAGTACACGGCCGCCAACCGTCCCGATCTGGCCCAGAAGGAAGCCGAGGAGCTGGCCGTCATTCAGGGATACCTGCCCCAGCCCCTGAGCGCGGAAGAGCTCGACCGCCTCATCGGGGAGACCATCGCCGCCGTGGGCGCGTCCACGCCGCGCGACATGGGCAAGGTCATCTCCGCCATCATGGCCACGCACAAGGGCCGTGTGGATGGCAAGCAGCTTTCCGAAGCCGTCAAGCAGCGCCTGACGCCCCAATAAGTTTCCTGCCGGAGGCCGTGCCGCTGCGCGGCCTTTTTCTCGTTTTTTTGCCTGCCCTTCCCCCGGGGAGGCCATCCCGCTCACCTTCAGACGGCCTCCCGGCCACCCCTCTTGCCATGATCCACGCGCGAACCCTTGCCGCTCTGGAATTTGACGCCGTCATCGCCCATCTGGCCGGGCATTGCACCTCCGGCGTCGGACGCGAACACGCCCTGCGCGTCGCCCCGCTTGCCGATGCCGATGCCGTCACGCGGGAGGCCCGCCTTTTTGACGAATCCCGCGTCTGGGCGGCCCGTCCGCTGGGCAGCGGCGGCTTCATGCTGACGGCCTTCCCGGACGTGAGCGGTCTTTTGCGCGCGGTGGAGCGTCCGCACGCCCAGCCGGATACCGATGCCTTCTGGGCCCTGCGCGAGGTGCTGCGTCTGGCGCAGGCCGCCGTGGAATCCATCGCCGTGCCTGAAGCCGAGACGCAATGGCCGCATCTGCTGGACTTTGCCCGCCGCTCGCCCCTGCCGGTGCAGCTCACCGCGGCCCTCAACCGCTGCCTTTCCGACGACGGCTACATCCGCGACGAGAGCTCGCCGGAACTGCATCAGGTTCGCAGCGAACTCCGCCGCCTGCACCAGAGCTGCATGCGCAAGGTCAAGGATTACGCCGTCCAGTACAATATGCTGCCCTATCTGCAGGACGAATTCATGACCCTTTCGTCCGACCGCTATGTGCTGCCGCTCAAGGCCAATTTCAAGGGGCGCATGCAAGGCATCATCCATGACTGGTCGCAGACCGGCGAGACCTGCTATTTCGAGCCCATGTTCCTGGTGGAGATCAACAACCGCCTTCAGGAACTCAAACGGGAAGAGCGCGAGGAAGAGCAGAAAATCCTTGCCTATCTGCGCTCCCTGCTGCTGGCCGAGCTGCCCGGCGCACGGGCCGCTCTCGATCTGCTGGCCGGGCTGGACGTCCTGCAGGCCAAGCGCCGCCTGGCCGAAAGCTATGACGGCCGCTGCGTGCCCCTGACCCCGGCGGCCGAGGGCATCTGCCTGCTGGAGGCCCGTCACCCGCTCCTGCTGCTGGGCCGGGCGGAGGAGACTCGCCACACACCGCGTGAAGGCGAACGGCGCACCGCCCGCGACGCGGCCGACGCCCGCGAGGAGGCCCGGCGGCGCGTGCGGCCCCTGGACATCGTGCTGCGGCCCGGCGAGCGGGCGCTCATCATCACCGGCGGCAATGCGGGCGGAAAGACCGTCTGCCTCAAGACGCTGGGGCTTATGGCCGCCATGACCCTGAGCGCCCTGCCCGTCCCGGCGGGCGCGGGCTCGCATCTGCCGTGGTTCGGCCGGGTGGACGCCTTCATCGGCGACGAGCAGAGCCTGGCGGACAACGTCTCCACCTTCACGGCCCAGATCCAGCATCTGGGCAAGGCCTGGAAGCATCTGGACGCCGAGGCCCTCGTGCTGCTGGACGAATTCGGCGCGGGCACCGACCCGGCGCAGGGGGCGGCGCTGGCCCAGGCCGTGCTGGACGAGCTGCTGGAAAAGCGGACCTACACCCTCGCGGCCACGCACTTCCCGGCCCTCAAGAGCTACGCCCTCACCCGGGACGGCGCGCGGGCGGCCTCGGTGCTCTTTGATCCGCAGAGCAAGAAACCCCTCTTCCGGCTGGCCTACGATCAGGTGGGGGCCAGTCAGGCGCTGGACGTGGCCCGCGAACACGGCCTGCCGGACAGCATCCTGCGCCGGGCGGAGCAATATCTTTTGCAGGACGGACAGGAGACGGGGCAGGTGCTCCAGCGCCTCAACGATCTGGCCGCCCGCCGGGAAGAAGAGCTGCGCGATCTGAAAAAGGCGCAGGACAAGGCCCGGCGGGAGGCCGAGCACGCCCGCGAAAAATACGAGAAGGAACGCCTGCGCCTCCATGACGAGGTACGCGCGCAGGCACAGGAGCTCATGCGCGCCTGGAAGGAAGGCCGCGCCACCCAGAAGCAGGCCCTGCGGGAGATGTCCCGTCTGCGGGCCTCGCTGGCCGCGCCCGCGCAGCCGGAAGAACAGGCCGCGCCCCAGCCCGCCGCCACCGACTTTCGCGTGGGACAGGAGGTGCTGCACACCGCCTTCAACAAGCGCGGCCGCGTCACCGACATCGACGAGCGACGTAACCGCCTGCGCCTTGACCTCAACGGCGTGAGCCTCTGGGCCGCCATGAAGGACGTGCGCCTGCCCGCGGCCGCCGCTCCCGTCGCCGCCCCCTCGGCGGTGGGCCGGGCCGTGCGCGCGCGGACTGACGACAGCGCCCCCGCCCTCAAGCTCGATCTGCGCGGCATGCGTGCGGATCAGGCCCTGGCCGAAGTGGAGCGCTTCCTCGACAAGGCCCTGCTGGCGGGCTTCCATGAGCTGGAAGTGGTGCACGGACGCGGCACCGGCGCGCTGCGACGGCAGATCCACGATTTTTTGCGCGGCTTCCCGGCTGTGGAACACTTTGCCCTTGCCCCGGAAGACCGCGGCGGCGACGGCATGACCATCGTCCAGTTGCGCTGAGAAGATGCGGGGGAGGGAACCTTTGGGCAGATTGTCAAACGAAAGTTGACACAAAGAAGACCCCGTCTTCCCTCATTTTTTCCACAGTTGTCTTGTAACCGAACTTCTTGCGCGGGCGGTGGTTGATGAGTGCCACCGCCCTCTCCATGTCTTTTTGCGTTATCCCCTTGAAACTCCTATACTGGGGAAAAATTGACGAAGAAGCCCATTTGTCTGTTCATTGAGTCCGCGTTCCCCCGGACAGCCAGCATGGCAAAAGTAGCTTGCGGTCCCAAAGTGTGCATCTATCTGCTTGTAATTTAAAAATTTCTTCCCTTGATCATATGTGATGCTCCTGAAAAAATCTTTTGGAACATGAGAAAAAAGCTTTATTATCGCTGATGAAATATCCGTACTTGTTCGTTTTGCACTGTACGCGGC
This sequence comes from uncultured Desulfovibrio sp., assembly GCF_944324935.1. Lineage (GTDB taxonomy): Bacteria > Desulfobacterota > Desulfovibrionia > Desulfovibrionales > Desulfovibrionaceae > Desulfovibrio. The sequence goes on along the minus strand of NZ_CALUYG010000068.1, from coordinate 439 downwards.
CATAAGAAAGCCACTTTTTCGCTCAACAGCCGTCAAAATATAGCCACTTTGTCCATTTCCATGTACAAGATCGCATTCCCAATGGCCATGACTCTCTTCCTCGGGGCGGGTGCTTATGCAGGGAAGTGCTGGAAAAGCGCATTTTTTGCCATGAATAAGACGTTTCCCAGGGCGTTTGTGGCGAAGGTAGCGAAAAAAACCTCTGAAGGGCTTCTTCTTTTCATACTTCCTGGAATCCTTGCTGATCCAGCGATACATACTTTTGAAGGAAATGTGTCGTGCCGAATCTTCGGGAAATTCCTGTCGCAGGCGGCCCGTTATTTGCTCCGGGAACCAGTCATTCCTCAATCCCTCCCGCACAGAGGCGGTAAGAAAAGCCGTCCGCTTTCCCGCGTTCTTATCTTTTGAGGCACGCCAGTCGGCCCGCCTTTGAGCGGCC
>NZ_CALUYG010000067.1 GCF_944324935.1 uncultured Desulfovibrio sp. | reverse complement strand
AAACTGGATGCCTTGTTTCTGGGATTCATCATGTTTGCCTTAATCGTTGAGTCTCTTAAATAGTGTTAACAGGCCCTGGAGCATTTTCAGTTTGAAACGCTTCACGTTCCAAACCATACGGCCTGGCGTTTCGCGGAAAAAGCGCGGTTTTTCCGCGTGGGTTCGGCCGGGCGGCGCTGTGCCGCCGCCTCGCATTTTGCCTTTTTCAAAGGCAAAGAACACCCACCTGTGGAAGGACAAGGAGGAAATATGCTGCCCTTTGAAGAAAGAAAACGTGATCCTCTCATTACGGAAGAAGCCTATCAGGTATGTTTGGGGACTTCAGCACGCATGTTCTCCGGCACAACATATGTGGAAAACCGTGAGCAAATCAAAAAGGCCACAGACAGCCTTGTTGCAGCGCGCCGGGTCAGTTTCTATCGCGCCATGAGCTTTATTGAAGAGCCATGGGTGCGCTATTCCGCCGGAGACCCTCTGGAGGCCCTGCGAGATCGCGCGAAATACGCATTTGAAGAGTTGCAGCGGCATAAAGAGGCCTTTCCGGACGTGAGTTTCAAGCTCTGGGAGCCGGACGCCTATTACTACACCATGCTGCTCACGAGCTGGAGCGTGCTGTTCAATCTTCCGGAATGTCTGGATATCCTTGCCGCTTATGTCAGCCGGGACCCGGAAGACGGCGAGGACAGCTTCATATACACGCTGTTTTCCGCCCTCGGCGTACATGACTTTCCGGGTAAGCAGGCGGGACTGTTGCATGAGGATCCCTACGGCATTTTGTATGACTCCCTTGCCGGCAGCAAAGAAGACCAGCAAAAAGCCATGAAAGCCTATCTCAAGCGCTGGTACAAGAGCAAGGCCATCAGGGGATGCTACTGGCGTGAAAGGCATTCCTTCAAGCCCTCTATGCATCTTGGCTACTGGGCCTTTGAGACCGGCCTGCTGACCGTATTGAACGACCTGGACGACAGCGGCTACCGCGAGATGAACTTCTACCCGCGCGATATGGTGGACTACTGCAAGGCACAGGGCTGGGCCAGGGAAGTACGGGAAAGAGTGCAGGCCATGCACAGCAAGCCATAACGGCAGGACGGGCTGGGGGGGCAACCAGCGTGCGCAGGGCGAGACGCCTTGCGAGACGTTGAAACGGCATCCCCCACCCTGTCCGGCGAACAGCCGCCGGGCTCCCGGCAAGGGGGAAGCCCTCTACTTCCCCGAGAACTGTGACGCCGCACCATCCATTCGCTTTCGGCCGGGCGGCGCTGTGCCGCCGCCTCGCATTTTGCCTTTTTCAAAGGCAAAGAACACCCACCTGTGGAAGGACAAGGAGGTCATATGCAGCCCTTTGAAGAAAGGAAACGAGATCCCTTTATCACGGAAGAGGCCTATACAGCATGCCTAAAAAATGCTGCGTCCATGTTCACCGACACAAGGTTTGCGGAGGACCGTGAGCAGATCAAGAAGGACAAAAAAAATGACCCTGCTGCCGCGCGCCGGGTCAGTTCGTATCGCTCCATGATCTTTATTGAAGAGCCATGGGTGCGCTATTCCTCGGGGGATGCTCTGGAGGACGTACGAGAGCGCGTGAAATACGCATTTGAAGACTTGCAGCGGCATATAGAGGCTTTTCCGGAAGATGATTACAAACTCTGGGAGCCGGACGCCTATTACTACACCATGCTGCTCACGAGCTGGAGCGTGCTGTTCAATCAGCCGGAATGCCTGGACATCCTTATCACAAATATCAGCCGGGACCCGAAAGACGGCGAGGACAGCTTCATATACACGCTGTTTTCCGCCCTCGGCGTACCTGACTTTCCGGGTAAGCAGGCGGGACTGTTGCATGAGGACCCCTACGGTATTTTGTATGACTCCCTTGCCGGCAGCAAAGAAGACCAGCAAAAAGCCATGAAAGTCTATCTCAAGCGCTGGTACAAGAGTAAGGCCATCAGGGGATGCTACTGGCGTGAAAGGCATTCCTTCAAGCCCTCTGTGCATCTTGGCTACTGGGCCTTTGAGACCGGCCTGCTGACCGTGTTGAACGACCTGGACGACAGCGGCTACCGCGAGATGAACTTCTACCCGCGCGATATGGTGGACTACTGCAAGGAACAGGGCTGGGCCAGGGAAGTACGGGAAAGAGTGCAGGCCATGCGCGGCAAGCAGTAACGGCGGGACGGGCTGGGGGGCAGCCAGCGTGCGCGGGACAAGACGCCTTGCGAGACGCTGAAACGGCATCCCCGCCCTGTCCATCGAGCGGCCGCCGGGCTTCCGGCAAGGGGGAAGCCCTCTACTTCCCCGAGAACTGTGACGCCGCACCATCCATCGTCCGGAACAACAGGGAAAGGCTCCTCCCGGCAGTCTCTTACACGAGGCAGGCCGCCGCTACGCAGGAGGACCGCTCTCCTCCGCACTGTACGCCTGCGCCGCCGCCACCACCTTCTTGAGCAGCTCCTGCAGGGTGCGGCGCTCCTCCTCGGTGAGCGGCTCCGTCACCGACACATCCCAGCCCGAGATGATCTCCATGATCCGCGGATAGACCGCCTCGCCACGCGGGGTGGGGAACACGGCCGTCGTCCGCCTGTCCTGCGGGTGAGGCTCCCGCCGGATATAGCCCTGCCGTTCCAGTTGGGCCAGGGCCCGCGTGACGTTGCTCTTGTTGAGATGCGCGAGCTCCGGCAGCCTGTCCTGCGTGAGTCCCGGCTCCCGGCAGATATATACGAGAAAAAGATACTGGCTGCCGCTCAGGCCGTACTCCGCAAGCCGCCGGTTCAGGTAGAGCTGATACCACCTGTGCGCCAGCCCGATCCATTTATACGTCAGTTCCACTCTTGCTCCCGAACGTCTTTCCCGCGGGATGCCGGCACACGGCATCCCGCGGATTTTTAGAGCCTGTCCGCCATCCTGCGGGCCTGCCTGCCGCATGGCGTCCGCATACGTCCCCGGGCGCGAAGCCCCCTCGCGCCGTCGCCCGACGCGAGGAGAATACCTTGACACCTCGGTGAAGACAACGTAAATCGTTGCACGCGCAACAATATATTTTGCAACAATCCACCCGAGGAACCAACATGCCCGCACAGCGCCGTCCGAAAGCTCGCCCCAACAGCAGCCCGCCGCAGTAAGGCCTGCAAGCCCTGCGCGCCATCTTCAGCCGCAATTTCACTGTGGTCTCCCTGATCAACCTTCTGCTGATGACGGCGTATTACCTCATGTTCGTGACCAGCACCGGTTATGCTCGCACGACCTACGGGGCCAGCCTGAGCACAGCGGGACTCACGGCGGGGATCATGGTCATCGGCTGCCTCGTGGGGCGCTTCGCCACCGGCAACCTGCTTTCCCTGCTCGGCTGCCGCATCATCCTGCTGGGCGGTCTGCTCTTCTATTCTGCCAGCATCGCCGCCTTCTTCTGGGTGTCCAGCCTCGCGCTGCTCTTTGTCCAGCGCCTGTGCATGGGCATCGGCGTGGGCATCATCGGCACGGCCACGGGGACCATCGTGGCCTACGTCGTCCCGCACGAGCATCACGGCCTCGGCATCAGCCTCTTCAGCATGAGTACGGCCCTCGCGCTGGCGCTGGGCCCCTTCCTGGGCATCCAGATCGTCTCTCGCGCCGGCTATGCCGCCCTGGCCCAGACCTGTCTGGGCATCGGCCTTGCCTGCATCGCCATCTTTTTCCTCATGGGCCGCCTGCCGGAGATGCGCCACCACCGCCGCCCCTTCCTTGCCCTGTACAGCTACATCGACCCGCGTGTGGTGCGCTTTTCGCTGGTGGCGCTTATCACCTGCCTGAGCTACGGCTGCATACAGGCCTTCATGACCTCCTACGCCGACGAACGCGGCCTGACCGGCGCGGCAAGCTTTTTCTTCCTGCTCTATGCGCTGGTCGCCCTGCTCACCCGCCCCCTGTCGGGCCGCCTGTTCGACCTGCGCGGGGAGAACGTCATCTTCTATCCGGCCCTGCTGCTCACGGCCCTTTCCCTGACCCTGCTGGCCCATGCGCATCACAGCGCCGTGCTCCTGCTGGCCGGGCTGGTGCTGGGGGCGGGCTTCGGCAACTTCCAGTCCGCGGGGCAGGCGGTCTCCCTGTCGCTGGTCTCGCGCTCGCGTTTCGCGCAGGCCACCACCACCTTCTACATCTTCTTCGATCTGGGCATCGGTCTGGGGCCCTATCTTTTCGGCTTCATGGTGCCGGCCGTAGGCTACGGCGGCATGTACCAGAGTCTGGCGGTCGTGGTGCTGGGCGCGCTGGCCGTCTATTACTTCCTGCACGGACGACGGGTCTCTTTGTAGACAAGGAGGGGAAAACAAGGGAATATCGTCCTTCTCCCCCGCACGGGACAAGGACGATACGACCTCCTCAAGAAAGGGGATACCGTGACCCAGCTTCCGCCTCTCCGCCATGCAGTTTCCCGCACGCTGCTCATCCCGCTGTGGTGCTGCGGCACGGCGTGCCCCCTCAATCCCGATGCGGCGTATGACCCGCACGCCGCGCGTCTTCTTGCCGATCTGGACAAAGATTTCCACGAAGACTTCGTGGCTATCCGCAAGACCTTCGGCGAATGCGGCCAGGCCACGACGCTGGCGCGGGAACGGCACATCGACCACGCCGTACGGAAGTTTGCACACGCGCATCCTCGCGGCGTCGTCGTCAACCTTGGCTGTGGCCTCGGTACGGCAGGCTACAGGACGCCGCTGGGAAATGTTCTCTGGTACGATCTGGATCTGCCGGAGGTCATCCGCCTGCGGACGTCCCTCCTGCCTCCTATGCCGGGACAGCACTCTCTGTCGGGATCGCTGCTGGACGACGACTGGCAGGAAGCCGTGCCCTTTTCGCCAGAGCGAGGCATCCTCCTGCTGGCCACAGGCGTCTTTCAATATCTGCCGCAGGCATCCCTTCTGCCCGCCCTGCAACGAATGGCCGCACGCTTTCCCGGCGGCCGGCTCCTGTTCGACGCTGTTTCCGGCCCCGGATGCCGGGCCGCCAACCTCTATCTTCAAAAAGCCGGCTTCGGCAACGCCCCCATGCGTTTCTCCGTCAACAGCGCCCGGGAGCTGGAACGCCTTTCGCCCCGGATACGGGGGCGCTTCCTCCCCTATTTTTTCCATCTGGAGAAAGAAAGGCTCCGTTTCGGCACGCGCCTCAGGCTTTCCCTGCTGCAGGGCCTGCGCCTGGCACGCATGGTCCGCCTCGATTTTGCGCCACAGCAGTCCCTCGGATCATAGCAGGGCGATCTCCGGCTGCACCGGCACACACGAAGCGGGGACAGCCTCCCCATGCGGCCAGGCAACATGCTCGATGCAGGTGGTGTAGGCCGTATGCGGCAGACGGGACAACACAGGCCACAGGGAACCATGCGGCGCAAGCCCAAGCAGAAGACCGCGCAAACCATAGTGCCGCCGGGCCAGGAACAGCGCCTCACGCAGCATGCCGCCCGCCAGGGAATGGAACTCCGGTTCCACCGCCAGAAACGCCGCATACCCCATTTCCAGAGCGTGCCCCGGCGCGGGCAGACTGGGCCGCCCGCACAGACGGGCCCAGAGGTTGACGGCGGGACGCAGGGCATGCAAAGGCGGCCGGTAGCCCTCCACCAGGATACGCCGCGACGTTCGCCGGTCCCACAGCGCCAGGCAACCCGCCACCCGTCCCTCTCGCCGCAGGATATGGAAATCTTCCACCGCAAGCCCTGTCCCTTCCCGCAGGAAGGCCTCGCCAAGCACCGGAGCATAGGGGACGTCCCGCATCATCCGATTGTAAAAGGCGACGACTTCCGGCCACTGCGCGGCATCGGCCCGCGTCAGCAGATGCGATCCCCGGCCGAGCGCACAGGAGAAGATCAAGGTATGCAGCTCTCCCAGCGGCGTATAGCGGGGCAAGGACCGCAGCCCGGCCTCCAGCAGGCGACGCGCCGGCAGATTGTCCACGGCGATGCTGGTGAAGTAACGTTCCGGCCATCCCAGATGGCGCACAAAATGCGGGATGGCGGCAAAACCATCCCGAAAGATTCCCCGCGAACCGCGATACTCCGGCAAAACCCGCAGCAGGCCGAGGTAGACGGCTTCCTGCCCTCTGCCCGCGTACTGGACGAGAAAGCGATGCAGAGCATACACGGCGACGCAGACGCCCTTCCCGCTCCGCTGGCGGATGCAGACCGTCAGCTGCTCCCGGCGGAAGGGATCGCGCGCCGCGTCAGGCCCGGGAGCAAAGACCGTACGCACCCAGCCCTGCATGGACGTACGACGCAGGATGTCAGCCACCTCCGCCGCCTCGTCGCGCCCGGCGGGCACGCAGCGGTATTCCCGCCCCTCATAGGGGGGCAGCCCCGAGAACGGTTCAGACACCTGCCGCTCCTCCGCCTCCCTCCCAGCCTGACCGTGCCGGCGTGTGGAACTCCTCCCGCTCGCCATTGACGCACAACAGCGGCTCCGTCCGCCCTTCCCGTCCCAGCGGGAAGCCTGTCCGCCTGCCCACCTCGAAACGCTGCAAGAGGTTGACGGGCAGGAAATTGCGGCCCAGATAGCCGCCCCCGCAGTTCCAGCGATTGCATCGCGCAAGGATACGCCGCAGGGAGTAGAAACGGCGGCGCAGATCCTGGCATTTTTCGGTCAGTTCGTGAGCGCTTATGTTCAGGGGAGCAAAGGGGACCATGCCGAAACGGTAGGCCGGGTCCAGCCACCAGGCGGACGAGAACAACCGTCCTTCCTGTTCCAGCCGGGCATGGAGCGGCGTGCCCGGAAAGGGGATGAGATGGTTGAAGGCGGCCACATAGAACTCCTGCCGCATGGCAAAGTCGAAAACCTCCTCGAAAACCTGCGGCTTGTCACTGTCATAGCCGAAGACAAAGGTGGCGTATACGGCAATGCGGTGGCGGCGCAGATTGTCCAGCGCCACCTCATAGCCGCCGCGCATGCTGTTGAAGGTCTTGCCCATGCGCCGCAGCGTCTCCACCTCCAGGCTCTCGAAGCCCACCAGCACCCCAACGCAGCCCGCCCGGTGCAGCAAGTTCAGCAGCTCTTCGTCGTGGGCCGCGTGGATGCTCATCTGGGTCACCCAGCGGCAACGCAGGGGGATCATGGCGCGCAACAGTTCCTTTGTTGCGGCCGGATCAGCGGTAAAATTGTCGTCCACAAAAAACTTCAGGGCGCGGGGCGGCAGGGAGCGCAGTTCGGACAGGACCGTCTCCAGAGGACGCCGCCGCCGGCGTTTTCCGTAAAACGCATGGATGGCGCAGAAGTCGCATACGTTGCCGCAGCCGCGGGCCGCTTCCAGCAGCCGGACGGACAGATACCGTCTGCCGCGGTAAAGGCTGCGATCCGCCAGCACGGCGGGCAGTTCGCCCGCGGAAGCGATCCCGGCATAGCGGGGGCGCAGCGTGCGATGCCGGAGATCATCGAGCAGTTCGTCGAAAACGCCCTCGGCTTCGCCCACAACGACGGCTTCCGCATAGCGCCCCACTTCATCGGGCATGAGTGTGGCATGAAAACCGCCGGCAATGACCGGCACGCCCCGCTCCCGGAACGCCGAGGCTATCTCGTAACTGCGGCGTGCGGTATAGGTCTCCACAGGAAGAAGAACGGCATCCGCCGGCATGTCGAAGTCGATATCTTCCAGTCTGTCGTCAAAAAAACACTTTTCCACATCCGGCGGACAAAGCCCCGCCAGCGTCGCCAGCGAAAGGGGTTCCATGAGCCAGCCTCTGGGATAGCCGCCGTCGCGGCGATGTCCTACCGCCGGCTGTACAAAGATCAATCTCATTTGACGTCCTTTCCCGCTGCGGCCTCCCGGGGCAGGGGAGCGTCACAGGTATAGAATCTGTGCAGATGATTGGCGTAGTAACGATACCCCAGATTGGCGGCCAGACTGAAAAAGGAGAAATTGCGCGAGTTGCGCAACCGCCGCGCTATGGCCCCCAGAGCATAGGTGCGCTTCCAGGCGAATTCATGCCCCTTTTCCAGTTCCTTCACGCTCATGTGTTTCGGCTGAAAAACCACATGCTGCGCGTCGTACAGCTCCCAGTTGCGGGTCAGGATACGCCCTTCCGCTTCCAGGCGCTGGTACAGGGGAGTGGAGGGGAAGGGGGTCAGCAGGGCATAGCGGGGCAAGTCCACCCCAAGCTCAATGGCAAAATCCGCCGTCTCGCGAAAGACCGAGCGGGTATCGCTGTCCGTTCCGAAGACGAAACACCCCTGTACGGCAATACGCAACTCATGCAGCCGGCGTATGAACTCCCGGTAATCCACGGCGGCATTGAACCCCTTGTTGTTGTCGCGCAGCGATTCCCGGCTCAGGCTTTCCAGCCCCAGCAGCAGGCCGCGGCAGCCGCTGGCGGCCATGCTTTCCATCAGTTCGTGATCCTGGGCGATGAGCACCGTGGAAAGGCCGAACCATTGTATGCCCAGAGGCCGCAGGGCCTGAAACAATTCCAGGGCATACTCCCGATCCGCCACCAGATTCAGATCGACAAAGAGGTTGTTCCTGGCGCCCACCCGCCGGATATCTTCCACCACCCAGGAAACAGGCCGTTGATAGTGCCGCCTGCCCCAGGCCACGGGCGCTACGCAGAACTCGCAATTATGCACACAGGAACGTGTGGCCTCAAATACCGCCCCATAGCCGTAATCCGCATCAGGCAGGAGGTTTCGACGGGGGAAGGGCAGATCCTGCCGCAGGCGGAAGTCTTCGGCCTGCCGGTATTCGCGCTGCAGGCGTCCCGCCTGAAAGTCCCGCAGCAGCCGCGGCCAGCTTTCCTCGGCATACCCCACACATATGGCGTCGGCATGCCCTGCGGCCTCCTCGGGCAGAAGCGTCACATGCGGCCCGCCGAGCACCACGGTCACGCCCCGGGCACGCAGCCTGTCGGCCAGAGCGTAAGCGCGCGGGGCGTTGCCGGTGATGATGGTGATGCCGGTGAGATCGGCCTGCAGATCCTCCGGGACATCGGCGATCCCCTCATCGTACAGACGAATGTCCGCTTCCAGCTCCGCCGGCACCAGTGAAGCCAGCACCGTCAGGGTCAGCGGCTTGTAGCGGAGAGACTTTCTGAAAATGCCGCCCCGACGCCGGTACAGCGGCCCCTTGGGCGAGATCAGAGCGATGCGCATGCCTCCTCCTTGAACATGTTCCGTTTGAAACACTTTTCGATTTAAACCGTACGACCTGGCGTTTCGCGGAAAAAACGCGGTTTTTCCGCTCGTTTTCGACCGGGCGGCGCTGTGCCGCCGCGCGTTTTGCCTTGGTCAATGGCAAAACGCTCCAGAGCCTGTTAACACAAATTTTACAAATAATTTTAATAGATAAGACAAGCAAGCCGTTCACGCTCCGTTTACCTTTGGGA
>NZ_CALUYG010000066.1 GCF_944324935.1 uncultured Desulfovibrio sp. | reverse complement strand
AAGAGTAGACATGGTAACCTCCGTCTCCATACCTACTCTTTTTTGAAGCGTATGGAAATAATGAGTCCTGACCCTAATGGCGTTTTGCCTTTCAAAAAGGCAAGACGCGTTCTTCTGCGAAGCGACAGGCCGGGAAATGCGCTTAGAAGGCAGTTGGGAAGAGGCTGGGATCATGCGGCCTGAAGTACTTTCACAGGATATCCCTGTTCTTCCCGGGCGTCTTTCCGATGATCAAGAGGTAACTCCATTGCTTGCCGTTGTCCGTGATATAGTCTTGCCAGCCGGGATTCTTCTGCTGCCGGCTTTTCCCTGACGTACTCTCCTTGCTGCCGGTATGCTCCAGTTCTTTGTGCAACGGCCCCAAAAACGCGGTCTTGAGTACGCCGGCATCCGCCCCCACCACTATCCACATCAGCGTGCCTTCCTTCTTGCTTATGGCCATGAGGCAGCACAGACCTCTCTCCTGATCTGTCCTCTGTAACACCGACCAGCCGGGCGGCAGATCCAGCGTAAAATACTCGTTTTTCACCTGTTCGACGCGCTTTCCCGACTCCGGGGGAAGCAGCGCATCCCGCGTGGCGTCTTCCTTTTTCCTTTCTGGGCGCATCCGCCGACAGCCAGCAACAACGACAGCACGAACGGCAGCAGGCCGCCGCAGACGGCAGACAGTCGCTTCATCCTCCCCCTCCCCTGTGGCCTGCTCCCTTCCCCGCAGGAAAGACGGCCTCTCTTTCGACGATGTTCCCCGGCGTGCATCCTCACATCCGCCGAAGGCAGACTTTACGCAGTCTGCCTGCGAAGACCGGAGGCATCAATCCGCTCGCCGGACCGCTTGCGTCCGCACGGACACGCCCGCCGCCGGGAAGCGATCAGGGCGTTTTCGGACGGCGGCATGGTTCACGCACACGGCTATCGAAAAGCAAAACGCCGGGCGGCGACACATCGCTGCCCGGCCAAAACCACGCGGAAAAACCGCATTTTTTCCACGAAACGACAGGCCGTAAATGCTCTAATAAGACGCCGGGAAGAGCTTGGGATCCACCGGCTTGAGCTGCTTTTGCAGGAGTTCCTTGCCGGCATCGGTGGTCTCGCCGATGATGGTGACCACGCTGGCCTGCTTGCCGTTGGAGGTGAAGTAGTGAACGCCATTGGCCACGCCCTTGGAGAACTCCACCACATAGGACTCACCGACCTGCTTCATTTCGGAGAACTTGAAGCCGTCGGCCTTCATGTTGTTCACGGTCTGCGTGGCGATGTCCTTGATGGGCGCGGTGGACGGCATGGCGGCGATGCTCACCGCGGTTCCGTCCTTCTTGCTCTGGACGATGGCCACGGTATTGCCGTTGGGCAGTTTCTGCACCTTGCCCGGCATTTTCCAGTCGGCGGGCAGGTCGAGCGTAAAGTAATCGGTCTTCACTTCCTGAGCGCACACGGCGACGGCCAGCAGCAGCACGGTCAGCAGGCTGCTGCCGCAGACGGCAAGAAACTTTTTCATTTTCATACTCCTGAAACTTCCTGTCCTTCCCCGTAGACAGGGCGTTATGCGAACTGCCGGTCACGGGCCGCACGGGCGGCCGTTCCGGTCGAAATGCCGGGGAAAGTGCTTGCGTAGCCTGCCCCTTACCGAAAAAAGAGTCAATATTTTCTGATGGAAGAGCGAAACGAGGCATTTTCCCCTTAGCCCGTGAAGGTATGGGGCGGCAAGGAGAAGGAGACAGACGGCGGGGCGGCCCATATGTCGCCCTCCTCTTCCCTTCCTCGCGCCGTCGGGTACCGGCGAACAGGGGCGGGATCGCGTGTCGCTTCCGCCTCCCACCCTCCTGAACAAAAGCGCGCTGGGGAGGGCTTGGGGGGAAGGGAGCGACCGAAAGACGGCCGTAGGCCGTGCCCGTCAGGCGACGCAGGAGCCTTACGGGCATCGACAGCAGAGCTACACCTCCAGCGCGGGCGGAGGGGTCCCCCTTCCCCCAGTTGGACCGTGCCCGCAACGTCTACGGCGGCATGGGCATCGACGGAGAGCGTCGGTGGCTCCGTCTAAAGGATATACTGGCTGAGGTCCTGGTCCTCGCGCACGTCTTCCAGATGGTCGCGCACATAGTCGCGGTTGACCATGATCTGCGCGCCGCGCATGTCCGGCGCGTCGAAGGATATCTCGGCCAGGATCTTTTCCATGATGGTGTAGAGGCGGCGAGCCCCGATGTTTTCCGTGCGGCCGTTGATGGTCTCGGCAAAGGCGGCGATCTCTTCCAGCCCGTCGTCGGAGAAGCTCAGCTTCACCTGTTCTGTGCCGAGCAGGGCCTCATACTGCCGGGTGAGGGCGTTGTCCGGCTCCTTGAGGATACGCAAAAATTCCTCCTTGCCCAGCGGCTGGAGCTCCACGCGCAGGGGGAAGCGGCCCTGGAGTTCGGGGATCATGTCCGAGGGCTTGCTGAAGTGGAAGGCCCCGGCGGCAATGAAGAGGATATGATCCGTCCGCACCATGCCGTACTTGGTGTTGACTGAGCTGCCTTCCACGATGGGCAGCAGATCGCGCTGTACGCCTTCGCGGGAGATGTCCGACGTGCGGTTGGCGCTGGTGCTGGCGATCTTGTCGATCTCGTCGATGAAGATGATGCCCATCTGTTCCACGCGCTCACGGGCGCGGTCGGCCAGCGCCTCCTGATCCACGAGCTTGCCGGATTCTTCCTGCACGAGCACGTTGAAGGCCTCGCGCACCTTCATCTTGCGGCGGCGGTGCTTGGGCGGGAAGGCCTTGCCGAACATGTCCCGCACCTGGCTGCCCATCTGCTCCATGCCCGGGATGGCGAAGATGTCGATGCCCGCGCCGCCCTGCTCCACCACGTCCATCTCCACTTCCCGGTCGTCCATGAAGCCAAGACGGAACTGCTGGAGCAGCTTCTCGCGGGTGGACTGGCGTTCCTCGACCCCGAAGGAGCTGGGCAGCAGAAGGTCCATGAGCCGGGATTCGGCCGCCGCTTCGGCCGACAGGCGCACGCGGGCGTTCTCTTCCTCACGGACGAGGTTGATGCCGATCTCCATGAGGTCGCGCACCATGGATTCCACGTCCCGGCCCACATAGCCCACTTCCGTGAATTTCGTGGCTTCCACCTTGATGAAGGGCGCGCCGCTCAGTCTGGCCAGGCGGCGGGCGATCTCGGTCTTGCCCACGCCGGTGGGGCCCATCATAATGATGTTCTTGGGGGCGATCTCGTCCCGCAGTTCCTCGGGCAGGTGCTGCCGGCGCCAGCGGTTGCGCACGGCCACGGCCACCATGCGCTTGGCCTGTTCCTGTCCCACCACATATTTGTCCAGTTCCGCCACGATTTCCCGCGGAGTCAGTGCGCTCATGAGTTCTCCAGTACGTCGGGTGCAAGGTTTTCGCGTCCTGTCTCCGGCGGGCCCCGGCCGGGGTCCGGGGTCGCCGGCGGACGACGGGCGAGAGCAGCATAGCCGCTCCGGCGGCATCTTGCAATGTTCGCGTGGGGTGGTCGGCCGCGGCATGAAAAAAGGGCCCAGGTGTTGTGTTCCCATAGGTTGTGTACCCTTTCCCCATTCGCTAAGTTGGAGGTTCCCACACCAAAGCCAACAAGCGGACGAGGAAAAGGGTGAACAGCCATAAAAATGCCAGACGCACGCCCAAAGGTCGCGAAGAAATGATTCGTCGACCGGACAGCATGCCCGCATCCGCTCTCGCCACTGGATTTGGCCTAAGCCTGCGTACTGTTTGAAAACGGAAAAGCCCCGGCATGGCGGCGTTGAAGCGTTTGTGGACAAAAGCCCCCCCCGCGCTGTCGCGGCAAGCTGACGGAAAAGACATACAGAGAGATTCTCTCTCCACGGCAGAGGCGTTTGACCGGGGATGAGATAGCGGCCCGGCTGGGACTGAGCCGGAGTTCTGTCTTTCGCGCCTTGCGTAAACTTGGCCGCTCGCGTCTTGCCGCACTGGAGGCAAAGCCTCCGGTGCGGCGTTATCAGTGAGAAAAGCCCGGACAAATGCCGCATCTGGATATCAAGTGTCTGGGCAGGATCGACGGTGTGGGACACCGAAAGGCGGGAACGCGGCAGGTTTATCGCAGCCGTCCGGGCTGGGAATATCCGCATGTTTGCATTGATGACGCTTCGCGGGTGGCCTGCACAGCGATCCACCCGGATGAGACGGCGGAATCCGCTGTGGAGTTCCTCTGGCATGCCGTTGCCTGGTATACGGCGCAGGGCATGAAGGTCGAGCGTATCCTTACGGATAACGGGGCCTGCTACAAATCCCGCAAATTTGATGAAGCCTGTCGTGAGTTCGGTATCCGGTACAAAAAAACCCGGCCGTACCGGCCACAAACCAATGGCAAGGCCGAACGATTCATCCAGACGGCATTGAAAGAGTGGGCATACGCGCAAACGTACACCCACTCATGGAAAAGGACAGCCTGCTTGCCGGTATGGACGCATCATTACAATTTTGTGCGCCCTCATTCGGCTCCTGGCGGAAAACCTCCCGCTTCATGTCTGAACGGAGGGTGAACAACGTGTTGACACTCTACACCTAGCGGCCCCCCAGCATGGTCGAAACCTCCCGGGCCAGCGGGATTCACTCGCCGTACCGGTTGGGCCCATCCGTGCCCTTCCGCATCAAAAAATACAGTAAGATAAAAGGTCCAACAAGCGGTATGAGGCAAACGAGAATGAACCAGCCGCTCTTGTCGCCGTCATGCAGACGCCTTACCGTCACGGCCAGCCCCGGGAGAATCATGACCAGACAAAAAAGGAGCGAGGCAAACCAGGGGATGCCAAACAGAACTCGCGAATCCGCGGCGGCCCCGATGGCCATGAGAATGAAAAAGGCAATTTGGGCAAGAAGCTGGAACAGAACAAAATACCAGTACTCGCTCCGCGGTGCCCTGCCGTTGAACTCAGCGAATTTTTTCCTCAGACATACGTTTACCGCCTCACTGAATTCCATCTTACCCTCCTTTGCACTGGTTGCGCCAACTGGCGGAAAAGGCGGCACGCACGGGGCGGATCCGCTTCAGACACATTGCTCCCTCCGTCGTAGGCGCACACCGCCAGGAAAAGGAAAAAGCGCGCAACGGCGCTCACCCGACGTTCTCGACTCCTATCTGAAGATGAGTATTGTAGTATACTCTTCTTTCCGCTCCTTGTCAATATCGACAATGACTATGCCCCAGATGCAGCCTATGTTCACTGATGGCGCGCCGTTCCAGCCTCGCCCGCCTTCCCCGGCACGAAAAAGGAGCCGAAGCCCCCCTGCGCGTTATGCCGTATCGGCCTGCGGGCGATCCGCCGCGGCGGACGCCGGACCGGTGGGGCGTACCTTCTGGAGCAGATAGACGACCACCATGAGCCCGATGCCGATGGCATCGGTGATGAGGCCGGGCGTGATGAGGGTGATGGCCCCGGCCAGCAGCAGCAGGCGTTCCCAGATGAAGAGGGTACGCAGCCAGAAGCCCACGCTGGCAAAGGAAAGGGACACGATGCCCAGTACGGCCGTGGCCACATAGCCCGCCACCTGTACGCCCGTGGCGTCGATCATCAGCAGCCCGGGATTGTAGCAGAAGATGTAGGGGATGAGGAAGCCCGCCAGCGCCAGCTTGACGGCCATGAAGCCCGTGGCGTTGGGCTCGGCGCGGGCGATGCCCGCCGGTGAACGAGGCGGCTTCCACCGCGCCGGCGAAGGAACCGCGATAGCCCACGCTCTTCATAAGCGGGATGGTGAACGTGCCGGTGGAAACGGTGTTGGCCACCGAGGAGCCGGAGATGGCGCCGAAGAAGCCGCTGGCCAGCACGGCCACCTTGGCCGGGCCGCCCACATAACGTCCGGCGGCGGCCAGGGCGAGGTCGATGGAGAACTTGCCGAGGCCGGTGCTGTGCAGGAAGGCCCCGAAGAGGAGGAAGAGGAAGACGAAGGAGGCGGACACGCCCAGCGGCGTGCCGAACAGGCCTTCGGTGGTCAGGTACATCTGGGAGACGATACGCTGCACGCTGAAGCCGCGATGCCCCAGCATGCCGGGGATGAGGTTGCCGAACTTGGCATAGAGCAGAAAGACCACCGCCACCAGGGTGATGGGCAGGCCCACGATGCGCCGTGTGGCCTCCAGCACCAGCACGATGGCCGCGCAGCCGAAATAAAAGTCCATGTCCGTGGCCGGGCCGGCGTCCAGGACGATGATGTCATAGTTCCAGACGATGTAGCCGCAGACGGCCGCGCCGGCGACGGCAAGGATGACGTCGTATCAGGCCAGCTTGTCGATCTTGTCCGCACGGGCCGGATAGAGCAGATAGACCAGCGTCAGCACGAAGCCCAGATGGACGGCGCGCTGGAACTGCGGCGGGAAGGCCCCCATTGCCGCCGTATATAGAGATGGAAGGCCGAAAAGGCGATGCAGAGCAGACGAATGAGGATATCCATCCAGCCCTTGAAGGTGCGGTAGACCGATTCCTTGTCGTACTTGGCCACGATCTCGGAAACGTCCATGGTCTCCTGACTGCGCGCCACGGCCACATGGTCCACATCCTCATGGCGCTCTTCTTCCAGAGCGAAGTCGCCGGCCCCCTCCTTGTCAATGACCCTCATCCGTTCTTCATGACTCATCTGTTCACCTCACCTCACGCAAAAAAACATTCCAGGGCAAGCCAAGCCCCGCACGCGGCGGGGCAATGGTGTACCAGGCTTACGGCCTGTCTTCAATACGAAACGTCAGGGCCGCCCCCGGTGGGGCCACTCTGTCCAGCGGCAGCTCGTGCCAGCCGCCCGCGGCGGGCAGCAACAGGGTATGCCGGGCTATGCGGCCCACGCGCAGATCAAAGCGCGGCAACGCCCGATGAAAGCCGCTGATGACCACCTTCCCGTCGCCCGTGCTCATGCGCTGCCCGCCCTCCGGCATATGCGGCAGCCCTGCCCCGAAATCCTGATATTCGGTCTTTTCCAGATACAGGCAGCCGTCGCAGACGGCAAACCAGTCCGTCACCGGCGTCCGCGCCACGGAATGGATATAGCGGATGCCGAAAACGCTGCCGTTGCCGAAGGGCAGCAGGAGGCACGTCTTTCCTCCGGCGCCCGTCACGCGCAGCCGCAGGACGGGGATGCCTTCCCCCGTCGCTGCGGTTGCGGCAAGAGCGGACGCGGCCAGCATAAGCAGTGCCGGCACAACGAGCGGCAGATGAAAGCCGTTGCGAAAGCGCCGCATGCGTCACGCTCCCCGGCTGCCTACTGGGGCAGCTTCACGCCCTTTTCGGCGAAGTACTTGGCCGCGCCGGAATGGAAGGGAATGGTGATGCCTTCGGCAGCGCGTTCCACGCTGATCTCCGCTCCCTTGTTGTGCGCCTTGGCCACGTCGCCGAGGTTGTCGTAGAGCGCCTTGGTCATGGCGTACACATCCTCGTCGGACATGTTCTTGTTGACCACGAGGATGCACTGGACGGACAGGGTGGGCACGGGCTTGTCCTGCCCCTTGTAGGTCCCGGCGGGGATGGCGTCCTTCACGAGGAAGGGGAAGATGTTCACGAGTTCATCGACCTTCTTGCCTTCCAGCGGCACAAAGAAGACCTCCTGCGCGGTGGTGATGTCCTGGATGGCCAGGTTGGGCGTGCCGATGGTAAACACGAAACCGTCCAGCTGGCGGTCCTTGAACTGATCGGCGGTCTCGCCATAGGGCAGGAAGATGGGTTCGATGTTCTTGTAGTCCAGCCCGAAATGCTTGAAGATCTGGCGGCAGTTCACTTCATTGCCGCTGCCGCGCGCGCCCACGGAGACCTTCTTGCCCTTGAAGTCCTCCAGCGTCTTCACGTTGCTGTCCCTGCTGGCCACCACATGCAGATATTCGGGATAGAGGCGGCCGATGGCCACCACATCGGTCATCTTGTTGTCGGGGCGGAAGGGATCGGTCCCCTTGAAGGCCGCATCGGCCACGTCGTTCTGCACAAGAGCGAAGTCCACATCATGGGCCTGCACAAGGCGCATGTTCTCGCCGGAAGCGCCGGTGGCCTGCGCGGTGACGGTGAACTTGCCGTCACTCTTGCTGCCGATGACCTGAGCGATGGCTCCGCCCAGGGGGAAGTACACGCCGGACGTGCCCCCGGTGGCAAGCGTCAGATGTTTGGCGTCGGCAAAGGCGGAAGATGCCGACAGCAGAAGGCCGCAGGCCAGAAAAAGACTCATCACGCGTTTCATGTTCGACCTCCTGGAACGTATCTGGGTGGCGCAGATGCGTTACATAGCCTTTACGGAAAGGAAGCGCAACGCATGCCGGCCGGCGGCCGTCCTTCTCCGGCGACTTCCGGCGGCCTGACGCACGAGCCGTCGGCCGCCCGTCTGCCGTCTTGCCTAGCTCTGGTCGAACGTGTATGCTGCAAGCGTCGGGAAATCCCCGGAAAACCGCTGCAACGCCAACGTCGGGAGGGAGCATGCCGCGTCGTCCATTCACCCTGTGTCTTTGTGGGGTCCTGCTGTGCGTTATGACGCTTACAGGCTGCAAAAGCCAGTACGGCGACCAGAAAACCACGGTCAATTACTATCCGCAGTGCTACACTCCTGTCGCGGAACTGCGCAAGGATGAAAACAGCGTCGGCACCAGCACCGCCGTCGGGGCCGCCGGAGGCGCCCTGCTCGGCGCGCTCATCGGCGGCCTGAGCACCGGCAAGGTGGAAGGCGCGCTGGCCGGCGCCGTG
Organism: uncultured Desulfovibrio sp.; assembly: GCF_944324935.1. Taxonomy (GTDB): domain Bacteria; phylum Desulfobacterota; class Desulfovibrionia; order Desulfovibrionales; family Desulfovibrionaceae; genus Desulfovibrio. Next base: position 883 of record NZ_CALUYG010000066.1, on the reverse strand, counting down.
GCGGGCGGGGCCGTGGGCGCGGTGGGCGGCCATGCCTACGGCAAATCGCAGGCCCAAAAGCGCGACGCCCAGTATCTCCAGGCCTATGCCCAGCAGCTCGGCAAGGAAGCCCAGACCATGGACAGGGCCAGCGCCGCCGCCACCGTGGCCATGAAGTGCTACGACAAGGAGTTCAAGGCCGCCATCGCCCAGTACAAGGCCGGCAGCATCACCCGTACCGAGCTGGATGACCGCTACAAGGAAATTCGTTCGGGGCTGGAGGAGACCGCCTTCATCCTCAAATCCACGGCGACGACCATGGCCGAACGTGATGCCGAATATCAGCAGGCGCTGGCCGAGGACTACATCAACGCCCAGCCCAGGCGCAGCCAGTCCACGCCCGTGCGCCAGCAGGCCTCCGCGTGGAAGGAGTCCCGCGACAATCTCGTCCGCACCCAGGCCGAGCTGGAGAGCCGGCTTGTCGCTTACGAGAACGGCTATAACAGCGCCACGCTCTAACGCGCCGACGGGCGCTCTCCCCTGCCGGGACGAGTGCCCTTTCCCTTTGCCGCAGGCATGCCCATGAACAACCTCATTGCCACTTCCCGTCGCGGAGAGATGCGCGCGCTGGCCGTGCAGGGCATTTTCGCCACGGACTGTTACGCCCAGCTGCGCGGCCTCATCCAGCGCCACCTCGGCCCCGCCCATGCGGCCCTGCTGGCCGAACCCCAGCATGACGCCGCGAAACGGGACATCGACTGGTATGCCGACTGCCCCGGCACGCCCGTACGCTGCGCCGATCTGCCGGAGGCCCAGGCGCAGGCCCTGCGGGCGCGCGCCGCCGAACTTGCCCGGGACATCAGCGACACGGCCCGCCGGCTGCACGAGACCAGCGGACACGAAC
>NZ_CALUYG010000065.1 GCF_944324935.1 uncultured Desulfovibrio sp. | reverse complement strand
AGTTGCTACACGGTATGCCAAAAGATGCGCCTCTTTTCTTGCCGCCGTTCAAATTAGATGCATATCTTTGTGGGCAAGCATAATTTGACGACACTATCTAGTCCGGGAACTGCATGACGACCTGTTCGCCGCCGCCGTTACGCATGGCGATGGTGCCGATGTCCCAGGCCTTGAGGCCCTGCTTGCCCGCCTGGATGCGGCTGATGGTCTCTTCCACCTGATCGGGCGGCAGGATGAGCACATAGCCGATGCCGGCATTGAAGATCTGGAGGATCTCCGGCCAGGTCAGCGCGCCGGCCTCATGCAGCCAGGTGAAGACCGGGGGCATGTCCCAGCTGCCGAAGGTGATGCGGGCCTCCACCTGCGAGGGCAGCACGCGCGGGATATTGTCGTAGAAGCCGCCGCCCGTGATGTGGGCCATGCCGCGTACGTCGATGTCGCGCAGCAGCTGGCGGACGGTATCCACATAGATGATGGTAGGCGTCATAAGCACATCGCGCACCAGCGCGCCGCCGGCCCCGGGGAAGGGATCATCCGGCGCGAGGCCGCTCTGTTCCAGCACCTTGCGCGCCAGCGAATACCCGTTGGAGTGGAGGCCGGAAGAGGCGATGCCCACGATGTGGTCGCCCACCCGGATGCTCGAGCCGTCGACCAGTTTGGCGTTGTCCACGATGCCCACGCAGAAGCCCGCGAGGTCGTATTCGCCGTCGCCGTACATGCCGGGCATCTCGGCCGTCTCCCCGCCGAGCAGGGCGCAGCCGGCCTGGCGGCAGCCCTCGGCGATGCCGCTGATGACCGTGTGGGCCGTTTCCACATCCAGCCTGCCGGTGGCGAAATAGTCGAGGAAGAAGAGCGGCAGGGCGCCCTGTACCAGAATGTCGTTGACGCTCATGGCCACGAGGTCGATGCCCACCGTATCATGCTTGTTGAAGGCAAAGGCCAGCTTGAGCTTGGTGCCCACGCCGTCCGTGCCCGAAACCAGAACAGGATCGCTCATGCCGCTGAGTTCGGGGCGGAACAGGCCGCCGAAGCCGCCGATGTCGGAAATGACACCCTTGGTATGGGTGCTGGAAACAAGATGCTTGATGCGGCTCACGAGATCGTTGCCCGCCTCGATGTCGACGCCGGCGTCCCTGTAGGCTCTGGAGCGTTCCGTGGTCATAAGTGCCTCCTTAGCAGCACCAGTTGATAGCACAGTTTTTCATAAATCCCAAGCGGCTTTCCCCCGCATTTTTTCGTAGACCCCCGCTGACGGCGCTGGTATACTGAAAGCATGAAAAAAATATTTTTCTTTTCCGGGCAGGCGACGCCATCCTGCACGTCTTCGGCGGACAGGACGGGCGGGAGGGGAACAGCCGGCAGGCTGGGGCTGGCCGCGGGGCTGGCTCTGTGCATGCTGGGGCTTGGTGCGGGCCCCGGAGCGGCGGTGGCCGCCTCCTCTCCGCAGGAAAGCGCCCTGCGGCCCGCCGAGGAGTGGGGCACGACGCAGATGCCGTCAGCGACGCCCAACAGGGGACAGCTTTCCATCGAGCGTGACGAAAAAACCGGCGACATCGAGATGAACATCACGGCGCCGCGTCAGAACGTCGATCCCAATGCCTGGCAGCAGCCGCCCATTTATCTTGCGCCGCAGGTCTACCCGGGCACGGGGGGAAGCGGCGCGTATCCGCCCGGCTACCAGCCGGGGTATCAGCCGGGCTACCGGCCGGGGTATCGTCCCGGTTACCGGCCGGGGTATCATCCCGGTTACCGCCCGGGCTATCATCCCGGTTACCGCCCGGGCTATCCTTCCGGCTATCCCGGCCGCCCCCCCAGCGGGCAGACGGGCTGGCCCGGCGCGCCCTCGCGGCCGTGGCCGCCCACATCCGGCCAGTATCCATCCTCTCCCGGACAGAATACGGGGCAGCATCCGTCCTATCCCGGCACAGGCCAGTACCCGAATCAGAACCCGGGCGGCCTCTATCCGCCGCCGACGGACGGCTGGCACTGGTATCCTGGCTATCAGGGCGATAAGGGCCCCTATCCGCCCGGCGTCATGCCCCTCAATGAAGGCATGGGCACCGTACCCGGGACAAGCGGCATGACGCCCGGCACAGGCATGACGCCGTACAGCCGCATGCCCTCCTTCAGGAGGCGCTGACATGCCCGCCGCCTTCGGAGAAAGCCGTGCCGACGGCACGGTGGAATGTCTGCTGTGCGCGCATCACTGCCGCATCGCTTCCGGCCAGCGCGGGCGCTGCGGCGTGCGGGCCAATCTGCGCGGCACGCTGATCAGCCTGGTGGAAAAAGTCATCACGGGCACGGCGCTTGATCCGGTGGAGAAAAAACCGCTCTATCATTTCCTGCCCGGCACGCGCACCTTTTCCATCGGAAGCGCCGGCTGCAACTTTTCCTGTCTGTTCTGCCAGAACCACGAAATCTCGCGCGGGCCCGCCGAGGACGGCAAGGTGACGGGCCGGCAGGCGGACGCGGATATCCTGGTGGACCTGGCGCGCCGCAATTGCGCGGAAAGCATGGCCTTCACCTACAACGAACCCACGATCTTCTTTGAACTCATGTTCGGCACGGCCGGGCTGGCCCGCAAGCAGGGCCTGCGTACCATCATGGTGACCAACGGCTTCATGGGCGAGGAATGCCTGATGTCGCTCCAGCGGCGCATCGACGCGGCCAATGTGGATCTCAAGGGATTCAGCGAGTCTTTCTATCGCAAGTATTGCGGCGGACGGCTCCAGCCGGTGCTCGACAATCTCAAGCGCATGAAGGCCTTCGGCTGGTGGCTGGAGGTGACGACGCTGATCATCCCCGGCGTCAACGACGGCTCGGCCGAACTGCGCGCGGCGGCCCGCTTCATCCGGGACGAGCTGGGGCCGGACACGCCGTGGCATCTGACGGCCTTCCGCAAGGCCTACCATATGACCGATCATCCCGAGACCCCGGTGGGCCAGCTCGAGGACTGCTGGGAACTGGCCCGCGGCGAAGGGCTGCATTTCGTCTATATCGGCAATGTCCTCAGCGCCGTGGGCGGCAACACCTATTGCCCGAACTGTAATGCCGTCTGCATCGAGCGGCAGGGCTGGCATGTGCGGCTCAAGGGGCCGTCAGCCGGCATCTGTCCGGCCTGCGGCACGGTCCTGCCGGGAGTGTGGCGCTGATGATCCTCATCTATACCGGGAATGGCAAGGGCAAGACCAGCGCCTGCGTGGGACAGGCCCTGCGCGCGCTGGGGCAGGAGCTGCGCGTCGGCTTCGGCCAGTTTATGAAAAAGGATGTGCGCGCCGGGGAACAGGTTCTGCTGGAACGTCTGCTGGGCGAAAACTTCCGGGCGGGCGGCCGCGGCTTCTTCCGCAGGGAGGAAGAACGGGAGGAGCACCGGGCAGCGGCCCGGACGCTGCTGTCCTGGGCCCGGGAGCGTCTGCCCCGTCTGGACATGCTGGTACTGGACGAGAGCCTCTACGCCCTGCGCGCCGGCCTGCTGGAACGCGCGGAGGTGGAAGCGCTGCTGCGGGAGGCGCGGGAGCTCTCCTGCCATCTGGTGCTCTCCGGTCGGGATGCGCCCCAGTGGCTCATGGATATGGCCGATCTGGTGACGGACATGGGCGAGGTCAAGCATCCGGCCCAGAGCGGCGTCAAGGCGCAGCGGGGCATAGAGTTCTAGGGCCTGTCAACACGATGCGTTGCCTGTTTGGGGCGAAGGCCCCCCGCCTCGCCCGGGAAGGGGTCCCCTTCCCCCCGGGCCCCATCCCCACCGCGCCTTCCGCAACAGGTATGACGAGCATGGATATCTACATCGCCGGTTCCTTTCGTCACAAGCACGGTGTGCGTCTGCTGGGAAACGCCCTGCGCGCGCTGGGCTGCCATATCCTCGACTGGACGGAAAAGGCCGCCCCGCCGCCGGGCCTGACGCCCGCACAGCGCCGCGTCTGGATGGATACCGACCGGGAAGGCGGGCAGGTGTATGCCTTTTGCCGGCAGGCCTGTCTGACCGCGGATATGGTGATCTACTACGGGACATCCGGGCAGGATGCCGGCGTGGAGGTGGGGCTTGCCGCCGGCGCGGGCGTGCCGCTGCTGGGCATCCGCGGACCGCTGGAAGCGCCGGGCCTCATGCTGCACGGCGCCATGACCTGCTGGGTGGATGAGGTGGAGGACGCCGTGGCGCTGGTGCGGCAGCTGTGCGCGCTGCTGCGGACGGATGCCCCGCCTGCGCCGGAGACGCCGGCGGACGTGCGGCGGCTACTGGCGGCGCTGCGCCGTCGCAAGGTCGCCGCGGACCACGGCCTCCGCACGGAGGATGCGGCGCCAGGCGGACAATGGCTTGCCTCCGGCGGTTCCGGCTGCTAGAAGTCCTCGCAGGGCCGGCTTCCCGTGGGCGGGAGCCCGGCAGACGTTTTTCCGTGGCCTCCTGGCCCGCACACGGCCGCCGGCAGGCGAAGGCGGCATGCCCGCCTGTCCGCGTGGCGTCGCATCCCTTCCCGGGCCGCTCCCGTGTGCCGCCAGATCGATCCCCAATGCCCCTTGCCCAGGATGTGACCATGCAGCACCTTGTCTCCCTGCTTTTTCTGGCCCTTTGCCTGTTGTTGCCCCAGAGCGGTCTCGCCTCGCCGGCCGCTGCCGAGGAGGAAGCCGAGCCGCCGACCCTGAGCATACGCAACCAGACGGCGCAGGAGCTGTTGAGCGTGCGCTTCAGCACGGCCCGGCAGGAAAGCTTTGCCCGGCTGGACCTGCCGCCGGCCGGTGAGGATGCGCTGGAGAACCCGGGGGGCAGGCAGGACATCCGTCTGGATATGGGTTTTGCCCTCTGGACGTTCACGGGCGTCGCCCTGGACGATCTGACGGGCATCGCCACGTGCGCCGACCACAAGGAAAGCTGTCTTATCCTGCTGCACCGTAACGGCAGGACGGAACACCGGCAGGGAACGGTCTGGAACCTGCTGCCCGAACCGGGCAGCCGCCCCGTCTGCGCGCTGACCCGCTTCCGTACCGGCATGAAGATGCAGGACGCCTGCGCCATCCTGGAAAAGGATGCGCCCCGGGACGAAAACGGGGCCGTGCTGACCAGCCTCGGTTTTGCCGGCCTCATCTGGGCGGCCCGGCTGACGCCCGGGCCCGGCAAGCCCGAGACCGCCTCGCTGGAGCATCTGGAATTGCGGCAGGTGCTCACCCGCGAGTATCTGCACGCTCTGCTCCAGACCCTCTATACGCAGGGCTATTGCCTCTGGCAGGCGGAATTCCCGGGCATGGACGTGGACTTTACGGAAATGGCCGCCATCGACGATGCCCAGCGCCAGCGTATCCTTGAGCAGGGCATCGATCTCATCTTTTCCGCCGGGGCGGGCGAGGCCTCCATCATGCTGGCTCCGCGCTCGCAGGTGGCGGCACTGCGGGAAGCCGACGCGCCGGGCGAGGATGTGCAGCTCTTCACGGTCAGCCTGTATCCCGCCTCGCGGACGCTGCTTGTGGACATTGCCGCCTACCGTGCCGACGAGGGCGGGGATGCTTCTCGCGGCAGCGGGGCGAAGAAGGGCGGGAAGTCCTGAACATCCCGCACGGGGGACACTTTCTGGACGGCCGCCGGCATGGAGTCGGCGGCCGTCCTCGTTTGTGCGGGGCGCGCGGTCCGCATGGAGCGGACAGGCGGGTGGCCGGGGAGGACCGGACGTCCCTCCGGCATGTGCCGTCCTCCCGCCTGCCGTGCACGGCGTGTCCGGCCGCGGCAAAACGACGACTTCCCGTCCCGGGGCATCCGGCAGTGTCTCCCGGCGCGAAAAAAAGCGCCGCCCGGAGGCGGCGCAGGCAAGGCGGTCATATCCAGCCGTTGAATCCCGGCCAGGCAGGCGGCGGAGGCGGCGGAGGCGGCGCGGGCCGGTAGGGGCGATGCCGCTTCCAGAACCTGCGGTCACCGTCCCGGAAGGGAGCCCACCGATCATAGGCATCGTCATCGTCGTAGCGCGGAACCGAACGCCGGGGGTCGTAGCCGTAAGGATAGGTGGGCCGGGGCCGGCGCGGGTCATAGCCGAAAGGCGGGGGCGTGTAGGGGGCCCCGTAGCCGTAGGGGGGAACCGGATACGGCGGGGGTGGCGTGCCGTACTGGTAGGGCGGTCGCGGACGTCGCCGGTCGCCGCGGTAGCGGTTGTCCCAGTGGGGGCGTTCCGGCCGCTGACGCTCCACCAGCAGGGGGCGGTCGTCCCCCGTCTGTCCCGGTGTCCGGGAGAGGTCGGCGGGCGAAGCCTGCACCGCTCCGCAGGAAAGGCCTCCGGCAAGCAGCAGGGCGGCAAGCAGTTTGCCCAGATGGTTCATGGATCCTCCTTCCGCGGCACGGCTGCCGCACAGGCAAATGATGGGGGGCAGGATCGCGGGCTCAGCGCTCCTGACGGGACAGCCTGCCCTGACGCCGTGCCTGACGCATGGCGCGCAGCCATTCGTACCAGCCGTCAAGCCCCTGTCCGTTGCGGCAGGAGACCTCAAAGACAGCCAGGTCATGGTTCAGGCGGGTGGCGAAATCGCGGGCCCGGCGCACGTCGAAATCCACATGGGGCAGCAGGTCGATCTTGTTGAGCAGCATGGCCCGGGCAAGATTGAAGAGCAGGGGGTATTTTTCCGGCTTGTCGTCGCCTTCGGCCACGCTGAGCAGGGCGATCTTGGCGTCCTCGCCGCAGTCGAACTCCACCGGGCAGACAAGGTTCCCCACATTCTCGATGAAGAGGATGTCCAGCCCGTCCAGATCGAGGTTGTCCAGCGCCTGGAGGATCATGCTGCTGTTGAGGTGGCAGCCGCCCTCGGTATTGATCTGCACGGCCTGCGCGCCCGTGGCGGCCACGCGGCGGGCGTCGTTGTCCGTCTGGAGGTCGCCCTCAATAACGGCCATGCGGAATTCGCCGGACAGGTCGGCCAGGGTGCGCTCCAGCAGGGTGGTCTTGCCCGCGCCAGGTGAGGAGATGAGGTTGAGCGCCAGTATTCTGCCGGGATCAAGACGCGCACGCACCTGTTCGGCAAGCTTTTCGTTGGCTTCAAGAACATTGCGCACAACGGGTATCTGCATGGGTCCTCCTGTATGGCCTATGAGGCGTCCAAATGGGAAATGCGTAGTTCCTTGCCCTGCTCCACCGTATGCCCGAACTGCTCGCCGCACTGCGGACAGGGCTGCCAGAGGGCGTCCTGTCCCGATTCGCCGCCGAACACCGTGCCGCAGCCGAAGCAGCGCAGACGCAGGGGCACGATGCGCAGCTCCAGCCGGGCGTCGGCCCAGGGGCCGCCGTCAAGCAGGGCCGACAGGCAGAAGCGCAGGGATTCCGGCTCGACGCCGGACAGGGCCCCGCATTCCAGGCCGATGCCGTCCAGGCGGGTGCAGTGCCGGGCCGTCATCTCGTCCCGTACGATGTCGAGGATGCTCTGTGCGATGGCCATTTCGTGCATGGGCGGCATGCTAGCTCAAAGTGCCCGCCGCGTAAAGGCGTGGAGAGGAATCTTGCCATTCGGCCCAAATGATGTAGAGTCGGGGCATGAGAAATCCCAAGTTCATCGGCGTCTATTCTGTTGCGGCGGCGCAGCCCTCCGGGCAGCGCAAGACCTTGTACTTCGTCTGGGAGGTCGAAACCGGCAGCTTTGTCGTGCAGCGGCTCAACAACGCCTTTCAGCCGGTTGCCGAACCGGAACGGATGACGGCGGATGTCTTCAACCAGCGCTTCACGGCGGAGCCCGCCATCCTGGCCATACCGGTACGCTCTCTGGACATGTCCAGAGTAGTGGGGCGCTTTGTGCCGCCGCCCCAGAGCGAACCGGCGGACATTTTCGGCCAGGCCTCGGCCGCGGAGCAGCAGCGCAGGGCACAGCTTGTGGAGAGCGGCATGCGGGAGACCTTCCGTAAGGCGCTGGCCCGGCTCAAGCGGCCCAAGGAGCGGCAGACGGCCTTTAGCACGCTGGAGCAGCTCGCCTCGGTGCGGGAGGGCATCCAGCCGCAACACAAGCACATGTTCCGGGATTTCGGCGCACGGCTGCGGCAGCTTTCCTACCCGTCGGCGGCGCTTGCCTTCAGCCGGCGGGTGCTGGACCTTGCCCCGGACGATGATCATGCCCATTTCAATATGGCGCGCGTCCTGCACGCTCTGGGTGAGGATGAAGCCGCCATCAAGCATTTGCAACGCGCCATGCTGCTGGACGCCAGCGAGCCCGTCTACGCGCGCATGCTGCAATACATCCGCAATGAGCAGCGGCGTTCTTCACGGAACAGCCGCTAGGCAGGAGGATCCACAGCCATGAACAAAGCCTTTATCGGCATACTGGTTGCCGTCTGCATTCTGGGGATGGCCCTGATCATGCTGAATGAGTGGAAATCGTCCAGCAGCGATCCCGCACCGGCGGCCCCGGCGGCCCTGGAGGCTTCTCCCGCCGTTCCGGCGGCTCCCGGCGATCTGCCGCCGCATGCCGGCGGCGGGCTCACGCCGCCGTCGCCGGAGCAGAACGCCGTCCCGCCCCTGCCGGAGGCGGCCCAAACGGCCTCTCCGCCGCCCCTGCAGGAGGCTCCCGCCCACACGCCACCGAGCGAGGCCTTGGAACGCGGCTTCGCCTTCAATGACACCGACGTCGCGGCCCCGCAGGCCACCCCGCAGGCTATGCCCGCTACGGAAGGGGCCGTCCGGCCCGCGCTGGATGTGCCGCCGCAACCCGCACTGGGCGCCGGGGCCGAAACGCCGGCCGCTCCTGCCGCCGTGGAGCCGCGTCAGTCCGCCGAACCGGCCGCCGAGCGCGCCGTACCGGAAAAGAAGGAAGAAAAGAAGACCGAAAAGCCCGCTCCGGCGGCCAAGGCCCGCACGGTCACCCGTTTTGTGGTCTTCGCCCGGGAGACGGGCGCAACGGTCCGCATCGAGGGCTCCAGCCCCATTGAGTACAAGTACCTGCCGCTGGACAATCCTCCCCGTGTGGCCGTTGACCTTATGGGCGAATGGACGGTCAAGGCGCCGGGCGTGCCGAAGAATCCGGCGGTCACCAATGTTCGCCTCGGCAAGCTGGACGGCCGGACGCGGGTGGTTATCGACCTTACCGGCCCGGGCAAGATACGGCATATCCTCTCCAAGGACCGTAAGCGTCTGGATGTGCGCATCGACCGCTGACGACAGCCCCCTCGTGATAAAAAAAGGACGCCTGAGCGTCCTTTTTTATGGGCAAGCAAACGCAGCGTCTGGAGGGGACGCCGCATGCGAAGATTTTTTCAGGTCATCTTCCCGCGGCTTGCCGTCGATGCCCGCAAGGCTCCCGCGTCGCCTAGATAGTGTCGTCAAACTAAAAATATGTTATAATCTCTTCACTTGCAATGAGGAGAGACCATATGGCGGCACATCGGAGGCATGATATTTCCGACAAGGTGTGGGCAAACATTGAAAAACTTCTTCCCGGTTCCAAAGGCTGTGTCGGTCGTCCTTCCGCCGACAACCGCTTGTTTATCAACGCCGTCTTCCGGATACTGAGAACCGGGGCTCCGTGGCGGGATTTACCCCCCGATCCTGGCGACTGGAAAAATACACATCGCCGCTTCCGCCGATGGCGAGATCGGGGCGTTTGGGAGAAGATACTCGAAGCTCTCATTGTTGAACCTGATTTTGAATGGCTCATCATTGATGCCAGCCATTGCAAAGTTCATCCGCATGCGGCGGGCGCTGCGGGAGG
>NZ_CALUYG010000064.1 GCF_944324935.1 uncultured Desulfovibrio sp. | reverse complement strand
GAGGATTCGTCATAAGCACATCCTTGTAGAATTGATGCGCTTCTTATAACATAAATCTCGTGTAAACACTACCTAAAAAAAGACATATTTATTCTCATAAATAACTATTTGTAATCCTTAACAAGGCTGTAACTTACCTCTATTTATTTACAATAGAGTACTTCATCTTTTGAAATTTCCATATTATTTTTATCTTTTTTATATTTTTCATATATATCTTGAAGACACTTCATCTGCCTTTTCATTTCATTAAAACAGGTTATAGATATCGAAAGATTGTGTTCTTTCTCATATTTATAAAATGCTATACCCAACTGATAATTCTCCAAAGCAAACAATACATCCATTAGGCATATATATTTTCTTCTTGAAATTTCCATTAGATTTGCCTGAGCAGCGCTAAAAAATAACAGTACTTTTGGATAATATAGCGCAGCCTCATAATAATACCGATATGCTTGTTCATATTGGCCATCTTTCATGAATTCATTTGCTTTTTTTTGAAGGGAAGTCATATATTCAATTGATATAGACTTTTCTTGAGGATCATTTAAAATATTTTCAAGAGTTTTAGAAAAAAGCATAGCACGGTATTCTGGACGTATTTCTTCTATATCTCTGTCAAGGCTATGAGTATAAACATTCTTAACTACTATATCATTATCAATTTCTTGAGCCATACTACAAACACTAGTAGAAAGAAATAAAAAAACAAAATAACATATCTTATTTATCATAACAAATTTTCTCATAGCTAATATGAAGAAAGGGGATGAGGTTTTCTATTGCTTGGTTTCTGATTAGCATCTTTTAAAACAATTAGTTTGCCAATATACTTACCTCCTCCTGGAGTATCTGTTATATTGCCATCACTCCGGCAGTGTATAATTTTGTGGTATAGAGACTCCCAATTATTAATATTTGTGACAGTCACACATCCATCAGAGATATGTCCCATATGTAAATAACGTGTATTTTCTTCAAATTCGATAGGAAACCATACTAAATCAAATTGTCCATTCTTTTGATCTTGACGATAAAATCGAGAATATTCACCTGAATGCGGATAATCAGGAGCCATAATATTGTAAGTTCCAACTGGCAAAGGGTTATTTTTATAATGGCCCACCAAGTGTCTAGTAGACAAAGTAATAGGTATAATTAAGTTTTCATATTTCAATTCCCCTGAACATTGTATAAGCTCTTCATTATTACGCTGCACAGAGTAAACATACTCCTCAAAAGAAAAGTTTTGTATTTTAATTGTTATGCCTCCACTTCTTTGACCTCTAAAAAAATGTTCAATTGCTCCACTTTCTTTCATACTCAATATTTCCCCTACATGCCCAGAATTTCCATCCAAAAGATAAAAAAATATTCTCCCGTCTCTTTTCTCCAAAAGTTTTATCTTGGTATATTCGCATAGAGAAATACGAACCTTCGATGAATTTAAAGCCTCAACCCAGCCGTCAGAAGGTGGAGCAATTCGCACATAACGAATACCTTCATCAACACGAATAGACGTAATAGATGTATGTGTACTATTAGTTTGAGAACTACGCCTATTTTTTTGAGTAAAGAATGGGGTAACATCATCTGTTTGCATAATATTCTCCATATACATTTCTATTTTAGTCTTTAAGCAATGAAACACTCAATATTTTCAGGTTCATCTGTATAGACTCGAACTGTCTTTCCATCGTGATCAGTTTTACCTTCATAGATATTGCCTTTTTGTGTAATAATACGATATTCAACACCAATTAAAGGCTCACCTGTCATATCACTTATTACACAAAACTGTTCAGAGTATTTCCCTACTCCAGAAAAGGTCTCAACTAATTTTCCTGATAGCGGAATATTAATAAATACATCAGGAGAACCAGACGTAATCTCTGCTCCACATGCAGTTTTTGAACCAACATGCGCCACGAGAACATCATTACCAAAAACATATGGAGCGCCAGTTACAATAGGGTTTGGGCCATGTACTGGACAGTTATAGATACTTCCAACAAGGGCAATCGGGCGGTTGTTGGCCCTAATAATGGGGCTCCCATCAATAATAGTGCCACCGTGACTGCCGGTATCTCCAACGCGTGCAACGGGCTTTCCAGACATGACCAAACCTCTTCTTTTATATGTTATGCTATTAGAAAAATTCTTGCAATTACATACCATAGGGAAGGAATTTTTAAATTACAAGCAGATAGATGCACACTTTGGGACCGCAAGCTACTTTTGCCATGCTGGCTGTCCGGGGGAACGCGGACTCAATGAACAGACAAATGGGCTTCTTCGTCAATTTTTTCCCCGGTACAGGAGTTTCAAGGGGATAACGCAAAAAGACATGGAGAGGGCGGTGGCACTCATCAGCCACCGCCCGCGCAAGAAGTTCGGTTACAAGACAACTGTGGAAAAAATGAGGGAAGACGAGGTCTTCTTTGTGTCAACTTTCGTTTGACAATCTGCCTGGAGGGGCTCGCCCCTCTCACCCCCTGCCCCATCTCTGCTGTCGATGCCCGTAAGGCTCCTGGCCCTGCGGGCCGCCATTCGGTCGCCCGCCGGAAGGCGACCACGCCCGGATGCCGGGCTGAAGTCGCCAGCCAGCGACACGCGGAAGAAAAAACAAAAAACCCCTACCCGGCGACACGCGGCAGGGTCACGGCGCCCTGCGGCATGACCGTCGTCGGCACGGCCAGACTGCCGCCGTGGAAACCGGCGGCCAGCTCCAGCGCCTTGTCCAGGCCGGGCACGATATGCAGGCGGGTGGAGGCGAAGAGGGCCGGATCCATGTCCGTCACGAGGATGACGTTATGGCGTTCCGCGGCTTCGGCCAGCAAAAAGCCCACATACCCCCCGATGGAGAACGTCTCCCGCAGGGCGGCTTCGCGTGCGTGGTGATCAGGATAGGCGGTGAGCTGGCGTTCCGTCTCGGCATTACCGAAGCCGTCGGGGTTGCGGGCCAGCAGGATCATGGTACCGCCCTCCTCAACGGCCGCCAGCGCGTTGCTGAGGAGCTTGATCTCCTGAAAGACGTTCATGTCCCGGGGCGCGCCGCCCGCGCTGGCCACCACCAGCGGCGTACGGCGGGGGATGTCCACCCTGTCCATGCGTTCGACCAGCGCGCAGGCCGCGCGGTGGGCCGCCAGCCACTGGCCGGCAAAGGCGGCGATGATCTCGGCTTTGGCGTTGGTGATGACGTTGAGGCTGAAACAGGGCGCGAGCAGGGCCGCCCCTTCCGCCAGATCGGCCTGAAAAACATTGTCCTCAAGGATGCCGGCCCGCACCAGCGGATTGGTGCCGCTGTCCGCCGCGGCATTGAAGGCCAGATGGTGATGGCGCTGGATGGTCTCGTACCCGCAGATGCCGGGAACCAGCATCTTGGGGCCGCCGCCGAAACCGGCGAGGAAATGGAAGACCACGCCGCCGCACAGGATGATCCTGTCCGCTTCCACGGCGGTCTTGTTGACGATGATGGGCGTGCCGCGCGAAGTCGTGCCCACCTGGACGAGGTCGGCCTCCTCGCGGCACTGATGATCCACGATGCGGATACGTCCGGCCACGTCCGCGGAGACGAGGCGGGCATGTTCTTCCGGGGTATGGCGGCGATGCGCGCCCGTGGCCACCAGCAGGGTCATGTCCGCGTCGGGGATGCCGCAGGCGCTGAGCGCGGCCACCACTTCGGGCACATAGATGTGCGGCGACTGCCAGAGGCGGGAAATATCGGGGATGACGATGCAGACCTTTTCCCCGGGCTTCACGATGTCGCCCAGGGCCGGTGAATCCACGGGCTCGCGCAGAGCGCGGCGCACCACCTCCGCCGACGGCAGCTGCGGCAAGTCCACGGCATTGGGCAGCACTTCGGCGGCAAGGCAGCCGTCAGGCACATCAAAAAAGCATTCGCCATCGCCGTATTTCAGGGCATGTCTGGACATGAGCAAACTCCGTCGCTGAGGTGAAAGAAAGGACTATCCAAGCCGACGATGCGCGCAATGTCAAGCGGATGCGTCTGCCACGAACGGCGGACGGGCTGCTGAGCGGCGTCAGGGACGAAAGACGCCGTATGCGCTATCGACGGCCCGCTGCCGTGCCGTCCAGCGGTCAAGCGCGGGGATGCCCCCGCCGTCATCCAGCTCGAGCCAGTGGATGGGGCCTTCCCGCAGCGGCATGACCGCGTGACGGGTAAAACGCATGTGGAGATCGGCGCTCATCGCGTGCCGGTCGCGGCTCACGTTCACGCAGCGGGCCGCCGCCAGCAGACAGACTTCCCCCGTATGCGCATCCGCAAGGACGAGATGGAGCAGCATGAGCGTCGAGGCGTCGATGTGCACATCCTTCAGCAACGGATCATGGTGCAGGCGCACAAAGGCCCCGCCGGCGGAGATGTCCACGAGCTCGGTACGGGCTTTCATCTCCGGAGCATAACGGGCAATGGAGTGCAGCATCATCGCGCCTTCCGTCGGCAGGACAGGCGCAAACCAGAAACAGACTGTCCGCAGATCGGACGGCCTCGGAAACAGGCGGGCATGCCGCCGCAACTCCCGCTGTACGCCGCGAAACGGCGTCTTGAGGCGCAGCGTCAGCAACTGTCCGCCGCCCTCCGGCCAGGCAGTGCCCGCTTCCTCCGCCAGCGGCGCGACATCCAGGACGGACGTCCGGCAGTAGAAGCCGAAGCGCCGGCCTGTCAGCCGTTCCTGCGTCGTCAGGCGCAGATCGCCGGCCGAAAGCGGCAGGCGCAGGTCGGTCCCCCCGGATGGCTCGCCCTGGGGCTCCCGCACTTTGAAGTACAGGCTGCATTCCTGCGGAACGGACGGCGGCAGGGAGGCCATCCGGCACAGCAGCGTGATGCTGTCCCTGTCCATATGCAGGAGGCGGCTCTCCACAGGGCCCAGCTCCCGGGGACGAGCGGGATAGCTCAGGCAGATGGACGCCCGCTGCTGCAGAGCGCACAGCAGCGCCGTGGTGATGGGAGGACACCAGAGGCAAAGACTTTCGTCGTCTGGCGATGAGGAAATCTGCTGTGTCGTCATGCGGTTACCTGTCACTAAGATGTAGCCCATGCCGCTTGCCCTGTAAAGACGCTCCCCACGGCCGCGACGAATGACGCAGGCGCGCGCCGCTCCCCTGCGCTCACCGGAAAGGCGACCTCCGCCGCGGCGGGAAGCCTGCGGCCGGAACGAACGACGCCCCGACAGGGCGTCGGGGCGTCGTTGCCTCAGATGGTGAAAATGACGCCTAGCGGGGCGCGGCAGCCTGCCCTTCCGGCTTCGGAGCGGCGGGCGTGGCCGGGGCGACCGCCTCCGGCGTCAGCAGCAGTTCACGCCAGGCGTCGGGAGCAAGATACTTGCGGGCGGCCGCCTGCACGTCCGCGGGCGTAAGGCGCGCGGCCTTTTCCAGCACGTCCCGCCGGAAGGTCTCCGGCAGGCCGAGTATGGCCAGAGTGGCGCTTTCCGTGGAACGGGCCCCGAGACTCTGGCGGCCACGGTAATACTCCCCTTCCAGACGGTTGATCCCCTTTTCCAGCAGGGCCGCGGGCAACGGCTTTTGCCGCACGTCCTCGATGATGGCGGCAAAGCCCTTGCGCGCCTGCTC
The DNA here is from genome assembly GCF_944324935.1 of uncultured Desulfovibrio sp. Lineage (GTDB taxonomy): Bacteria > Desulfobacterota > Desulfovibrionia > Desulfovibrionales > Desulfovibrionaceae > Desulfovibrio. Next base: position 4,635 of record NZ_CALUYG010000064.1, on the reverse strand, counting down.
CACCTTGTCGGGCGTCGTCCCGATATAGAAGGCCATGAGCCCGGCTTCCGGCAGACTCTGATAAAAGGAAGTCACGGTATAGCCGAGGCCCTGCTCATCCCGCATCTTGCTGAAAAGCAGGCCGCTCTGTCCCGACAGGATGGCGTCCAGCAGCATGAGGGCGGGCGCATCGGGATGATCCTGCGGCACGGTGGGGAAGACTTGCAGCAAATAGGCCTGATTGCGGCCCGGCGCATGGATATCCAGCGTCTTTTCCTCTGTCCAGGCAGGGCTGTTCACGCTGCCGGAGGAAGACGAGGCCGGAACGGGCAGCTGGGCCGCCCAGGTCCTGACCTCTGCCGGATCAAAGTCTCCGGTAAGGGTGAGCACCCACGGCAGGGAGGCCTGATGCTTCCAGTAATTCACCAGATTTTCCCGGGTGAAGCTGTCCAGGTTCGCCGGCGTGCCGAGACTGTCGAAACCGTAGCAGTGCTGCGGGAAGAGGAAGGGACGCACCCGCGCAAAAAGCAGGGCCTGCGGATTGTCCTGCCGCCGGGCCAGCGCGGCCTTCATGTTCTGCACCTGGCGTTCCATGTCCTTCTTTTCAAAGCGCGGCGAGCGCAGCATGCTGTCCAGCTGCTGGAAATACTCGTGCGTAAAGCGGGCCGGGCCGCTCATATCCACGGCAAAGGTCTGAAGGCCCGCCGAAGCGGAGAGCTGGGCCGCCCGCTCGGAAAACCAGCGCTCCACATCCTGCGCGTTCTTATCCCCGTAACCGTCCGTCAGCGTGCGGGCCGTCAGCTCGGCAAGCCCCTGATGCTGCGGCACGAGCAGGGCATTGCCCCCGCCCTGACGGAAACTGAGCGCCACATACGGTACTGTGGCATCCCGCTGCAAGATGAGCGTGCGCCCCTGGCCGAGGTCGATGGTCTGCGATGCGGCCGCGCCGCTTTCCGCCGTCCAGGCGGCGTCATCGGTCGCCTTCGTCTGCCAGTTGCGGTTCAGCATGGCTTCCAGATCGGGTATCCGGGCATCCTGCGGCGCAAGGACGCGCACCCGCACCCGGTCCGGCCTGATCCACTGCCGCGCGGCGTCCGCGAGACGCAGGCCATCCACCGTGGACAAGGCGCTGCGCAGATTGCGTTCCCCTTCGCGTCCGCCCAGTTCGAACTGTACCGTCCCCCGCCACGAGGCCAGCCCGTTGAGGGTCTCCCCGGCACGATCCACGGCATCGGCCAGATTGAAGCGGGCGCGTTCGATGGCGTCGGTCGGGAGATCCTTGCCGTTCAGCCCGGCAAGATCGCGTGTCAGGCCATCCCAGAAGGTCTCAAGATCGTTTGCGTCCAGCGTGGCCGTCAGATAGACGAGGCCGGCCCGCCGCAGTCCCATATTGCCTGCGGCGATGCTGTCCACGAGCCGCTTTTCGTACTGATATTTGCGGTAGAGGGTCGATGTCCCGTCCCCGCCGAGCACATAGGTCAGCACATCCAGGTCCACGGAGCGGATGTCGGGCAGACCCGGCACAGGCAGGGCCAGACCCAGATAGACCTTGCTCCACGGCCCGCGGATGACCTCCACCCGAGGGCCGCCGGGAGCGCGCGCCAGATCCACCGGCGCGGGGGCCGTCAGGTCGGCGGTATTCTTCAGCCCGCCGAACAGCTTTTCGGCATGGGCAAGCACCTGCTGGGGGTCGATGTCCCCCGCCACCAGCAACAGCATGTTCTGCGGCTGATACCAGGTGGCGATATAGTCGCGCAGATCCTGTACCGTAATGGCCCGGATGGTCTCCTCAAAGCCGATGATGGGCCGCCCGTAGACGCTGTTTTTCAGCCCAGCCACCTGAAGGGACTCGAACAGACGCCGGCGCGGATCGTCATCATCTCCGTGCAGTTCGGAGATGATCACGTTCTTTTCGCTTTCCAGCTCATCCGCATCCAGCGTGGCGTTGAAGGCCATGTCCCGCACCACGTCCATGCCGGTCCGCCAGTGCCTGGCAGGCATATCCGTCAGATAATAGGTCATGTCGAAGGATGTGGCGGCATTGAGGTAGCCGCCCAGTTCCTCCACATCCTGCGCGATCTGCCCCTTGGGACGGTTCTTTGTCCCCTTGAAGACCATATGCTCGAGCACATGGCTTATGCCCGCCTGATCGGGGCGCTCGTTGGCCGAGCCCGTGCCCACATAGAGACGGGTGCAGACCAGCGGGAAACGTGCATCCTTGATGATATAGACCGTGAGACCGTTTTTCAGGCGAGTCAGCATCTCCTCACCCTGTTTCAGTTGCTGGACGGCGGCAGCGCCGGCGTTGCCGGACGTTTCGGATGCCGCGGCGGCCTGGAGCGGCATCGCCAGGAGCCCGTACGCCAGGCAGACGGTCAGCCAGCCTGTCAAAAAGTATCTCGTCATGTTTTCTCCCCGGCACGCAGTGTGCCGTCAGTGTTGGAACGTCTCATCTTACCTGCGCCCCGCCATGCTGGCAAGCGCCGGCTCGCCCCAGTTGCCACGAACGCTCTAAGACTCTTTGCCGGAAGGCCGATAAGTTTATTTTGGAGAATGCGGCACGCCTGCCCGTGCCGCTCCCTTCGGAGGTAAAAGAATGAAACTGGCCGTCAAACTGAGTCTGAGCGTTGCCCTGAGCGCCTGCGGCGCCATTGTGCTGGCCCTGCTCTCGTATCTGGGCGCCGATGCCATCCGGCAGTCGGTCGCCGACGTTTCGCGCACCGTCATGCCGACCGCCGCCGCATCCGGGCATCTGGCGGCCCTGCTGGGCGATCTGCGCGCCGTCGAGCTGCAGATCGCCTTCGCCCCGACGGAAGACGCCCGGCAGGAGGCGGCCCGTCAGGGGGACACACTGCTTGAAGAATTGCGCAAGGCCATCGCCGCCTTCCCCGTGCAGGCCGACCGCCCCGCGGACGCGGACGGCACGTCCCCCGTGCAGCAGGCCGTCACGCTTGCCGAAGAGCTGCGCCGCAGCATGTCCGTTGACGTCGCGGCGGAGGAGTCCGCCTACCCCCGCTACTGGGGCATCGGCAAGGCCGCGCTCGAACGCTACATGGACGGCTTTGCACAGGTCGCCACCCTGCGGGATCAGACTGCGCCGGGAAACGAGCTCCAGCAAATGGTCTTCGGCGCGAACGGCAGCAGCTATACGGCGGCCCGCAACCTGCTTGTGGAGCTGTTCGCCCGCAGCAACCGCATCGCCGAAGAACGCGCACAGGCCTCCCTGCACAAGGCGGAAGTCACCCAGTGGTACATCCTGCTGACCCTCGGCATCACGGTGCTCGTCACCGTGGCCTTCACCGCCTGGATCATCCGGGACACCCTGCGCAAGCTGGGCAAGGACCCGGACGAACTCATGGCCGTGACCGACCTCATCGCCCAGGGACGGCTGGATATCGCCGACGACGGCGAATCCTACGGCGTCTTTGCCAATATCATCAAGATGTCCATCAATCTGTTCGAGCATATGCGCAAGGCGCAGGATGAGGCCTACAAGGCCTGGGAAGAGTCCGCCCTGGCCCAGGAAGCCATGCAGAAGGCCGAAGAGGCGCAGGCCTACGCCGAGCGTGCCCGCAAGGAAGGCATGCTCAACGCGGCCACACAGATCTCCACCATCGTGCAGGCCCTGACCGCCGCCATCGAACATTTCTCCCAGCAGATCACGCAGGCCCGGGAGGGCTCCTCCACCCAGGCCGCCCGCATCACCGAAACGGCCGCCGCCATGGCGCAGATGAATACCTCCGTCGCCGATGTGGCGCACAATGCCGACGCCGGGGCCGAAGCCGCCCAGGATACCCGCAGCAAGGCCGAGCAGGGACGCGAGACCGTCAATCGCTGCGCGGCCAGCATCAATAACGTGCGCGACCATGCCGCCGCCCTCAAGGATGATATGGAAGCCCTGGCCAGACATGCCAGCAGCATCGGCGAGATCATGGGCGTCATCAGCGATATCGCCGATCAGACCAACCTGCTGGCGCTCAATGCGGCCATCGAGGCCGCCCGCGCCGGCGATGCCGGCCGCGGCTTTGCCGTGGTGGCCGACGAAGTACGCAAGCTGGCCGAAAAGACCATGTCCTCCGCCGGGACCGTGCATACCGTGGTGACCAGCATCCAGCAGAGCACCCGTACCAGCGTCCAGCAGATGGAAGTCTCCATGAAGCTGGTGGAAGAATCCACCGAGCTGGCCGCCGCCTCGGACGCCGCCCTTGTGGACATCGTCACCACCATCGGACGGGCCGTGGATCAGGTGCGGGCCATTGCCGACGCCAGCGAACAGCAGTCCACCTCCAGCACGGCCATCACCCAGAACATCCAGCACGTCAGCGACATCGCCGAGGATAATGCCAAGGCCATGCTGGATGCCGCAAACAGCCTCCTCGAAGTTATGGAACAAGTCCAGATCCTGCGCGATCTGGTGGACGAGCTCATCGAAAAGTCCGGCGACAGCCGCAAGCACGCCCAGACGGATGCCCCGGCGGGAACACAGCCGGAAATGCCGGCGGACGTCAAGCCCACCGCATGACGGCATTGCCCCACAGGCAGAAAGACGTTTTCTGCGGGGGAAAGGAGGGAGCTTTTTGAGGCAGATTGTCAAACGAAAGTTGACACAAAGAAGACCCCGTCTTCCCTCATTTTTTCCACAGTTGTCTTGTAACC
>NZ_CALUYG010000063.1 GCF_944324935.1 uncultured Desulfovibrio sp. | reverse complement strand
GCTCGTAGCTCAGCTGGATAGAGCAACAGGCTACGAACCTGTAGGCCAGGAGTTCGAATCTCTTCGGGCGCGCCACAGAAAACAAGCGGTTACGGAATTGCCCGTAACCGCTTTTTTCGTTATGGTGGATGCACTTTCCCCGCCGCCGGGCGGTACACGCCAGACGTAGGAGTCTTACATGAATGCCATGAGCAAGGTTCGCGTGGTCATCAAGACGCTGGCCGTACAGGTCTGCCTCTTTATCGGGATCATTCTTCTTATGTGGGGGGCACAGACCCTGTACGGAAAGATCGACCGCACCACCTTCCCCGATGCCGTCAGTCTGCCGGAAAACGCCGCGCAGCTGTCGGAGAACGAAAAGGGCAAGCTGCTTGTCGATGCCATCACCCACCAGCTGCGCCGGGAACTGGATTCCACGTTCGGCTGGACCATGAACGATATTCTGTTCAACCGCTTCTTCCTTGATAACCGCGCCTACCGGCAATACGGCGTCTACCACGCCACCAAGGTGCTCATGGATCTCTATTCCATGGAGATCGCCAAGCTGGGCACCAATGACCGCGAAAACGCGGACCTGTACAACGCGCGGCTCAACAATTTCGCCATCGACCCGCGCAGCTTCATGTTCCCCTCGGCCGAAGGGCAGTACACCAAGGGGCTGAAGCTGGTGGAGAAGTACAAGGCGGATCTGGATGCGGGCAAGGCCGTCTACAACTGCCGAACCGACGATCTGTACGCGTCGCTCACGGTGGTGGTGGGCCAGAATATGCTCGGCTATGCCCTTGGCCTGCTCTCCGATGCGCAGGATCTGTCCTTTGCCACGCTGGATAACCGCATCTATGAAGCGCAAGGCATGGTGCTGGTCATCCGGGATTTTGTGAAGGCCCTGTATGAGCTGTACCCCGAGATCCGCGACAAGAACAATGAGGACAACATGCGGGCGGCCATGGAGTATCTGGACAAGATCTGCATGTATGATCCGCTCTACATCACCTCGGCGTTCAATTCCGGCGAGCTGATCATTTCCTATCTCATGTTTGCCCGGAATCGTCTGGAGGATATCCGCGACAGCCTGCGCATTTAGAGGCTGGACAGGCAAGGGGCGCGGCCGTTCCCGCACGGCCGCGCGTCCTGCCGGGCCATGTGCCACGCACGCCGGGCAGGCGATGTGGCACGGGCGTTCGGCGGCGCGCGGCGCCCGTCAAAGGCCCGGAGAAGATCTGTTGTCGTTGTTGCCGTATCGCCGGCCGCACCTGCCGCTCCCTGCGGGACAGGGCGGCCATGCTGCCGGAATGCGCCCGGCGGCGATGAAACAAGGAGTCCATCATGCTGAAATACGCGCGCGCCGCGCTGTTCTGCCTGGCATGCAGCCTGGCCCTGACCATCCCCGCCCGGGCCGAAGGTGGGCAGGGCACGTCCTTTTTCGACAGCATCAATGCCGTGCTGTCGGGTTTTGACGTCGGCCTTGGCGGCACGATCATCACTTCGGAATACAAGGATACCCGTCTGGCCGGCAGCACGCTGCCCCTGCTCGGCTACGAAGGGGAATATTTCTATCTGCGGGGCGTATCCGGCGGGCTGCATCTGTACCGGACGTCCTGGTTTGAATTCAATGCCCAGGTCTCCTATCTGCCGCAGCACTTCTACGCCGACAACAGCGACGACTGGGCCATGCGCCGGCTGGATGACCGCTATTCGAGCATGCTTGCCGGCCTCAACACGCGCATCACCACCCCGTACGGCATCGTGGCCGCCACCGTCTCCACGGATGTGCTGGGCTACAGCAACGGCGTCATTGCGGACGCGAGCTACAGCTACCCCTTCCGCCTTGCCCGCGTGGCGCTTATCCCCACGGTGGGCCTGCAATGGACGGATGCCAATTACAACGACTACTATTACGGGATAAAAGCCAGCGAGTCCCGCCAGAGCGGCCTCCGCGAGTACGCTCCCGAGAGCTGCCTGTCGCCTTACGCCGGCCTGACGGCACGGTTGCAGTTTACGGACCACGTCAGCGGCTTTGCCTCGGCCCGGGCGCTTTTCCTGAATCAGGAAATAACCGACAGTCCTCTGGTGGATACCGGCGAAAAGTACAGCTTCAGCCTGGGCGTCATGTACAAATTCTAGAGCGTTGTGCTCTTGAAAAAGGCAAAATGCGTGGGGCGGCACAGCGTCGGCCGCCCGCTTGTTTATGGTCTGGCGGCGTCTGCTGCGGCGGGCGCAAGGTCGATGACCACGATCTCCGGGGGCGCGCCAAGCCGTATGGGGAGCTTGGAGAAGCCCACGCCCGTGGTGACGTACACCAAGCTTTCCCCCGCCTCGGAAGTGTGCCGGGAAAGCCCCGTGGGCGTTCCGTAGGTCCGCTTCAGCAAAGGCTCGACTATGCCGATCTGGCCGCCATGCGTATGTCCCGACAATTGCAAATCAAAATGGCCGACGCTGCCCGGCAGCAGGTGCGGACGATGCGTCAGCGGCACAAGCAATGAGCCGCACGGACGGCCCGCGGCCAGTGCGGCCACGTCAACATCCGTATTTCCCTTCTGGGCGCGCACATCGGGATCGTCTATGCCGAGCAGGGCAAGCGGGCCCAGGGGCAGCAGCTCGTCGGCCAGTACGCGGATCCCGCAACTTTCCACAAAGGCCAGTGCGCGTTCATGGCCGCCGAAGGCATCGTGATTGCCCAGCACGGCAAAGACGCCGAGCCGGGCCCGGAGCTGCCGCAGGGCGTCCCGATCGGCGGAGGTTCCCTGCAAAGCGTCATCGAGGATGTCGCCACCCAGGAGGATGATGTCCGGCTGTTGCGCGTTGATGGCGGCCACGGTCCGCCGCAGGAAGGATATGCCCGTTTGCGGGCCAATATGCAGATCCGCGGCAAAGACGATGCGCAGCCGTTGCGCGCCGGCATGTGCGGACAGCGGCAGCTCAAGACGGCGTACCTTCAGATCGTGCGCCTCATGGAGGCCGTAAGCGTACAGCCCGGCGCAGACGAGCAGCAGGAGGAGCAGCTTGCGTCGTGCCGCCGGGGAGAGCGGCTTCCCCGAGCGGGTAGAGCGTCCGCGTCCCAGCCGCCCTCCCAGGGCGGAGAGATCCTTGCCGAGAACAGCCAGCAGACAGAAAAAAGCCAGCGGCTGCCAGACGGCACCCGTGCGCGCAAAAATCTTCTGCGCCATGCTCCCGTCGGGCAACAGGCCGTGGATATACGGAAACAGGCCCATGACCACGAAAAACGGAAACGCCGCCAGGACAAGGCGGCGTTTTTTCGTATGGCGCAGCAGTGCGGAATACAAATAGCCATGCGACAGCATATAATAGAGCAGCGTGCGGGGCAGAAATTCCATGAGGGCTCCCTTGCGGAGGGCTGTGCCGGTCCGGCGGAAGGTGCGCCTTGACCGTCTGGGAATTCGGCGCATGTTGCCGGTACGGCGGGAAGGTGAGGGTCTCTTATGCTGAGGGTATGTCCTGGAAAGGAAATTTCAAGATGCAGAGCGCATTTTTTTGTGACGCCGGCGTGCGGCTGTCACCCGGCGTCCGGCATGGACACCTTCCGGCATCCCGCGCAAGGCGGATACGTTGTGATCTTTTATGCCGTCAAACCGGGAAGGCAGATCCATCCCGGCACGGCGCAACGCAAATGCCCTGGCAGATGCGCTCGGACGTCGCCCGCTCACGCGCGGCCGGCAGGACCCCTGCAACGTGAACATGCCTTATCGGCGGCAATGGCGCAAAAAGGGGCGTTCCCCCTCTGGCGGCGGGGGAGGCCGGTTTGGGGGGCTCCGGGGAACCGGCGGGCAAGGGGAGGGCGCGCGCCGCCTTTTTCCTTCCCTCCTCCCTGAAAAGCCAGAGGAAGGGGGAGGGGCCTTGCGGGCATCGGCAGCGGCGCGAAGGCGATGTGTCCGGCGCGCCGATACGCCTCAGGCGCTTTTCGAACCGGCCAGCCAGTGCAGGAAGGCCAGCAGTACGGCCGAGGGCTGGCGCGTGCGTGGCCAGGCGGCGTAATACGCATGCCCCGTGGCGACCGGCAGCAGGGCCGGGAAAGGCATGATGAGGCGCTTTTCCCGCAACAGGTTCTCCATGAGGCGCGTCCGCCCCAGCGCCACCCCCAGCCCGTAGGAGGCCGCCAGCGCCGCGCCGTAGGCCGTATCCAGCGTCATGCTGTGGGCCTTGTCCAGCTTGAGCGAGTTTTTTTCGGCCCATTCCTGCCATTCTGCCGTGACCGTGCTGTAATGCCAGGGGGCGCAGTCATGGAGCAGGGTGCAGCTTTCCAGATGTTCCGGGCGTCCGTACAGATCGTGCGCCTCGGCATAGGCCGGCGTGCAGACAGGCACGGCCAGCTCGTCCATGATCTTGCGGGATTCCAGCCCGGTGAAGGCCCCGCTGCCGTAGTACAGCGCCACATCGACTCCGGACTGGTGGGAGAAGTCCGTCGGCGTATTGCCCGTGCGTACGGTGATCCGCAGGCTCGGATGAGCGGACTGGAAGCCGGGCAGCCGCGGCAGCAGCCAGCCCAGCGCGATGCTGGGATGCGCGTAGATGGTCAGGCTCGACAGTCCTTCGTTGTCCAGCAGCCGGTTGACTTCGGCACGCATTTTGGCAAGGGCCGCCTCGTACACCTCGCGCAGGCGCTCGCCCTCCACGGTCAGGGTGACGGAGCGCGTCAGCCGGTTGAACAGCGGAAAGCCGAGCACTTCCTCCAGGCGGGCGATGCGATGACTCACCGCGCCGGGCGTCAGGCACAGATTCTTGGCGGCCGCCTTGAAGCTGAGGTAGCGGGCGGCGATGACGAAAGTTTTGATGTTGATGATGTGATTGTCGTCGCTGAGGACAGCCGCTATGCTGCGGGCGTGCTGCCGGGCGACGGGATCGTCGGCGTAGTTCATGCGAGACCTTGTCTGAAGGAACGGGGCGCATCGAAAGCGATGCTCTGCGTATCATCACGCACGCGGGGCGCAGCGTCAAGAGGTGACCGGGCCGGAAGCGTCGCGCGGGACGCGGCGCGGCCAGGCAGGCACATCCCCGAAGGGCGTGCACGCCTCGGCGGGTCGCCCGGAGCGCTTTGCAGACAGGAAAAAATCGTGTAAGGTTGCCGAAGGTGGCGAATGTATGTCGCCAAATTAATTTTATTCACCCATAATTACGGGAGATTCACCTATGAAGTTGGGCAAACGTCTCGCTGGACTGGCCATGCTGGCCCTGACGCTCGGCTTTGCCGGCCAGGCTGCGGCTGCGGAACCGATCAAGATCGGCGTGTATCTGCCGCTGACCGGTCAGAACGCCTTTGGCGGACAGCTGGAACTGGAAGGCATCCAGCTCGCGCACAAACAGATGCCCACCGTGCTTGACCGTCCCATCGAGCTGGTGGTGGTGGACAACAAGTCCGACAAGGTCGAGGCCGCCAATGCCGTGAAGCGCCTCACTGAACGGGACAAGGTGGTCGCCCTCATCGGCACCTACGGTTCCTCGCTGGCCATGGCCGGCGCCGAGATCACCGAAAAGGCCAGGATCCCCGGCGTGGGCACTTCCTGCACCAATCCGCTGGTGACCATGGGCAAGAAGTATTACTTCCGCGCCTGCTTCATCGACCCCTACCAGGGCGCCGCGGCGGCCACCTATGCCTTTGAGAACCTCGGCTTCAAAAAGGCCGCCGTGCTCATGGACATGACCAACGACTACGCCGTGGGCCTGGCCAACTTCTTCTCCCGCTCCTTCAAGAAGCTGGGCGGCGAAGTGGTGGCCAGCCTCAAGTACAGCTCCGGCGACCAGGACTTCACGGCCCAGCTCACCGAACTCATCGCCAAAAAGCCCGACATCGTCTTCATGCCCGCCTACTTCGCCGAAGGCGCCATCATTATGAAGCAGGCCCGCGAACTGGGCGCGACCTTCCGCCTCATGGGCGCCGACGCCATGGACAACCCCGATACCGTGAAGCTGGCGGGCAAGGCGGCCGAAGGCTTCCTGCACACCACCTTCCCCTATGACCCGACCATGCCCACCATGAGCGGGGAAGCCAAGAAGTTCACCGACGCCTGGAAGGCCGCCTATCCCGAAAAGGACACCAACGTGAACGGCGCTCTGGGCTACAACAGCTATTTTATGATCTATGACGCCATCAAGCGCGCCGGTTCCGCCGACCCCGAGGCCATCACCAAGGCCCTGGCCGCCACCAAGGATCTGGTGACCCCGCTGGGTACGGTCTCCATCAACGCCACGCATGACGCCGAGATGCCCGTGGGCATCATCGAATACAAGGACGGCAAGCGTGTCTATGTGGGCGAAGTGACGCCCAAGCAGTAACCTTCTTGCGTGTTTTCACCACGGCCCGCCGGGACGGACATCCCGGCGGGCCGACGACCGCGCCCCGGCAGGAGGGGAGAGCGGCCGGACGCCGCCGCAGGCGGGCCAGAGGCCCGGCTGGCGCATTTTGACAAATCTCTTCGTTCCAGGTGGCCTCATGACCCTTGAAATGTTTTTTCAGCACTGTTTCAATGCCCTGACGCTGGGGTCGCTCTATGCGCTCATAGCCATCGGCTACACCATGGTCTACGGCATATTGCGGCTGATCAACTTTGCCCACGGCGATATCCTCATGGTCGGGGCCTATTTCGTCTTTTTCGGCACCTTCGCCTACGGCTGGCCGTGGGGGCTGGCGGCCATCCTGGCCATCGTGGGGGCCAGCGTCATCGGCGTGGCCATCGAGCGGGTGGCCTACCGGCCCCTGCGGGACGCGCCGCGCATCTCCGCGCTCATCAGCGCCATCGCCGTTTCCTTCTTCATCGAAAGTCTTGCCGTGGTGGTCTTTTCCGGGCAGCCACGCCCCGTGCTCCAGCCGGAATGGCTGATCTCCGAATGGCAGCTCGGACAGGTCCGCATCCCCACGCTCACGGCCTTTGTCCCCGCCATGACGGCCATCCTTGTGGCGGTGCTGCTCTTTGTGGTCTACAAGACCAAACCCGGCCTGGCCATGCGCGCCATCTCCAAAGATATCGAGACCACGCGGCTCATGGGGGTGCGCGTGGACAACATCATCGCCTTCACCTTCTGCATCGGCTCGGCCCTGGCCGCGGCCTCGGGCATCATGTGGGCCCTGCGCTATCCGCAGGTGCATCCTTACATGGGCATCATGCCCGGCCTCAAGGCTTTCATCGCGGCCGTCTTCGGCGGCATCGGCTCCATCCAGGGGGCGGTCATCGGCGGACTGGCCCTGGGCTTTGTGGAGATTATGACCGTGGCCTTTCTGCCGGAGCTTTCCGGCTACCGTGACGCCTTCGCCTTCATCCTGCTGGTGCTGGTGCTGGTGATCAAGCCCACCGGCCTGCTGGGCGAACGCATGGAGGAGAAGATCTGATGCGTTTCAACCTTACCACACTTGGCAATATCCTGCTCATTCTGCTGGTCGGGGGCGGGCTCTGGCTGGTGGAGCGCCATGAACTCATCGGCGATTACCAGATCTACATCGTCAAACTCATCTTCATCAATGCCATCCTGGCCCTGTCGCTCAATCTCATCTACGGCTTCACCGGGCTGTTTTCCCTGGGGCATGCGGGCTTCATGGCCATCGGGGCCTATGTGGGCGCGCTCTGCACCCTGCTGCCTGAGCAGAAGGAGATGATGTGGATCCTCGACCCCATTATCTGGCCCTTCTCCGTGCTGCATACGCCCTTCTGGGTGGCGGTGCTGGCCGGGGGCGTGGTGGCCATGCTCTTTGCCGTCGTCATCGCCGTGCCCGTACTGCGCCTGGGGGATGACTATCTGGGCATCGCCACGCTGGGCTTTGCGGAGATCATCCGCGTGTTCATCGTCAATATGTCCTCCGTCACCAACGGCTCGCTGGGCATCAAGGGCATCCCCGCCGAAGCGACGCTGCTGACCTGCTACGTCTGGATGATTATCACCCTTATTGTGCTGGCACGGCTGCTCTTCGGCAATTTCGGTAACGTGCTGCGCTGCATACGCGACAATGAGATAGCCGCCAACGTCATGGGCATCAACGTCTTCAACTACAAGGTGCTCTCCTTCTGTCTGGGCGCCTTCTTTGCCGGTGTGGGCGGGGCGCTGCTGGGCAGCCACCTTTCCACCATCGACCCCAAGATGTTCAATTTCCTGCTGACGTTCAACGTGCTCATGTTCGTGGTGGCCGGCGGGCTCGGCTCCCTGACCGGCAGCCTGCTGGGCGCGGGCATCATCACCATCCTGCTGGAATGGCTGCGCGCCATCGAGGAACCCATGGACTTCGGCCTCTTCGAGATCCCGGGCATCCCCGGCATGCGTATGGTGGTCTTTTCGCTGATCCTGCTGCTCATCATCCTGTTCCGGCGCGAGGGCATCATGGGCACACGGGAGCTCACCTGGAAGAGCCTGCGCCGCCTGGGGAGGAAGAAGGCATGAGCGATTCGCACGACATCCTCTTGCGCGCCGAAGGCGTCACCATGCGCTTTGGCGGGGTGACGGCCGTGTCGGACATGTCCCTGGCCATCCCGCGCGGCAGCATCGTGGGCGTCATCGGGCCCAATGGCGCGGGCAAGACGACCCTGTTCAACGTCCTGAGCGGTTTCTACACGCCGCAGGAGGGGCAGGTCGTCTTTGGCGGCAAGAGCATCAAGGGGCTTGCCCCCTACCGCGTCTGCCGGCTGGGCATCGCCCGTACCTTCCAGAACATCCGGCTCTCCGCCCAGATGTCGGTGCTGGAAAACGTGATGGTGGGCTGTCATGTGCGCCGCCGCTGCCCGTGGTGGATGGCCCCGCTGGGCCTGCCCATGTACTACCGGGAGGAAGAGGCCATCCGGGAAAAGGCCCTGCGGCTGGTGGAGCGGCTGGATCTGCTCGCCTACAAGGACGAAAAGGCGTGCAGCCTGCCCTACGGGGCACAGCGCCGGCTTGAGATCGCCCGCGCCCTGGCCACGGAACCGAAAATGCTGCTGCTCGATGAGCCCGCGGCGGGCATGAACCCCCAGGAAAGTCTGGATCTCATGCATTTCATCGGCCATATCCGCGACGAATTCGGCCTGACCATCCTGCTCATCGAACACGACATGAAGGTGGTCATGGGAGTGTGCCGTCATATCTGGGTCATGGAATACGGTTCCCTCATCGCCGAGGGCGACCCTGACGCCATCCGCCGCAATCCCGAAGTGATTCGCGCCTACCTGGGGGACGAGGTGAACAATGCTTGAAATTCGTGATCTGCATGTGCGCTACGGCGGGATCCAGGCCGTGCAGGGGGTGAATCTGTCCATCAGGCGCGGCAGCATCGTTACTCTGGTGGGGGCCAACGGCGCCGGCAAGAGCAGCATCATCCGCTCCATCGCCGGACTGAACAAGACCATCAGCGGCGAGATGACCTTCACCCGCAAGGAAGGAGATACGCCCGTTTCCCTCATGGGCCTCAAGCCGGAGGACATGGTGCGGCGAGGCATCTCCCTCTCCCCGGAAGGGCGGCGCATCCTGCCGCATCTGACAGTGGAGGAAAACCTGAAGCTGGGCGCGTATATCCGCAACGATCGCGAGGGCATCAGGGAGGACATGGAGCGCGTGTACGAACTGTTCCCCCGCCTGCGCGAACGCCTCTGGCAGAAGGGCGGTACCCTGTCCGGCGGCGAACAGCAAATGCTGGCCGTGGGCCGGGCCCTTATGAGCCGGCCGGACATGCTCATGCTGGACGAGCCCTCGCTGGGACTGGCACCGCTGCTGGTGCGGGAGATCTTCAACATCATCCGCCGTATCAATGAGCAGGGCATGACCGTCCTGCTGGTGGAGCAGAACGCCTACGCGGCCCTCAATGTGGCCCATTACGCCTACATTCTGGAAGTGGGCCGCGTGGTGCTGGAAGGGACCGGACAGGAACTGCTGGAAGATCCCAAGGTCAAGGAAGCCTACCTCGGCGGGTAAGGCCTGATACGCTATCTGCTGTTTCCTGGGGGGAAGGGGGAACCCTTGCGTTGCTGCCGATGCCCGTAAGGCTCCTGCGTCGCCTGACGGGCACGGCCTTATGGGTCGCCCGCTGGGTCGCTCGCCAGCGCGCAAAGTGGGCCCCTTCCCCCCAGCTCCCCATCTCCTCCCCAAACGCGCCTTATTACGCGAATGTCACGCCGTCGTGACACATGAGCTTTCCCCGGTTCCTGCCCGTCGTGCCATGAAGAGAAGAGCGCCCGTCACCTGCGGACACGAGCCGTGCCGGGAAGGGAACGCCTGCGTGTGCGGGGCGTTTTTGCCCTGCTGCCGGGGGACCTGCGGCCGAAGGACGGCTGTCGCGGGGAGCTTCTCCCTGCCATCCTCCAGAGCAAGAGTTTTTGCGGGAGGAAAGGGGGTGCGGGGGAAAGGAGGGGGCTTTTTTCGGCAGATTGTAAATTGAAAGTTAACAGAGGGCTTGCCAAAAAACGAAAGCCCCATGACAGTTGTTTTGCAAACA
>NZ_CALUYG010000062.1 GCF_944324935.1 uncultured Desulfovibrio sp. | reverse complement strand
GTCTGATTTGGCTGCAATAAACTTTTTAGAAACAGCCCCTAGTGAAAGGGGTTCCCCCTCCCGCAAAAATCAATCGGCGGCAGCGGCCAGCGCCGCGCAGTGCAGTTCGCGCAGCTGCCGGGCCGATTCCGGGCCACGGTTGCGCCATTCGTGCGGCAGGCGGACAGCGCGCAGGACGGCCAGCTCTTTTTTGGCCCGTTCGCTCCAGTCGTGGCGGCTGTCGGCATCCACCAGCCGCCAGAAGGGGCGGCTCAGGCCCTGCCGCTCCACCCGCCAGAGGAGGTCCCGTCGCGTCCCCACGAGCAGTTCATCATAGCGTCCCGCGCGCAGATGCTCGGCGCAGGCGGTTCCTGCGGCTTTCAGATGCAGGTTCGAGAGGGCCAGCCGTCGGCACAGCGCCTGCGCGACTGGCACGCCGAGGGCATCATGCCCGTAGTGATGCGGCCAGCGATCCGGCGGCGTACGAAGCTTGCCGAGATCGTGACAGAGGGCCATCCAGGCGGCAAGGGCATCGCCGGCGCAGCGGTCCATGACCGTACAGGTATGGTCGAGTACGGAGGCATCGCCGTGCCAGAGGGGAGGTCCCGCAGGGATGCGCCCGGCTTCCTCCAGCTCGGCAAACCAGGGGGAAAGGCGGCCGCCGGCGGCCAGCACGCGCAGAAAGCGGCCAGGGGCCGGCCCGTCCAGAGCCTTGAGCAGCTCACGGCCCACGCGTTCGGCGGGCAGGGCGGCCAGCGCCGCCGGAGCGAGACGGTGAAGCTGTTCTTCCGCTTCGGGGGCAAGTCGCCAGTCCGGCAGGCAGGCGGCAAAGCGGGCCAGCCGGAAGGCCCGGCCGGGGTCGTCGGCAAGGGCCGTGGGGGAAGCCGGACGGAGCAGCCTGTGCCGCAGGTCGTGCAGGGCCTGCGGATGACAGTGCAGGCGGCCGGCCGCGTCCAGCGCCAGCGCATTGATGGTCAGATCCCGGGCGCGCAGGTCGTCCAGCAGGGAGGCCCCCCGCAGCGGCATGAATTCGCAGCCCCGCCAAAGGCAGACCTGCACGGCCCCGACCGCTTCCGCATCGGGATGTTCCGCCAGAAAGGCTTGCCGGCTGCCGTCGAAGGCGTAATCCCATTCACGGGGCAGGCGACCCAGCAGCAGGTCGCGCACCGCGCCCCCCACAAGATAAACGTTCATGGACACACTATGACAGAAGCATGTGACGAATGCACTTCTTTTTCCCGGACGGGATCCGGCTGCCCGGAAGGGCGGGCCCCGTCTGTACGGCTGGACAGTACGGGCTGTCCTCTTGTCTGGCGGCTGGGCGAGGTGGCAAGCACGCTCGATGCGGCCCGCACTCTGATGGAGGGCGGCTTTTTGTCCGCGTGGGAGAGCGTGCAGGCCGTGCGGCAGACCAGCGGCAGGGGCCAGTTGCGGCGGCAGTGGCTGTCGCCGGCAGGCAATGTCTACGCCACGCTGCGCCTGCCGCAGGCCGATCCCTTTCTGGGCAGCGAGGCCACGCCTGCCCTGAGCCTCATGCTGGCGGCGGCATTTTCCGGGCTGGGGCTGGCCGTGCGCGTGAAGTGGCCCAACGATCTGGTGGTGGAAACGGCGGACGGTCCCTGCAAGGTGGCGGGCATCCTGATGGAAGAGAGGGGGGGCGTGCTTTGCGCGGGCATCGGCATCAACGTGATCTGGCGGCCGGACCGGGAACTCCTGCGGGCCGGGGCCGCGCTGCCGGCCGCAAGCCTTGCCGAGGTCTGGCCCGGGGGGGCCGCCTGCTGTCCGCCCGCGGAAAGGCTGTGGCCCATGCTTGTAAAGCGCCTGTATTCCGCATATACTGCCCGTCGTTCTCCCATGATCCGCTGTCAGGAGGCGGTCTGCCGCCATCTGCTCTGGCAGGGGAGGCAGGTGGTCATCGAGGACGGAGAAGAGACTGTTTCAGGCATTCTTGCCGGCCTGCACGCCGACGGCGGCGCTCGTCTGCTGTGCGGAAACGGGGAGAGGATTTTTTACAGCGGGAGCCTGCGTCTTCCGTACGACAATCAAAGGGCGTAGCACATGGCCAACAAGAGCTTTGCTGAGGTTCAGGAGTTTCTCAAGGGCAAGACCATCCTTGTGGCGAACCGCGGTATCCCCGCACGCCGCATCTGCCGCTCCATTCGTGAACGTTTCGACGCCATTGCGGCCATGACCGCGACCGACGTGGACAAGACGGCCCCGGCGGCATCCGCTGCGCAGGAACTCATCCTGCTTGGCTCCGACCCGCGCGCCTACCTTGATATAGATCGCATCATCGACAAGGCCAAACAGCACGGCGTCATCGGCATTCACCCCGGCTGGGGCTTTGCCTCCGAGGATACTCGTTTTCCGCAGCGTTGCAAGGAAGCCGGCCTGACCTTCATCGGCGCCACGGCCGAGGCCATGAACCTGCTGGGCAACAAGGTGCAGGCCCGCACGGTCGCCCGCAAGCTGGGCATCCCGGTGGTGCCGGGTTCCGACGGGGCGGTGGACATTCCCACGGCCCGGCAGCTCATCAACGACATGGGTCTGCCCATCATGCTCAAGGCCGAGGGCGGCGGCGGCGGACGCGGCATCTTCGCCATCCATAATGAGGCGGATCTGGAAGACGCCTTTTTCAAGGCGTCCACCATGGCGCAGGCCTCCTTCGGCAACCCGCGCCTCTTTGTGGAGAAATTCCTCGACAATGTGCGCCATATCGAGATCCAGGTCATCGCCGACATGTACGGCAATGTGTTCGCCTTTGACGAGCGCGACTGCTCGGTACAGCGCAACCACCAGAAGCTCATCGAGATCACGCCCTCGCCGTGGAAGGGCATCACCCGCAATCTGCGCGAACAGCTCAAGGACTATGCGCGTCGGCTGGTGCGGGCCGTGGGATACCATTCGCTGGCCACGGTGGAATTTCTGGTGACGCCCGAAGGGCAGCCCTACCTTATCGAAGTCAATACCCGTCTCCAGGTGGAGCACGGCATCACCGAATCCCGCTACGGCATCGACCTTGTGGAAGAGCAGATCGCCGTGGCCTTCGGCGCCGAGCTGCGCTACCGTGAAGAGCAGCTGCGCCCGACTTACTGGGCCATGCAGGTGCGTATCAATCTGGAAAACCCGCAGGACAACTTCACGCCCAATTCCGGGCTGGTGAGCCGCTATGTCTCGCCCGGCGGGCCCGGTGTGCGTCTGGACTCCAACATCTGCGCGGGCTACGAGTTCCCCGCCAACTACGATTCGGCGGGAGCGCTGCTCATCACCTACGCCACGGACTGGGAGAAGACCGTGGCGATCATGGAGCGCGCCCTCGGGGAATACATCATCGGCGGTCTGAAAACGACCATCCCCTTCTTCCGGCAGGTGCTCAAGCATCCTCTGTTCCGCGGCGGCAACGTCAATACCAACTTCATTGCCGCGCATCCTGAACTCATGCAGTATCTGGACCTTGCGCCGGAGAGCGAACGCCTTGCCCGACTGGTGGCCGAGATCTCCGCCAGAGGGTACAATCCCTTCCTCCAGCTCGGGGAATACCGTTCCGCCACCACGCCTGAACTTGGCGTCTTCGACCCGGTGCTGCCGGTCATCCCCTCGAGCACGCGCCGCCAGCCTTCGCCCTATCCGCACGGCGACCGGCTTGCCCTGCTGGACTATGTGCGCGATTCGGGGCGGGTGCACTTCACCGACACCACGGCGCGTGACTTCACCCAGTCCAATTCCGGCAACCGCTTCCGGCTGGCCGAGGACAGGCTCATCGGCCCCTATCTGGACAATGTGGGCTATTTCTCTCTCGAGAATGGCGGCGGGGCCCATTTCCATGTGGCCATGATGGCCAATATGACCTATCCTTTCCGCGAAGCCAGCGAATGGAACAGCTTTGCGCCCAAGACGCACAAACAGCTGTTGGTGCGCTCCACCAACG
The DNA here is from genome assembly GCF_944324935.1 of uncultured Desulfovibrio sp. Classification (GTDB taxonomy): domain Bacteria; phylum Desulfobacterota; class Desulfovibrionia; order Desulfovibrionales; family Desulfovibrionaceae; genus Desulfovibrio. Next base: position 6,676 of record NZ_CALUYG010000062.1, on the reverse strand, counting down.
TGCTGGGCTACACGCCGCAGCCGCGTAACCTCATGCGCCTGACCGGGGAAATGATCTGCGATCACTACTCCGTGGTGCGCTGTTTCGACTTCCTCAATCATGTTGAGAACATGCGTCCCATTGCGGAAGTGGTCATGTCCCGCAAGGACGTGGTGTTCGAGCCGGCCCTTTCCCTGTCCTGGGCCAAGGGATTCGATGTGCCGCACTACCTGGGCGTGACCGAAGCCATCCTGCGCATGATGGGGAACATCATGGGCGTGGATCCGCGCGAGGCCTCCCGCCACATCATCCTCGGCCTCAAGGATATGGCCGGCGTCTGCCCGCCGCGCTTCATGACCGAGCTCGTGAGCGCCCTGCGCAAGGCCTGGCCGGAACTCGTGCTGCATGTGCACCGTCACTATACGGACGGCCTGTTCGTGCCCGCCTGCGGCGCGGCGGCCAAGGCCGGCGCGCATATCGTGGACGTGGGTCTGGGCTCGGCCGTGCGCTCCTACGGCCAGGGGGACGTGCTGTCCACCATGGCCTATATGGAAGATGAGCTCGGGCTCACCTGCCAGCTCAACAAGGACGCCATCCGCGACGCGAACTTCGTCTGCAAGCAGATCATGCCCTACTATGACCGCTACTGCTCGCCGTACTTCAAGGGCATCGATTACGACGTGACCCTGCACGGCATGCCCGGCGGGGCGACCTCTTCCTCGCAGGAAGGGGCCATGAAACAGGGCTACATCCATCTGCTGCCCTATATGCTCAAGTTTTTAGAAGGGACGCGGCAGATCGTGCGCTACCATGACGTGACGCCCGGCTCTCAGGTGACGTGGAACACGGCCTTCCTGGCCGTGACCGGCGCCTGGAAGCGCGGCGGCGAAGAAGAGGTGCGCTACCTGCTGGAAGTGCTGCACGAGGTGACCAGCCGGCCCGAAAGCGAGCTGAGCGAACAGATGCGCCATGCGCGCCTCAATATCTACCAGGATTGCAACGACGCCTTCCGTAACCTGCTGCTGGGCAAGTTCGGTCGGCTTCCCCTGGGCTTCCCGCCGGACTGGGTCTACGAGAGCGCCTTCGGCTCCGAATGGAAGAGTGCCATCGCCAACCGCACCGAGGCCTCGCCGCTGGAATCGCTGACGGACGTGAATCTGGCCGCCGAACACAAGGCCTGCGCCGATCTCATCAAGCGCCAGCCCACGGAAGAGGAATTCGTCATGTACCTCAACCATCCCGGCGACGCGCTCAAGACCATGCAGTTCCGGGCCAAGTTCGGCGATCCCAACAATCTGCCGCTGCATGTCTGGTTCGAAGGCCTCAAGCCCGGACAGGATCTGAGCTTCAACGACACGAGCGGCAAGCCGCATTATCTGGCCCTGCTCAGCATCTCCCGTCCCAACGAGGCCGGCGTGTCCATCTGCCGGTATGTACTTGATTCGGAGATTATGAGCTGTGAAGTGCAGGTCAATGACAAGGTCGGTCAGGCCAAGCGCGGCATCACTATGGCCGATCCCGCCAACAAGTACCATGTGGCCGCGCCCAGCAACGGCGATCTGTGGGTCATGTATGTGCACCCCGGCGACATCGTGAAGGAAGGCGAGGAACTGTTCAACGTCTCCATCATGAAGCAGGAAAAGGCTGTGCTCGCGCCCACGGACGCCATGGTCAAGCGCGTTCTCAAGACGGCGGACTTCAAGGAAAACAAGCAGATGGTCTCCGTGCGGGAAGGCGAGCTCATCGTGGAGCTGTGCCCCGTGCCGCGCACCTGCCGTAACGAGGCCTGCGGACAGCCCATTCCCATGGAGAATATCGCGTTCTGCCCCTATTGCGGCTCGCCCGTCTAAGCCATTGCCGCCTGTCTGCCCGCGACAGTAGACAGTTGCGGGCGGGCGCGCTAGAATGGTTCGGTCATCCATCCCTATTACTTTGGAGGACGTCATGCCCAACAAGACCCCTGTCACCAAATCAGGCGGCAAAAATGATAAGGAAAGCCTTGACGCCATTCGCCAGAAGCTTGTCCTCACCGGTGCGGACATCGTCGCACTGGGCGAAGAGGCCGAGCTGCTTGTGGGCGGCAAGAACTATAATACCGCGCTCATCAGTCAGATCGAAGGCATCCAGGCCCCGTATTTCCGGGCCATCTCGTCAAAGGCCTTCCATCATCTGCTTGATGAGACAAAGGTGAGCGGTCGCGTTGTTCGCAGCGTAGTCGATAAGGAATACGGTCGCATCGACTGGAACGATCCCGAGATCAATCAGGACCCTGATTTTCTGCAAAAGTTCGTGCGCCAGCTCGGCCGGCAGATTCATGATGCCGCCAAGGCCGAAGCCGAGCAGGGACATACCAAGCTGCGGACGTTCATCAATAATGTGGTGGACGGCTTCGCCACCTCCCCGGAAGGCATCGACCAGCTGCGCAAGCGTTCGGTCATGGTGCAGGCCGCCATTTTGTCCGTGGACCTGCCCGCGGATGTGAACACCGCCGTCCGCGGCGCCTATCAGGCCATCTGCACGGACAATGGCGACGACATGACGCCGGTCGCCGTGCGCTCCTCCGCTGCCGGGGAGGACTCCCGCAAGAAAGCCTTTGCCGGCCTGCAGGACACCTATCTCAACATGGTCGGCGGCGACAAGGTGGTGGAAGCCTACCACTGGGACTGCTCCTCCGCCTATAATCTGCGCTCCATGACCTACCGCCGCGAGGCCATCCTGGATGCCATCGCCCGTGCCGAAGAGACCGGAGATGAATCCATTGCCGAAACGGCCAAGAAAGAATGGGCCATCGAAAATACCTCCCTGTCCGTCTGCATGATGCAGATGATCAATCCCGTGGTGTCGGGCACGGCCTTCTCCGCCGATACGGCCACGGGCTGCCGCGGGACGGACCGCAAGGATCTTGTCAGCATCGATACGAGCTACGGCCTCGGCGAGGCGGTGGTGGGCGGCAAGGTGACGCCCGACAAGCTTTATGTCTTCCAGCGTGATGATAGCAGCGACGTGGTCATCCGCCAGATGGGCTGCAAGGACATGAAGATCGTCTATGACGAAAAGGGCGGCACCCGGGAAGTGGAAGTGCCCGAGCTGGAGGCTCTGCGCTGGGCCCTGTCGCTCAGTCAGGCCGAACGCGTGGCCAAGGGCGTGCGCGCCGTGAGCAAGGCCTACGGCGGCATGATCATGGACACCGAGTTCTGCATCGATGCCAACGACAAACTCTGGTTCGTGCAGGCTCGTCCTGAGACGCGCTGGAACGAAGAGCTGGAAAATCATCCTACCACCATCTTCATGCGCCGCCGGGAAGTGGATCCCAAGGCTGCTGCCGCCGCCGAAGTGCTGGTGGAAGGCAACGGCGCCTCCCGTGGCGCGGGCCAGGGCACGGTGCGCTTCCTGCGTTCGGCGCTGGAGCTGAACAAGGTGGAAAAGGGCGATGTGCTGGCGGCCGAGCGTACCGATCCCGACATGGTGCCGGGCATGCGCGTGGCCTCGGCCATCATGGCCGACGTGGGCGGCGACACGAGCCATGCGGCCATTACTTCGCGTGAACTGGGCATCGCCGCGGTTATCGGCATCCAGCGGCTGGATGTGCTGCGGGCGCTGGATGGCGCGGAAGTGACGGTGGACGGGACGCGCGGACGCGTGTACCGTGGCCTGCTGCCGCTCAAGGAAGTGGGCGGCGAAATGGATGTGGCCCAGCTGCCCGTGACCCGTACCAAGGTCGGCCTGGTGCTGGCCGACGTGGGGCAGGCGCTCTTCCTTTCCCGTCTGCGTAATTTCCCCAAATTTGAAGTGGGGCTGCTGCGCGCCGAATTCATGCTGGGCAACATCAGCATCCATCCGCGCGCGCTGGAAGCCTTCGACAATGGCGAGCTGGAGAGCATCGTCCAGGCCAAGCTGCGCGAGCTGGCGGGCAATCTCTCCAAAGTGCTGCGCGAACAGATGGCCGCCGGTCTCATCGTCTTCAATTTCAACCTGCGTGAATATGTGGGCGAGATCACCGGTCTTTCCGCCGAAGCGGCGGCCCTGGCGGCTACGGATACCAGCGCCAATGCCGAGGAAGTCCTCCTGCTGCACCGCAAGATGCGCGAGCTGGACCACAAGATCGACCAGCATCTCGAGATAGCCTCCCGCCGCCTGGAAGTGCTGAAGACCTCCGACGATCTGGCCGACCATGTGCGCATCGTCATGGGCTATGACGACGAACTGGCCCTGCTCAATCCCGCCGACCCCGAAGAGGCCAAGCGCATGGCCGAGATCGAGGCCAGCGTGGCCGACCGTGTGGAGCGCGTGAAGGATCTGCCTGCCGTCAAGGCCCTGCTGGACAACATCGGGCGTCTGCGTGAAGAAGTGAGCCTGCGCGCCGGCCTCAAGAAAGAAATGGACGATGTGCGCAATCTGCCCAACAAGATCCGCGCCCTCATCAAGGCCCGCGGCTACCGTACCGGCAAGGAGCACTATGTGCAGACCCTGGCACAAAACCTTGCCCTCTTTGCCATGGCCTTTTACGGCAAGAGCATCGTCTACCGCACCACGGACTTCAAGAGCAACGAATACCGCAACCTCATCGGCGGCAGCCTCTTTGAGCACCATGAAGATAACCCCATGCTGGGTTACCGTGGCGTTTCCCGCAATATCCATGACTGGGAGATCGAGGCCTTCAAGCTGGCCCGCGGCGTGTACGGCGGCAGCAATCTCCAGATGATGCTTCCCTTTGTCCGCACGCTGGAGGAGGCCCGCTCCATGCGGAGTTATCTGGAGCAGGTGCACAAGCTCAAGAGCGGCGAGGACGGGCTGAAGATCATCCTCATGTCCGAGATACCGTCCAACGCCATCCTGGCCAAGCAGTTCATCAGCGAGTTCGACGGCTTCTCCATCGGCTCCAATGACATGACGCAGATGGTGCTGGCGACCGACCGCGACAACTCCCGCCTGTCCCACATCTACGATGAAGAAGACCCCGCCGTGGTGTGGGCCATCCTTGTCAGCATCTTTGCCGGGCAGAAGTACCGCAAGAAGGTGGGCTTCTGCGGGCAAGGGGTGTCCAACAGCGTCATCCTGCGTGGTCTGGTGGCCATTGCGGGCATCGTTTCCGCCTCCGTCGTGCCGGACACCTACTTCCAGACGGTGAAGGACATCGCCGCCGTGGAAGCGGAAAACATCCCCACTTCCCGACTGGGTGAATGGCTCGGCAAGCAGCATCACAAGCATCTTGCCGCCCTGATGGAAGAGGCCGGCTACGGCCATATCCTCAAGAAGTACACGCTGCCGCAGGATATCCAGGAGTGGTACGAAGGCGAACTGCAACGCCGTCACGAGCAGTTGCGCGAGCATCTGGATACCCCCAAGGAAGACTTCTACCGTGCCGAACTGGAAGGCTTCCGCTCCATGTTCCACAAGCCCGTCATCTACGCGACCTGGAACTGGGACAGCACGGTGGAAGATGCGCTGCATCAGGCAGGCTTCGCCTCCTTTGAGGAACAGGCGGCCGCGCTGGAAGAATGCCGCAAGATGGACTTCTAAGCCCTTTGGCTGACGACTGACCTGAAAAAGGGGGACCTTTCGCGAGAAAGGTCCCCCTTGTCTGTTATGGGCGTCAAGCTGCATGCGTCATGAGGGAGCTCGTATTTGCTCCTGTTTTTGGGGGGAGGAGGTTCTCCTTCTCCTCAAATTTTGAACGGCACGAAAAAAGCCACCCGCAAGGCGGGTGGCTTATGTTTTGGTGTGCGGCAAATCAATCATGCCGTTATGGTGTTGCCCTTGTCTGCTTTCTCCTTCTTTTCCTTGGGCGGCTTGCAGGCGCGTACGGCGGCATCCAGCCCTTTGTCGGCAAAGGCGAAAACGACCTTGAGCGCCCGGTCGAGGGCGTCATCTATGCGCGTCTGCTCATCGGAAGCAGGGCGGCCGAGCACCCAGTTGCTCACGTCACCGCGGACAGGCGGCCGGCCTATGCCGATGCGCAGGCGGTAAAAATCCGGCGTGCCGAGCTGCTGCGTGATGGACTTCAGGCCATTGTGGCCCGCATTGCCGCCGCCCAGCTTGAAGCGCAGTTCCCCCGGCGGGATATCCAGCTCGTCATGGGCCACGAGCAGGCGGTCAGGCGAGACCTTGTGCCAGGCCAGCAGCGGCTGTACGCATTGCCCGCTCAGATTCATGTACGTTTGCGGCATGGCCGCCAGCCAGACGCCGCCCAGCAGAGGCGAGCGCAGCCGCCAGAGGCGGCAGGAGAACTTACCGCCGCTGACCTCCTGCGCGTCGCCGCCATCGCGGGAGACGGTCCGCAAAAGGCTCTCCACAAGCGCAAAGCCGCAGTTGTGGCGCGTGCCCTCGTATGACGGGCCGGGATTCCCCAGGCCGACAAGTACACCAGAAAACTCCATAGCCAGTCCTTGGTTAGATGGTTGGCGAAAACTTTCAATGACTTCGTATGGACAGATCTCTTATCCAGAAGTGCCGCATGGGGCGGGAAAGCACGTCCCCGTTTCCCGTGCCTCCAAGGCCTCCATCCTTTCCCCAGCGCACTTTTGCCAGAAAAGAGAAGGGAGACGAGAAAAGGCAGGTGGAGCATGTACAGCTGATTGACTGTGTCTGCTGAAATAATGTGTAAAAGTTGTGGCAACAGCCCCTAGGGGCTGTTTCTAAAAAGTTTATTGCAGCCAAATCAGACAGGCCGCCAACATGACGTTTGCCCGGAATGTTG
>NZ_CALUYG010000061.1 GCF_944324935.1 uncultured Desulfovibrio sp. | reverse complement strand
CCTGCCGGATGTTCGTCAGGGCAGGCTGTCCCAAGGCGGGGTTGGGGGTCGTAGGGGGTAAGGGGCCGCCGAGGCCCCTTACCCCCTGCCGCCCGCCGCGCAGGCGAGCCGGCCCGGACGCCAGGCTGAAGCCGCCATCCTGCGACAAAAGCAGAGAAAGGAATCCCCCTTCCCCCAAACAAGTACGCGCGCCGCGGTGGTTACAGGCCGGCCTCTTCCACGAGGCGCAGGCACATGTCGGCCTTGTTGAGGGTGTAGAGGTGGATGCCCGGCGCGCCCTCGTCGAGCAGGCGGCGGATCTGGCGCACGGCAACGCGCAAGCCGGCCTCGCGCACGGCCTCCACGCCGCCTTTCTTGTCGGCTTCTTCCAGCTCCAGATAGAATTTGCCGGGGATGTTGGCCCCGCAGAGGCGCAGCACGCGGCGCAGGGAGTCGAAACTCTGGATGGGCAGGATGCCGGGGATGACCGGCGTGCTGAAGCCCTGCGCCCGCAGGCCGCGCACAAGCTCCACATATTCGCGGACATCGAAGAAGAGCTGCGTCACCACGAAGTCCGCGCCCGCCGCGATCTTTTCGGCCAGATGGTGCCTGTCCGCCGCATAGCTGGGCGATTCGGGATGCGGGCAGGGGTAGCCGGCCACGGCCACGCCCATGTCCGGCATCTGCCGCCGGATGAAGCGCACCAGATCCAGCGCATGGCGGAAGCGCCCGGTCTCCCAGTCCCAGTGCGGCTGATCCGCCGGGGCGTCGCCCCGCAGAGCCAGCACGTCCTGTACGCCGGCGGCCCGCAGATCTTCCAGAAAGGCGCTGACGCGCTCCTGCTCCGCGCCCACGCAGGTCAGATGGGCCATGACCTGGAAGCCGCGCCGCACGAGCTCCGCCGTGACAGACAGGGTGTTCCGCTGCTTGGCGCCGCCCGCGCCATAGGTCACCGAAGCAAAGAGCGGATCGAGTGTCTTGAGGCGGGCCGCCGTCTCGTAGAAGGCGGGCAGTTGCGCCGGATCGGACGGCGGGAAAAATTCAAAGGAAATGAAGGGCTCGCGGCGTTCACGCAGCAGGCTGCCGATGGTCGTCATGGATGTGCTCCTTTCAACGGTGAGTGACGTGATGACACATCTTGTATCAATATAACTTGATATGTCAATATAGTTTGTCACGACGACCGCCGGGGCGCGCCTTCGGACAGGGCGGTCATGTCGCGGATTTCACAAGCGGGCGACGACGGACGGGAAAAGCGGGATCCCGGTGCGGCCCGACAGGCGTACCGGCTTGCAAGGCAGGGACAATTCCGCTACGCTGGCCGCTTGTGAAGGGATTTTTTTGTCCGTTTTTGCTGTCCGGCGTCCGCGCGGAGAGGGCGGTCGCAGGCCGTGCCCTTCCGGGAGCGGAACAGGCGGACAGCCAACGTCCGGGGCGCGTATGACCATATCCACCGCATTGGCCGGTTTTCCCGTCCTCCTTGTGCCGGGACTGCTCTTTCTCCTTTTCGGAACCTGGCAGGCCGTACGACAGCGCGAGAACCTGAAACGCCTCATCTGCTGGGGGGCGTTGCAGGACGCCGGCGTGGTGTGCATCGCGCTGGAGTGTCCGGCTCCCGCCTTGGCCGATGCGCTCCCCCTGTTCATCCTTTTCCAGGCCGCGACCCGTCTGCTGGCCCTGAGCGCGCTGGGCGATCTCGCCAAAGGGCTCACGCCGGCGCTGAGCGCGCTGCGCGGCGTCGGGCGGCAGCGTCCGGTCAGCGGGGCGCTGCTGGGGCTGGGGCTCATGGCCAGTGTGGGCGGATCGCCGTTCTTCGTGCCGGAGGCGCGCCTGCGCTTCGTCCAGGGATACATTTACGGCTCGCCGTCGCCGGAGCTCGCGTTGCCGCTGATGCTGCTGATGCTGGCCTGTACGCTGGTCCTCCTCGCGCTGAATCTGCATGCCGTGCGGGTGGCGCTGCTGGAATCGCGGCCCGCCCATGCCCCCGCGCTGCCGGAAGGGGGACGGGCCGGCGTCTTCTCCGTGCTCCTTGCGCTGGTGGTGGCGCTGGCGGGCCTGTTCCGCAACGAGATGATATCCTTTCTGGAAAGCGGGTGGCTGTCGCCCATCACGCTGCATCATCCCGAGCCGCATGTGGCCTTCTGGCTGTTCTATGCCGGGGCGGCGCTGGGCGGCGCGGGCTGTCTCTTGCGCAACCGGCTTGCTCCCTGGACCGTGGTGCTGACCTCGGCGCTGGCGCTGGCCAGTGTCTTCATCTATCCCGTCAACGGTCTCTCCCAGTTCTTCCTTGCGCTCATCGGTCTCGTGGCCGTGGTGGTCAGCTGCTATTCGCTGGACTACATGGCCCATGACGAACACCCGGCGCGTTACTGGTTCTTCCTGCCGCTGACTTTCGCCGCCCTGGCGGGCATCGTGAGCGAGCCCGATCTCGGGGCGCTGTACGGCTACTGGGAACTGATGACCTTCGCCTCCTACTTCCTCGTGGTGCATGAGGGACGGCGGGCGGCGTTCGATGCCGGCTTCAAGTATTATCTCATGTGCGCGGGCGGCGCGCTGCTGCTCATGCCCGGCATCGCCCTGCTGGGCGACGGGAAGACGGGCCTTGTCGCTGTCTTCCAGCATATGCAGCTTCTGCCGGACGCCGCCGTCCAGGCCGGGCTGCTCTGCTGTCTGGCCTGTTTCGCCGTCAAGGCCGGTCTGGTCCCGCTCCATTCCTGGCTGCCTGACGCGCATCCGGCGGCGCCCTCGTCCGTGTCCGCCCCGTTGTCGGGCATCATCACCAAGATGGGCATTTTCGGCCTCCTCCTGCTGCTGTTCCCGGCCGCCGCCGCCCTGCGGAGCGCTCCGGGGCTCTACGGTCTCTCCTGGTTCGGCACGGGGCTGGTCTTCATGGGGGCGTTCACCCTCGTGTACGGTGAGCTCATGGCCTTGCGCCAGCAGGACATCAAGCGCCTGCTGGCCTTCTCCACGCTGGGGCAGCTGGGCGAGATCACCCTCACCCTGGGCATGGGCACGGTGCTGGCCACCTACGCCACCCTGGCCCATGTGGCCATGCACGCCGTTATGAAGGACCTCCTCTTCCTCGGGGCCGGGGCGCTCATCCTGCGGGCCGGATCGCGCCGCCTCGAGGACCTGCGCGGCCTGGGAGGGCAGATGCCGTGGACGGTGTCCTGCATGTGCGTGGGGCTCATCACCATCATGGGCCTGCCGCCCTTCGGGGGCTTTCTGAGCAAGTATCTCATGGTAAAAGCCGTGGTGGACGCCGGCTATCTCTGGCTGGGCGCGCTCATCCTCATCGGCTCGCTGGTGGGGGCGGTCTACTATATCCGCATTCTGAGGACGCTGGTTTTTGAACAGCGCCCGGCGCATCTGCCGGCCGTGGCGGAAGCGCCCCTCTTCATACGCCTTGCCCTGCTGGTGCTGGCCCTGCTCTGTCTCGTGCCGGGCATCGCGCCCTGGCTGCTGGACATGGCGCTGACGCCCGCCGTATCCGCCCTTGTGCAGCCTGACGGCGGCTTCCGGCTGCCGTCGCCCCTGCTGCTCATCTTCGCCGACACGGGGCTCTGGCCCGCCTTCGTGGCCCTGCCCATCTTCGGGGCGCTGGCGCCCGCCTTTTTCCGGCACGATGCGCGGCTGGCCGGGGTGGCTTCGCTGCTCGTCCTGCTGCTGACCGCCGGCCTTGTGGTGGCGCAGGGAGACTATCTGGATGCGCTCTCCTGGGGCTTTGCGCTCCTGGTGCCGCTGCTGGGCGCGCTCAACGTGGTCTATGCGCTGGGCTACATGAGCCACAGCCACAGCCAGTGGCGGTTCTACTGCGCCTTTACGGCCATGTGCGGCGGCCTTGTGGGCATGGCGGCCGCGCAGACCCTGTTCAGCTTCTTCCTGTTCTGGGAGATAATGAGTGCCTGGACGCTCTATCTGGCGCTGGCGCACGAGGGGGATGCCCTCTCCCTGCGCGAGGCCTTCAAGTACTTCTGCTTCAACGTCTGCGGCGCGGGCTTCATCTTCGTGGGCGTCTGCTTCCTGGGCGGCAATCTGGCCATGAGCGCCCGGCCCACGGAGATCGCGGCCACCATCTCCACCCTGCAGTGGCATAATGCGGGCGTGCCCTTCGTGCTGGGCTTCTGCCTCGTGGGGGTGGGCTTCCTTATGAAGGCGGCTCAGCTTCCCTTGCGCATCGACTGGCAGATGCATCCGGCCGTGGCCCCCACGCCGGTGTCGGGTTTCATTTCTTCCGTGCTGCTGAAAAGCTCCATCTTCGGACTGATCAAGCTCTTCCTGCTGCTGGGCGGGGCCGCGCTGGCGGCGCGCCTGATGTCCGGCGAGGCCCTTGAGCGCATGCGTCTCGCCGCCATGTGGATAGGCGGCATCACCATCGTCTATGCGGCCCTCCAGGCGCTGGTGGCCAATCAGATCAAGCTGGTCTTCATTTATTCCACGGTCAGCCAGATCGGCTATATGGTGCTGGCCGTGGCGGCGGGAGGGTCGCTGGGCTACGCGGGCGGGCTGCTGCATGTGGTGAACCACATCTTCTTCAAGGACCTGCTCTTCCTCGTCTGCGGCGCGGTGATGTTCGCCAGCCACTGCGAGACGCTGGAGGATCTGGGCGGACTGGGCCGCCGCATGCCCTTCACCCTTGCCATGTTCGCCATTGCGGGCCTGTCGCTGGTGGGCGTGCCGCCGACCAGCGGCTTCAGCTCCAAATGGCTCATCTACCACGGGCTCATGCAGGCGGGACAGCCGCTGCTGGCGCTGCTCTCCCTTCTGGGCAGCGTCATCACCCTTGCCTATGTGGCCAAGTTCCTCCATGCGGCGTTCCTCGGGCAGCCCGCGCCGCATCTGGAGCGCATCAGCGAAGTGCCGCCCGTCATGCGCGTGCCCATGAGCATCCTGGCCGCCGGCTGCGTGCTGACCGGCGTTTTCCCCGGGCTGGCGCTCTGGCCCATTAATGTGGTGCTGCTGGAGTACGGCCTTGCACCGCTGCCCGTCTCGCCGGCCGGTGTGACCGGCGGCCCAGGGGCCTGGAACGCTACGGGCATGGCCGTTATGATGCTGCTGGCCGTGGGCGGCGGGCTGCTCTTCGTCAAGCGCTTCGTGCGCCTGCGCGAGATCGACGTGCATGCCTGCGGCCTGCCGCCGGAGACGGCCACCAGCCGCATGAAGCCCGCAAGCATTTACGGCGGCCTTGTCCACCTGCTGGGACAGATCCCCGGCGCGCCCGATCCCGCACAGGGCGAACGCGCCAGCAAGGAGCCTGAAGCATGAGCGAGATCCTCTATGCCATCCTGCACATGACCCTCTTTCCCGGCGGGCTCTTCGCGCTGACGCTGGGGCTCTTCTACAAGGCGCTGGACCGCCGCGTGGAAGCGCGCCTGCAACGCCGCGTGGGGCCGCCGCTCACCCAGCCCTGGCTGGACATCGCCAAGCTCTGCACAAAGGAGACCCTCATCCCCCGCACGGCCTGCAAGAGCGTCTTCCTGGCCGCGCCGGTGGTGGGCTTTGCGGGCATGGCCGTCTGTGCGGCCTTCATCCCCGTGCCCGGCGTCTTCGGCGGGCTGTACGACATGGGCGATCTGTTGGTGCTCTTCTACCTGCTGCCCATCCCGGCCATCGCCATGATGCTGGGCGGTTCGGCCTCCAGTTCGCCGTTCGGCGCGGTGGGCTTCTCGCGCGAGATGCTGCTCATGCTGGCCTACGAGATGCCCTTGCTTATGATCCTGCTGGCCGTGGCCATGATGATCGGTTCCCAGACCGGCGGTACGGCGGAATTCTCGCTTTTGCGGATCATCGACTGGCAGCTGGCGGAGGGCTCGCTGGGCTTTCATCCGGCCATGATGCCGGCGCTGGCGGCCTATCTGATCTTTTTGCCCGGCACTATGGGCGTCGTGCCGTTCGACATCCCCGAGGCCGAGACGGAGATCATCGAAGGTCCCCTGCTGGAATACGGGGGGCCGCTGCTGGCGCTCTACCAGATGGGCGGCGCGCTCAAGACCTTCGTGGTGCTGGGGCTGGGGGTGGCGCTCTTTTTCCCCGGGCTCATTTCCGAGCACTGGCCGCTCAATCTGCTCTGGTTCCTGGCCAAGTGTCTGGGGCTCATGCTGGTGTCGCTGACGCTGGTCAAGTCGGCCACCGGGCGTTTCCGCATCGATCAGGCCTTTCGTTTTTATGTGACCGTGCCCACGGCGCTGGCGCTGTGCAGCCTGCTGCTCGTCTGGGCCCTGTAAGGAGGCGGCCATGAGCCTTGATACCCTGCTCAAGAAAATGTCGGTGCGCTCGCCCTGGCTCTTTCGCATCAATGCCGGCTCCTGCAACGGCTGCGACGTGGAGCTGGCCACCACGGCCTGCATCCCCCGCTATGATGTGGAGCGTTTCGGCTGCCGGTACTGCGGCAGCCCCCGCCATGCGGACATCGTGCTCATCACCGGCCCCCTCACCACCCGCGTGCGGGACCGGGTGCTGACCGTCTGGAACGAGATTCCCGAGCCCAAGGTCACGGTGGCCGTGGGCATCTGCCCCATTTCCGGCGGCGTCTTCCGGGAGGGCTATTCCATCGAGGGGCCCATCTCCCGGCATATCCCGGTGGACGTCAACGTGCCCGGCTGCCCGCCGCGCCCCCAGGCCATCCTGGAAGGCGTGGTGCTGGCCAAACAGATCTGGCTGAGGAAGCTGGGGCTGGAGGCCTAGGATGACGGCGGGGCGCAACATGAGCGCGAACCACGGGGCCGCCTCGCTCCTGCGGCGGCTGCGGACCCGGCTGGGCGCCGCGCTTGCCCGTCTCGCCGCGCAACTGACGTCCCTCAATGCCCGTATGGAAGGGGAGAGCGCCTGCCGGCGCTGCGGGATCTGTCATCATGTCTGCGGCATGCTGACGCCATCCCGCCGGGCGGGCCATCCCCCCAAGGAGTGAATATGGCAGGCTTTCTGAAGATCCTTTTCCGCAATCTCCTTGAGGGGCCGAGCACGGATCCCTTCCCGCTGGGAGAGACCTTTTCGCCGGAGCGCATCCGCGGTACGGTGCGCATCGATCCCGAGCTCTGCATGGGCTGCGGCATGTGCCGCTACTCCTGCACGGCCGGAGCCATCAACATACGACACCGCGAGGACGGGACGGGCTATACCATCAGCGTCTGGCAGGATTCCTGCTGTCTGTGCGCCTCCTGCCGGCATTACTGCCCCACCGGCGCCATCACCATCGACAATGACTGGCATCATGCCCATGTGGAGGCGGACAAGTACGGCATGCTGGAGCAGCAGACCATCACCTATGAGCCCTGCTCCCACTGCGGCACGCTCATCCGCCCCATCCCGCTGCCGCTGGCCCGCAAGCTCTATGCGCACAACACGACCCTTGATCCTGACGTCATTCGGCATCTCTGCCCCAAGTGCCGCCAGATCGAGGACGCCAAGCGCAACGCCTGCCACCTGCCCGCCCACGGCGAGAGACGGGCGCATGACGACAGCGTGGCCGCGTCGGCCGCTCCCGTAAAGAAATAAGCCGCCCCCCCGGGCAAAGGATAGTCATGCAGGAAATCATCAAGGGCCGTCCGGCGCTCATCGACGCGCTGACCGGCGACAGCGGCTCCCCCGCCGCCGTCCATCACAGTACGGACGCCTACGGCAACGCGTACCACTGGTTCAAGCTGCCCCAGCCGCGCCGTCTGACGCAGGCCGCCGCCCGTCTGAAGGAGGCCGGCGCGCGGCTGTGCATGATCTCGGCGTACAACCGGCATCAGCTCAGCGAGCAACAGCAGGAGATCTGCTACCATTTCGAGCTGGAGGGCGTGATCTACAACCTTACGGTCAATCTGGGCAGCGAATGGCCGAGCGTGCCGTCCATCACGCCCCTGTTCGCCAATGCCGACTGGCATGAGCGAGAGATGATGGAGCTTTACGCCATCCGGGTGGAAGGGCACCCCGACCCGCGCCGCCTCTTCCTGGACGAGGAGCTGGACGCGGGCGTGCTCAATGAGGCCGTGCCGCTGTCGGTTATGATGAACGGGGCCTGCACCACCGACCTCTGGGAACGCATCCTCAAGGACAGGGGGAACATGGCATGAGCACGCCCACGACCTTTCAAATGCCCCTCGGGCCGGTGCATGTGGCGCTGGAGGAGCCCGTCTACTTTCATCTGACCGTGGATGGCGAGATCATCCGCAAGGTGGAGCTCACCTCCGGGCATGTGCACCGCGGCATGGAGGCCCTGGCCAGCCAGCGCAACCTCATCCAGAACACCACCCTGACCGAGCGCGTCTGCTCGCTCTGCTCCAACAGCCATTCCTTCACCTACTGCATGGCCGTGGAGAACGTGCTGGGCATCGTCATCCCGCCGCGCGCCCGGTATCTGCGCGTCATGGCCGAAGAGATCAAGCGGGTGGCCTCGCACCTTTTCAACACGGCCATCCAGGCGCACATCATCGGTTACAAATCCCTGTTCATGCACGTCATGGAAGTGCGGGAGATGATGCAGGACATCAAGGAGACCGTCTACGGCAACCGTATGAACCTGGCGTCCAACTGCATCGGCGGCGTCAAGTGCGATGTGGAGCCCCGGCATTTCGACTATATCCTGTCCATGCTGGACAAGGTGGAGCCAGCCGTGGACGAGATCCGCGACATCTACGACAACGACCCCATGCTGCTGGGCCGCACGCGCGGTCTTGGTCTGCTGCCGTTTGAGGACGCCGTGCGGCTGGGCGTGGTGGGCCCTGTGGCCCGCGGGTCGGGCATCACGCATGACGTGCGCAAGGATTCGCCCTACGCGGCCTATCCCGAGCTGGAATTCGACGTCATCCACCGGGACGGCTGCTGCGTCAACAGCCGGACGCTGGTACGCCTGGACGAGGTCTTCCAGTCCTTCCGCATCATCCGGCAGTGCTGCGAGAAGTGCCCCGACGGGCCGGTGACCGCGCCCATGAACCAGATCCATCCGGCCGAAGCCTGCGCCCGCAGCGAAGCGCCGCGCGGCGAAGTCTTCTACTACATCCGCACCAACGACACGGATATGCCGGCCCGGCTCAAATGGCGCGTGCCGTCCTACATGAACTGGGAAGCCCTCGGCGTCATGATGCGGGATTGCACCGTGGCCGATGTGGCGCTGATCACCAACAGCATCGACCCTTGCGTCTCCTGCACGGAGCGCTGATTGGCAGGGCATGCACGAGGCGGCGCTCGTCCAGGGGCTGCTCCGTACGGCCGTGCGGGCCGTGGAGGAGCATAACGCCCGACCCGGAACCCGGCGGGTGGAGCGCATCAGCCGCCTCACCTGCCGGCTGGGGCTGCTCTCCTGCGTGGAGCCGGAGACCCTGCGGGCCTGTTTTGAGCTTTTTGCCGAGGACGGCCCGGCGCAGGGGGCGGAGCTCGTGCTGGAAACGGCCCCGCTGGACTGCCGCTGCGACGCCTGCGGCGCGACGTTTGCCCTGACCCGGCGGCATTTCGTCTGTCCGGCCTGCGGCGGTGAGCGCCTGCACTTCAGCGGCGGGCACGGGCTGACCCTCATGGGCCTTGAAGTGGAAGCGGAGAAAATACCATGATCGAACATATCCAAGTCGTCCCCGACAAGTGCCGCGCCTGCCGCCGCTGCGAAGTGGCCTGCATCGCGGCCCATCACGGCATGAGCTTCAAGGAGGCCATGAAGCACCGCGACGTGCTCGTCTCGCGCGTGCAGGTGGTCAAGGCCGAAGGCTTCCGCACGACGGTACGCTGCCATCAGTGCGACCCGGCCCCCTGCTGCGCCATCTGCCCCACCGGGGCCCTGCAACAGGACAAGGACGGGCGGATCAACATGCGCGTACAGCTGTGCGTGGCCTGCAAACTTTGTATCGCCGTCTGTCCGTACGGTACCATCACCCTGGACACCATCGGCATGCCGGACATGAACGCCGATGGCGCGGAGACCATGGCCCAGCGTACTCGCCGCGAAGTGGCCGTACGCTGCGACATGTGCAAAGCCTGGCGCGAAGAGAACGGCAAGCGCATCACCGCCTGTATGGAGGCCTGCCCCGTGCGGGCCCTGTCCATGGTGCTGCCGGACGGCACGGTGGTGGAAGCGCCCCTGCCCGAAAAGAAGCCCGCCGCCGTGGAAAAGCCCGCCAACCCGCTGGAGCCCGCGGCCCCGTCCCCGGCGTCGGACAACGCCTGACCCCGGGATACCGCCCAACTAAACAACATCCCCCGGCGTGATCACGCCGGGGGATGTTGCGCTTTGGAGGGAACTGTCGATGCCCGTAAGGCTCCTGTGTCGCCCCGGGGTATGACGTGGCTTGTACAACGCCTTAAAATAGTAGTCATGCGAGAAGGAGAGGGAAACCGTTTTGAAAAACGGTTATCCCTCTTCCCCTCGCGCTCCCCTCTCCTTTCCCAAAACTTTTGGCAGGGTACATGTCGGGCGGCGCGGCCCGCAAGGCGTCGCGTGGCTGTTTTGTCCCCTACCGGGATGAAAAAGAGGCCGGACAGCGCTAACCGTCCGGCTTTTTGTACAGATTTTGGCTGCGGTGGGGTTGGGGGACGGCTTGGATGTCGTGACGCCGGAGCAGGGAGGCAGTAAAGCGCGTTTGGGGAGGGGTTGGGGGGTGTGGGGGGAGGGGAACCCCTTTGCGCGCTAGGGGCTGTTTCTAAAAAGTTTATTGCAGCCAAATCAGACAGGCCGCCAACATGACGTTTGCCCGGAATGTTGCG
>NZ_CALUYG010000060.1 GCF_944324935.1 uncultured Desulfovibrio sp. | reverse complement strand
GTCTGCTCGCTCCGTATCCCAGCGACCGTGCGTGTCCTCGCCCGCCTCGCGAAGCCGCCCAGGGCCGGCGGCCCCCCGCCCCTTCCCCCCAAAAAGTAACCAGCACGAGTCACCCCATAGGGAACGCCATATGACCGTTTTTGATCAGGACTATCTGCGGCGGGCAGAGGCCCGCTGCACGCAGGAGAGTCCGCCGCGCTGCCGTCGGGACTGCCCGCTGGACCTTGACGTGCGGGCCTTTCTGGAGCAGGCCGCGCAGGGCAAGTGGGCCGCTGCCCGTAAACTGCTGGAGCGTCATTTGCCGCTGCCGGAACTGTTCTGCCGTCTGTGCGACCATCCGTGCGAGGAGGGCTGCGCCCGCCGCGATCTTGGCGGTTCGCTGGACGTGCGCGGGCTGGAGGTCTTTTGTCTCGAGGCGCTGGGTCCGCAGTCCCGGCCGCTGCCCATGCCGCGCAAGAGCAGGAGCATCGCCGTGCTCGGCGCGGGACTTGCCGGGCTGGTGGCCGCCTGGGATCTGGCGGGCAAGGGCTATGCCGTGACCATCGTCCATGACCGGCCGGTGGAGGAGGGGCTTGCCGAGGCTTTCCCGCAATTGCCGGATATGGCCGCCCTCTGGGACGCCCAGCGGTCGGTGCTGGAACGCAAGGGCGTGCGCTTTGAAGCGGCGACACTGGATGCCGCGCGCCTGACGCGGGCCTGCGCCGAGGCGGATGCCGTGCTGGTGGACGCCGGGGCCGCGGCCGAACTTGCGCCGGAAGCGGCGGCAGTGGACGCCGCCACCCTGCACTGGCGGGATGCGGTCTGTGTGGCGGGCCGGCCTTCCCGCACGCCTGCGGGCATGAACTATGCGTCCGCCTCCCGGCAGGCCGGGGAAGGGCGGCAGGCGGCCCGATCGCTGGAACGGCTGGCCGGGGGCGTCTCCCTGACCGCCGCCCGTGAGGACAGCCCGCGCGAACTGCATACCCGGCTGGAGGGCATCTCGCCCGTGCCGCGCGTGGAGCCCGCCGCCGGGACCTACAGCGAGGCGGAAGCCCGGCAGGAGGCGGCGCGCTGCCTGCAATGCCAGTGCCTCATCTGCGTGAAGCAATGCCTGCTCCTGCAGAAATACAAGGGCTATCCCCGCGTCTATGCCCGGCAGATGTTCAATAATGCCGCCATCGTCATGGGCCTGCATCTGGCCAATGAGCTCATCAACGGCTGTACGCTCTGCGGGCAGTGCGAGGAGCTGTGCCCGGAGAATTTTTCCATGGCCGAGCTCTGCCTCACGTCACGGCGGGATATGGTGGAGCGGGGCTATATGCCGGCCTCGGCGCATGAATTCGCCCTTGAGGACATGGAATCCGCCTGCGGCGAGGCCTGCGCCGTCCGCATCCCGCCGGACGCGCAGCCTGCGGAAGGGGAAACTCCCGCACCGCACGACGCCACGCCGGGGGAGGGCTGGCTGTTCTTCCCGGGCTGTCAGCTTGCCGCCTCGCGCGGCGATCAGGTGGAAGCGCTTTTCGACTGGCTGCGCGCGGCGCTGGCCGGATCGGGCGAATTCGCCCCGGGGCTGGCGCGCGGGCCGGTGGGCCTGCTGCTGCGCTGCTGCGGCATCCCGGCGCGCTGGGCCGGGCGGGAAGCGGACTTCGCCGCGCAGACCGCCGCCCTGCGGGAACACTGGGAGGCCTGCGGCAGGCCCCGGCTGCTGGCGGCCTGTTCGTCCTGTCTGAGCGTGCTGCGGGAGGCGCTGCCCGAAGCCCGGCCGCTCTCGCTCTGGGAAGTGCTCGACGCGCTGCCCTGGCCGGGGACGGATGCCGAACCGGCGCACATGACGCTGAGCGTGCAGGACCCCTGTACGGCCCGGCATGACGCCGCCTGGCAGGCGGCCGTGCGTTCGCTGGCCCGCAAGGCCGGGGCCACGCTGGAGGAGCCCGTTCTCAGCGGCGGGGAAACGGCCTGTTGCGGCTACGGCGGCCTCGTCTGGTGCGCCCAGCCGGATCTGGCGGCATCCATGAGCGTGCGGCGCGGCGAGGAACTGGCGCACACGGCGCTCACCTCCTGCATCATGTGCCGGGACAGGCTGGTGGCCGGGGGCAAGGCCTCCCTGCATCTTTTCGATCTGCTGCCTCAGCTGGCCGGGCAGCCCGCGGAGCCCGCGCGTCCCGGCCCCGGGCTCTCGGCGCGCCGTGCCGCACGCGCCGCGCTGCGCGAACGCCTTGTACGGCGCTATCCCGGCTGCGGTGAGCCATCCTGCGACCGGACGACCGGCTGGCTGCCGCTGCATATCCCGGCCGAGGTGCTGACCGAAATGGAAGCCCGGCACATCCTGCGGGAAGACGTCTGCGAGACCGTTACCCGCGTGGAGCGGGAGGGCGCGTATTTCGTCAATGAGAGCAACGGGCATCGTCTGGGGGCCTGGCGGCCGCGACAGGTGACGTTCTGGGCGGAGTACGGCCCGGCGACGGACGGCGCGGGCTTCGTGCTGCACGCGGCCTGGTGTCATCGCATGCGCGTACCGGGGATACTGGCGGCGGACGGTCCGTCCGGCGGCCAGGCCTGTTGCGGGGGATGCGGCGACGAAGGACAGGGAGGTCAGGCATGAGCATGGGGCCCAATTACGCGCCCGACGGGGGGCCGTGGCGCTGCGGCCGCTGCGGCTGCGCGCTGGATCAGGGCAAGGTGCAGGCCGAATACCTGCAAAGCGCCTTTGACGTCTTTCTGCCGCGCTGTCCGCAGTGCGGGCTGACCATGATCCCGCGTTCGCTGTCCGAAGGCAAGATGCTGGAAGTGGAGCGCCTGCTGGAAGACAAGTGATGTCCCAGCCCTGGACGCATCCTTTGTTCCGCGCCGTCAGCGGCGGGGAATGGCATCCCGGCGGCGCAGCGGCCACGGAACGCCTCTGGCGGGCCTGCCGGGCCGCGCTGACCGATGGTGTGGAGCCTGCCGGAGAGCGGGACGGCGGGCGGCGGCCGCGCCTGCTGGACGCGGGCTGCGGCGAAGGCGCGACGGCATGGCGGCTGGCGGCGGAAGGACAGGACGTCGTGGCGCTGGACAGGACGCCGCAACCCGGCTGGCAGGCCGTGCCGTGGCTCGGAGCGGGGGCGGCCCGACCGCTCTTTTGCACGGCGGACGTCTGCCGTATCCCGCTGCGGGATGACTGGGCGGATGTGCTGCTCTGCCAGTGCGTGGCCTCCCTCCTGCCGCGACCGGAAAACTTTTTTGCCGAGGCGGCCCGCGTGCTGCGGCCCGGCGGGGTGCTGGGCTTCAGCGATCTGATGCGGCGTGCTCCAACCGCAAGCCCGGCAGCCTGCGGCGCGGCCCGTGCGGCCGGGACACTGCCGGAGACGCCCGCCGTGCCCGTGTCCGGCGGCTGTGCCGCCGGGGCGCGCGCTCGTGAGACGTGGGAAGGCCTCCTGCGGGAGGCCGGTTTCCGTCTCCTGTCCTTTGCGGATGAGAGCCGTGAACTGGCCCGGCTGGCCGCGCAGCTCATCTGGTATGGCGACGGCGCGAGCCTGCACGCGCTCGGTCTGCGCTGCGCGTCCGGCCCGGCGGCTCCCGGCAGCCCGGCGAGCCGCCCCGGCTACGGCGTCTGGGTGGCCGTGAACGCGCGCCGGACGACGTGAGCCTGAGGCACTGTATTCGCTGCTTGTTTGGGGGGAAGGGGAACCCCTCGCGTTGCTGCCGAGCCCGTAAGGCTCCTGCGTCGCCTGACGGACACGGCCCTGCGGGCCGCCCGTCGGGTCGCTGCCGGCGCGGGAGGGGTTTCCTTTCCCCCAAACAGCTGGCTGATTGTGTTAACCGCCCCAAGGGCAGGACTCATTATCAGGCAACATGTTCTGACTGAGATATTTTTATAACTTGTTGTAAAATAAACACTTATCTTTATAACCTGAGGTTTTTCCAATTACTTTTACCCAAGTAGCGGGTGTTGGGGAGAGGGGGGGGATTTTGGGGGGGAAAAAACCTTTTTGCCGCGCGCAAAAAGGGGGTTTCTTCCCCCTCACAAAAGAGTAATAAGTCCTGAGCCTGAGGAGAGAACGAATGCATCCGCTCATGCTGGAACTGTTGCCGTGGGTGCGGCAGGGCTATTGTTGCAGTCAGCTCCTTCTGCTGCTGCTTTTGCAGGCGCGCGGAGAGGAGAATCCCGGACTGGTGCGCGCCATGCAGGGCTTGTGCGTGGGCATCGGCCATGCGGACGGCCCCTGCGGCCTGCTGACCGGCGGGGCCTGCGCCCTCGGCCTGCTGGCCGGGAAGGGGGCGGACGACGAAGAAGCTCAGCCCCTGCTGGAGGCCCTGCTCAACGACTATGCCCAGTGGTTCCGTGAACGCACGGCCGCGTTTGGCGGCGGTTCCTGCGACACGGTGGCGGCCGGGCTGGCGGCCGAGCGCGGCGAGCCCGGGAGCAACGCGGCGGGGCGGCCCGATCCCGCCGGTTGCGGCGATCTGCTGGCCGAGGCCTGGGAAAAGCTGCTGGAGCTGGCGCAGTCCTATGATCTGGACATTATGGCCCATACGGAGCAGGCATGAGCGAGACAGCCCGGACCCTGCACCGCACGCAGAGCGTCTGTCCCGTCTGTCTGCGGCGCATCGACGCCGCCTATGTGCGGGAAGGGGAGGCGGTCGTCTTTCGCAAGTCCTGCCCCCAGCACGGCAGCTTTGCCGTGCCCGTGCTGCGCCAGACGGGCGGCCTGCCTGCTTTCGAGGACTGGCAGCGGCCCAAGACGCCCTCCTATCCGGCCCATCCGCTGACCGCGGCGGCGCAGGGCTGTCCCTTCGACTGCGGCCTCTGTCCCGGCCATGCCCAGCACACCTGCAGCGCCCTGCTGGAAGTGACCCTGCGTTGCGATATGGCCTGTCCCGTCTGCTACGCCGCCGCGGGCGGGAAGGATGTGCCGCCGGACCCGGACATGGCGACGCTGATCCGTCAGCTTGACCGCCTGCGGCAGGTCTCGCCGGGCTGCAACGTGCAGCTCTCCGGCGGCGAGCCCACCTTGCGGGACGACCTGCCGGACATCATCCAGGCGGTGCGCGCGCGAGGTTTCGGGCTGGTGCAGGTCAACAGCAACGGGCTCCGACTGGGGCGCGAACCGTCCTGGGCCGCACGCCTGCGCGAGGCCGGGCTGGATTCGGTCTATCTGCAATGGGACGCCCCGGATGACGCGGCCTGCGCGCCCCTGCGCGGCAGCCTGCCCCAGGGGGAGAGCCTCATGGCCCGCAAGTCGGCAGCCGTGCGGCATTGCGCGGCGGCCGGACTGGGGGTGGTGCTGGTGGCCACTCTGCTGCCGGAGGCCAACCTCCCCCGGCTGGGCGATCTGCTGCGGCAGGCCCTGCGGCTGGGGCCCGCGGTACGCGGTCTGCATCTGCAACCGCTTTCCCGCTTCGGCCGCTATCCCGGCGATCTGCTGACCGCGCCGCGCCTGCCGCTCTTCGGCGTGCTGGAGGCCCTGTGCGCGCAGGCTCCCGAGCTCGTGCGGCCGGAGCATGTTCATCCGCCAGGCTGCGAGCATTCCCTTTGTTCCTTCAGCGCGGTCTATGCCCGCGAGACGGCCCCGGACGGCACGCCCGCTCTGCGCCTGCTCGCCGATGCCGCGCCCGCCTGCTGCGGCCCGTCCTCACCCGCCCGTCCGGCGGCAGCGACGCTGACGGCTCCGCTGGAGGCCGCCGAAGGGGCGCGCCGCTCCCGGCAGTTCGTGGCCGCGCACTGGGCAGGCGCGGAACCGGCCTCCGCGTCCGTCGTCGCAGCCGATGATTTCAGTCGATTCCTGGCCCGGGCCGGCATGGAGCGGCGCTTCACCCTCTCTTGCATGGCCTTCCAGGACGCCCTCGATTTTGACGTGGAGCGCGTGCGCGGCTGCTGCATCCACATCATGCGGCCCGACGGAAGGCTGGTCCCCTTCTGCGTGCAGAACCTGACCGCCGTGGATGGCAGCATGCTCTATCCCGACCGGCTGCACCCCGGCAGCCCTGAGGACGGAGGCGGGCATGGCGGATAGCGCTCCCTTTGCCCACGCTCTCGACGCCTGGCTGGCCCGGCAATGCGGCGCACGCACGCCGGAGGACTTGTGCGCCTGCCTTGCCCGGCGGCGGCGGGAGCTGCTCACGGCCCAGCTGCGTCACGCCGTGACGCGCAGTCGCTTCCATGCCCGCCACCTGAGCGGACAGGACGTGGCGCTGCCTTCGCTGGACGCGCTGGCGCGGCTGCCCTTCACCACGGCTGATGATCTGCGCCATTGGGAGGACATGCTCTGCGTATCGCTTTCCGACGTGGAACGCATGGTGACGGTGCAGACCTCCGGCAGCACGGGGACGCCCAAGCGCCTGGCCTTCAGCCTGCACGATCTGGCCCGGACGCGCGACTTTTTCGCCGTGGGTATGCGCTTCCTCATCCGGCCCGGGCAGACCCTGCGGGTACTGCTGCCCGGCGCGCACCGGCCGCAGGGCATCGCGGACCTGCTGCGGCAGGGCCTCGAGCCGCAGGGCATGACGGTGGCGACGGACGAACGGCTGGCCGCCCTGCTGCTCGAGGCCGGGGACGAGGGCGGGCGGGGCCTTCCTCTGCGAAAAGACGACCTGTGCGGCCCGGACGCGGCGGAGGCCTGCGTGCTGCTCCTGCTGCCGCAACAGCTGCGGGGACTGCTGCGCTGCCGCCCGGCGGCCCTGCCCGGCGTGTCCGGCATCCTCAGCGCGGCCGACTGGCTGGACCCGGCCCTGCGCGCGGCGGCGCGGCAGGCATGGAGCATCCCGGTGCTGGAGCATTACGGCTCCACGGAGAGCGCCTTTGCCGGGGCCGTGGAATGTCCGGCCTGCGACGGTCTGCACTGGCAGGCGCTGGATCTGCTGCCGGAAGTTATCGACCCCCTGAGCGGCGAGGTCCTGCCGCCCGGGCAGCCCGGCGAACTCGTGTTGACGACCCTGCAACGTGAGGCCCTGCCCCTCATCCGCTACCGGACGGGAGACATGGCCGTCCTTACGGAAACGCCCTGCGCCTGCGGCAGTCCGCTGCCGCGCCTCCGGCGCGTGCTGGGCCGCATCGTCCACGGGCCGGACGGCATAGAGGTGGTGCATCCTCGCAAGGGCGGGCCTGCCCGCTGAGGGCGTGTTGACGTTATCAGGATTTATTTGGGGGGAAGGGGAACCCCTCGCTCTGCTGTCGATGCCCGTAAGGCTGGGCCGCCTCTCGGTCGCTGCCGGCGCGCCCCAAGCCCCCATCCCTTCCCCGGCGCGCTTTTCAATGTTTTGTCTTTGGAAAAGGCAAAACACGAAATGGGGCTCAGCGCCGCCCGGCCCAACGTGGACGGAAAAACCGCGTTTTTTTTCCGCGAAATGACAGGTTGTACGGCCTGGAACGTGAAGCGTTTCAAACGGAAAATGCTCCATGTTCCACGATTGGGGGAGAGGTGTCCGGCTGGAGTTGTCGCCCGTCCTGCGCTGCGTTTCCGGCGCGGCCTTTCCCGCGTGTTGCGGCAAAAAAGGCGGCAAGGGAGCATGGATATGGAATACGCTGTCCTGTGTGCGCTGGTGCTGCTGTGCGGAGGCCTTTTTTACGCGAAGCGGCGGCGCGGCAAGGCGGGGAAAACGGTTGCGGCGAAACGAGCCGGGCGCGACTGGCCCGCCACCTACGAGGAGAACGAGCGGGACATCACTTCCCGCTTCGGGGCGCTGCCCTGTGACGGCAGGCAGTGCGGCCGCGTGCGGTGCAGTCCGGTGGAGCGCCTTTTTTGCCGGGATGTACTGCGACCGGTGATGAGGAAGCACCATTTCTGCGGTCAGTACGAGATGCGGCTTTCTGCCGAGAAATACCGCATCGACTTTGCCGTCAACACCACGGACGGCCGCCGCATCGCCCTTGAGCTGGACGGCTTCCGCACGCATGTCCAGGAGATGGATCCAGAACAGTTCGGCAGGCAGCTCCGCCGCCAGAATGAACTGGTGCTGGCGGGCTGGCAGGTGCTGCGCTTCTCCTTCCGGCAGCTCACGCAGGAAGCGGAAGCCTGCCGCCAGATGGTGCGGCGGGCGCTGACGTCGAGCAGGCCCCCTGTGTTCACGCCGCAGCCGCCGTTTCGTTCGCTGGGCGACAGCGGTCCCGGCAAACGCGGAGCTCCGGCCAAGGGCGGCAGTGCGCGACGGGGGACGTAAGGGATACAATGGCTTGTTGGGGGGGAAGGAGAGGGATCATATGCCATATGCCGTGCTGATACTGGCCGCCGGGCAGGCGTCCCGCATGGGGCGCTGCAAGGCGCTTTTACCGTTGACGAAAGACGCGGGCGACCATGCCCTGTCCCGTCTCACGCGGCTCTGGTCCGGCGCTCGCGTCCGTCTGGCGGTGACGGGCTTCCATGCCGATGCCGTGGAAAAGGCCTGCGCGGACCTGGGGTGGGGCTGCGTCCGCAATCCGCGGCCGGAGCGGGGCATGTTCTCTTCCGTATGCACGGGGCTTGCGGAGATAGCGCGCGGTGCGGCGGCCTCGGGCATCGACGGGGTCTTTTTGCAGCCCGTGGACGTGCCTCTGGTGCGCCCGCTCACCGTGGCCCGCCTGATCGAGGCGGCGGCGGAGTTTCCCGGCGCGGCGCTCATCCCGACCTTTGCCGGGACGGAAGGACACCCGGTCTTCTTGCCGGTGGGGCTGCTGCCGTCCATCCTGGCGGCGGAGGGGAAGGGCGGCCTGCGGGCCGTGCTGTCGTGTCTGCCCCTGCGCCATGTGCCCGTGGCGGACGCCCTCATGCTGCGGGACATGGACACGCCGGACGATCATGCCGCCCTGCGCGCCCTGGCGGCCGGGACGGATGTCCTCAGCGTCGCCGAAGCGGAAGAGCTGCTGCGGCTGCGGGGCGTACCGGAACGCGGCCTGCGACATATGCGGGCCGTGAGCAGGGTGGCCGGGGCGCTGGCGCTGGCACTGGGACGGGCGCGTCGCGTCGCGGACGCCCCGGTGGCCGTCCCTGATGTCGCCTGTTGCCGTGTGGCCGGACTGCTGCATGACGTCTGCAAGGGCGAGGCTGATCATGAAGCCGCCGGAGAGCGGCTGTTACGGGGCTACGGGCTGGAGCGGCTGGCGGGCATCGTGGGCGCGCACCGGGACATGACGCCCGTCCCCCCTGAAGAGCTGACGGAAAGGGAGCTCGTTTTTCTGGCGGACAAGTATTGCCGTGGCGGCGACTGGGTCAGCGTCTCCCGGCGCTTTGCGGACAAGCTGGAGCGCTATGCCGGGGATGAGGCCGCCTGTGCCGCCATCGAGGGCCGCCGCGAGCGGGCCTTGGGCATGGAGGCCGCCCTGGCGGAAGCCTTGCGCCCGCTGGCGGGCCAGGGCAAGGCGGCCGACCCCGCGGCCATTGCGCGGCAGGCGCTGGCGGACGGGGGCCCCGCCGAGCATGACGGAGCGGGACGGCATGCCGCCGGCGAGTGAGGCCCGTCCGGGCGACGTCTGGGCCATGCGGCACGGCGCGGTGACGGAGACCGTGCGTGGTCGTCTGTACGGCAGGCTGGACGTGCCGCTGCATCCGGCGGCCCGGGAACAGATGCGACGGGCGGCCCGGGACTTCCTGCGGCTGCGGGAGGCGCTGTACGGAGCGGAAGGGCTGCCGCCCGTGCGGGTCGTGAGTTCGCCTCTTTCCCGCTGCCGGGAGAGCGCCTCCCTCGTGCTGGCCGTCCTGCGCGAAGCCGGTGGGAACGTCTTCCCGCCGCTGCGGGAACCGGCGTTGCTGGAGGTGGCGCTCGGCCGCTGGGAAGGGCTCCGCAAGGAAGACATCCAGCGTAGTTTCCCCGTGGAATGGGCGGCGCGCGGAGCGGATCCGGCCCGCGTGGCCCCGCCGGGGGGAGAGAGCTTCCAGGACGTGCAGCGGCGGGCGCTGGCGGCCGTGCGGCGGCTTCGGGCCGCGCATGCCGGGGAATGTCTGCTCTGTGTGAGTCACGCGGGCGTCATTCGCAGCCTCATGGCGCATGCGCTGGCCCTGCCGCTGACGGAGGTGCTGCGTCTGCCGCTCCCGCCTGCCGCCGTCGTACGGCTGGAGACTGAGGAAGAGGCGTTGCGGGCAGGCGAGAGAATGACGCTGCCAGCGTGACGCGGAAGAGCGCGGTGGGATCCGAAGGAGCGCCAGCGGCAGGACGGCCGTCCGCAAGGGGATGCGGGCCGTTGTCCTGCCGCTTTTTACGGTCTGTCTTAGAGCTTTTTCAGTGTGAAACGCTTCGCGTTCCACACCATACGGCCTGGTATTTCGCAGAAAAAACGCGATGTTTTCGCTCACTTTGGGCCGGACGGCGCTGTGCCGCTTCGCATTTTGCCTTTTTCAAAGGCAAAATTCTCTAATATTATAAGACAAATACTCTGTATGTGCTCCGCTTGCCTGGGGGGCTGGGGGCCTCGTGCCCTCGGCTCTTCCCCGGTAAAAGCGCGCTGGGGAAGGGATGGGGGGCTTGGGGGGCAGATTGTAAATTGAAAGTTAACAGAGGGCTTGCCAAAAAAAGAAAGCCCCATGACAGTTGTTTTGCAAGCAAACACCTCAACAACGAGGAACTGTCATGGGGCAAAAACACCTTACCAAAACTCACAGAGAAATCATAGAGCGGCTTCTGGGGGAAAAATCCCTCAGGAGCATTGCCGATCTCCTCGGCTACAGCCCAGCGGCCATTTCAAGGGAAGTCCGGCGAAACGCCAATAAAAACGGCAGGTATGATGCACAGGCCGCTCAAAGGCGGGCCGACTGGCGTGCCTCAAAAGATAAGAACGCGGGAAAGCGGACGGCTTT
>NZ_CALUYG010000059.1 GCF_944324935.1 uncultured Desulfovibrio sp. | reverse complement strand
CTCTCAGTGATTTTATCTCACTTCACAGCACCGTGTCAACAACTTTTTTTTCGTTTTCGTGAACTTTTTTCATCGAAACGGCAAAGTCGTTTTCCTCAGCGCGGTGCGTGAACCTACTCAAAGCTCGACCCACTGTCAACAACTTTTTTCCACTTTTCGATTTTTTTTCATCCACTCGACGCGTTGTCGTCGTTGCGAGGTGTGAACCTAGTCAAAACCACTCTCGCTGTCAACAACTTTTTTGCGGCCTCCGAAAAAAATCCTTGCGGGACCCTTTCGTCCGCCCGTCGTCCACGGCGCTCGCTGTGCCATTGTCAAAGCCCGCTCCGTCCGGCCCTTGCGGCGTCCGTCCGGCGCGAGAAGCGTTTATGGACCCTTTCGCGCCAAAGGTCAAGACAATTTTTGCGTCAAAGACAAAGAAATCTCCCCTGCCGACGACAGGGGGGAGTTTCCGCATCCTCCGCAGGATACGGCGCGCTATCAGAACCCCGTACCGGCAGCGGCCTGATGCGGCTGGATCTGCTTCTCGAAATGCCGCCCGTCCCACTGATAACTCACATCATAGGTCAGCGGCATGTGCACCATGCCGGAGGCGTTCCAGAAAATGGGGCGGGCTACCAGTCCGCCCCGCCCGAGGCAGATGTTCACCGAGGGATTGATGTCCTTGGGAAGACTGGCATCCCGGGCGAAAAATTCCTGCACGGGGGGCTCCAGCGGCGTGTCCACCGGTATCGTCCGCCCGTTGCGGTCCATGCGCCAGAGTTCGACGGTGCACATCTCACCGCCCAGCGTGCCGATGGCCGCCAGCACCGAGCCGTCCTGCTCGTTGCGGAACAAGCGCACAGCCACGCCGCTGTCCCGGAACGGCAGGGCCGTGAAGACGATGACATCATCGGTCTCGCCCGCCAGCTCCCAGAAATCCGACATGCCGTTGACAAGCAGCTCCTGCTTCTGGCTCTCGTCCAGCCCCTCCGCCGTCGCCTCGAAAATGCTCGTGGGCAGCAGGGCAAAAAAGTGTCGGGCCGTCAAACGCCGCGTCTGGTAGGCCGAGGCGGCACTGGCCGCGTTGGACGGTGTGGGCGCGGGCGTGGGAGCCGGACTGACATTTTGGGGCAAAGGGGGCGCTGTGGCCGGCGTGATGGGCTCGCTGCCCGAGGTGGCGCCCTGCGGTCTGCCGGTCGCTGCGGGAAGGGCCGCCGGCGGGACGGCCTGCTGCGCCGTCGTCGCCGTTTCGGGCATGCGCACGATGATCGGCTCGCCCGCCGTGCCGCCTTCCGCCTGCGCCGACGCTTCGGCGCAGGGTGAAACAGTCCCGCTTCCCCAACACACGGACAGTACGGCCAGTACGGCCAAAGCCTGACGCATAGATGCCCCCTCGCTGAACGCTGCGCCCGGCCGGACATCTTCCGGCCGCGGCGTAAAAAAATTTATACCGCCTTTGTCGACATTTGTCCATGCTCCAGCCCGCCTCGGCTGCCGCACGCACGCTTTTTTGCCGCGTATGGGCGTGACGGCGGAGCATCCGTCATGCCGCGCTTTGCGCGGATGCCCACGGCAGGGCCGCCGTACGCGCGCCACCCCGCCGCACAGCCCGCCGGTCGTGCGGCGCGCCCCCTCACAGAGGATGCTTGCCAAGGCGGGAGGCGCTGCTTACATAGCCCGTATGAAACACTCGCACTGCATACATATCGAGCATGCCCGTCAGCACAACCTGCGGGACATCAGTCTGGATATCCCCCGTGATGAACTGGTGGTGATCTGCGGCCCGTCGGGGTCGGGCAAGTCCACCCTGGCGTTCGACATCGTCTACGCCGAGGGACAGAGGCGCTATGTGGAATCGCTCTCCGCCTACGCCCGGCAGTTCCTGCCGCAGATGGACAAGCCGGACGTGGAGAAGATCGAGGGCCTCTCCCCGGCCATCTCCCTTGAACAGCAGAGCACGTCCCGCAATCCGCGTTCCACGGTGGGTACGGTGACGGAGATCCATGACTTCCTGCGCGTCTTCTATGCCCGGCTGGGGCGCATGTACTGTCCGCGCTGCGGCAGTCCCATCGAGGCGCGGGCGGCGGACGAGATCATCGCCGACATTTTGCGCCTGCCCGAGGGGACCCGCTTCATGGTGCTGGCGCCGCTGGTGGAGCTGCAAAAGGGCACGCAACAGGACAAGCTCAAGAAACTCAAGGCCGAAGGCTTTGCCCGCGTGCGGGTGGACGGCGAAT
The DNA here is from genome assembly GCF_944324935.1 of uncultured Desulfovibrio sp. Classification (GTDB taxonomy): domain Bacteria; phylum Desulfobacterota; class Desulfovibrionia; order Desulfovibrionales; family Desulfovibrionaceae; genus Desulfovibrio. The sequence continues at coordinate 8,513 of NZ_CALUYG010000059.1, read as the reverse complement.
TCCATACGCTGGACGACGTCCCCCCGCTGGACAAGAACCGCAAGCACAGCCTGGATCTTGTGGTCGACCGGCTGGTCTGCAAGGAGGGCATCCGGGGACGGCTGGCCGACTCCGTGGAACTGGCCCTGCGCTACGGCGAGGGGCGGCTCGTGCTGCACCTGCCCGACGCGCCCGAAGACCAGCGGGACAGCATCCATTCCACCACGTCCGTCTGTCCGACCTGCCGTATATCCCTGCCCGCGCCCAGCCCGCAGCTCTTTTCCTTCAACAGCCCGCAGGGCGCGTGTCCGCGCTGCGTGGGCCTGGGCACGGTGGACTATTTCGAACCGCGCCTCATCGCGCCCAACCGCGGCCTTTCCCTCAAAGGCGGGGCCCTGCTCCCCTGGGCGGCGGAAAAGCACTTTGCCCGTTACGCGCCGGCGCTGGCCGCGCTGGGCAAGCGGCAGGGCTTCACGCTGGACAGCCCGCTGGAAAGTTTTTCGGACGAGGCCCTTGCCACGCTCTTTTACGGCGAGGACGAACAGGGCCGCCCCGCTGCCGCCGGCTCCGGCCTGCGCCGCAACTGGATGGGCGGCAGCGTGGCCCTCGGGGCGACGGGAGACTATCAGAGCGAGCACTTTACCGGTCTGCAGGGTCAGGCCGACCTGCCCGTCAGCGAACAGCGCTGGCCCGGCGTCATCCCGCTGCTGGAAAAGGGCATGCAGTACGGCGACGCCTGGCGGGAGATGCTGGCCCGCTTCCGCCAGTCGGCCGACTGCCCGGACTGCGGCGGCAGACGGCTCAATGCCGACGCCCTGTCCGTCCGGGTGGACGACCTGAACATCGCCCAGTTCTGCGCCCTTTCCGTGGAGCGGGCGCTGGAATGGCTGGAGGCGCGCACCTTTGACGGACGTCACGCCCTCATTGCCGAACCGCTTATGAAAGAGCTGCGCCATCGGCTCTCCTTCATGCGCAATGTGGGGCTGGAGTACCTTTCCCTGGGGCGTTCCATGTCCACCCTGTCCGGCGGCGAGGCCCAGCGCATCCGTCTGGCCTCCCAGCTCGGCTCGGGTCTGGTGGGCGTCACCTATGTGCTGGACGAGCCCTCCATCGGCCTGCACCCGCGCGACAACGAGCGCCTGCTGGGGACCCTGCGTTCCCTCCAGCAACGCGGCAATACCGTGCTGGTGGTGGAGCATGACGAGGCCACCATCTGCGCGGCGGATACGGTCATCGAGCTCGGTCCGGGCTCGGGGATCCACGGCGGCGAGCTCATGTTCCAGGGCGGCGTGCCGGAACTGCTGCAGGCGGACACGCTCACGGCCCGCTACCTGCGGGGGGACGCCGCCATCAGCCTGCCCGACGAGCGCCGCGAACCGCGCGGCTGGCTGACCCTGCACAAGGTCACGACCAACAATCTGCGCGGCATCGACTGCCGTATCCCGCTGGGCGTGCTCACCTGCGTCACCGGCGTGTCGGGCTCGGGCAAGAGTTCGCTGGTGGTGGACACCCTCTACAAGCATCTGGCCATCATGCTGGGGCAGCGCGTGGACCAGCCCGGCAGCATCGGCGGCCTGAGTTTCAGCGAGGACGCCCAGCCCATCGAGCGCATCGTGGCCATCGACCAGACGCCCATCGGGCGCACGCCGCGCTCCAATCCGGCCACCTATACCAAAGTATTCGACGAGATCCGCAATATCTTCGCCATGACGCCGGACGCCCGCAAGCGCGGCTACAAGCCGGGACGCTTCAGCTTCAACGTCAGGGGCGGCCGCTGCGAGGCCTGCGGCGGGGACGGTCAGATACGGGTGGAGATGCACTTTTTGCCCGACGTCTATGTGACCTGCGACGTCTGCAAGGGACGGCGCTACAACCACGAGACGCTGGATGTGCGCTACAAGGGCCTCAACATTGCCGAAGTGCTCGACCTGCCGGTGAGCCAGGCGCGGCAGTTCTTCGAGAATTACCCGGTGCTGGAGCGTCGCCTGGCCGTGCTGGAAGACGTGGGGCTGGACTATCTGCGCCTGGGCCAGCCCGCCACCACCCTGTCCGGCGGCGAGGCCCAGCGCATCAAGATCTCCCGCGAGCTGGGCAAGCGCTCCCTGCCGGGGACCATCTACATCCTGGACGAGCCCACCACCGGCCTGCACATGCACGAGGTGGGCAAGCTCATCAGCGTGCTGCATACGCTGGTGGACAAGGGGGCCAGCGTCGTGGTCATCGAGCACAACACCGACATGATTCTGGCGGCCGACCATGTGCTGGACATGGGCCCGGGCGGCGGGGAGAACGGCGGCCTCATCGTCTCGCAGGGGACGCCGGAGGCCATCGTGGCCGATCCGCACTCGGTGACGGGGCGTTTCCTCATGCAGGAGCGCTGCGACCGCCTGCGGCGGCGCAACGGCTGAAAGCGCGTAAAAAAAGGGGGGCTCACGCCCCCCTTTCCCATGTATGCCGTCGTTGCCCGGCCCGCTGTCAGCAGGCGGGATCCTGTCGCGACTCGGGCGGGTCCTCGCCGTTGACGATGGCCCCGATGAATATCCCCACATAGGACATGGCCAGCGCCAGCCACCATATCCGGTAAAAATCGTGCCCGAAGATGCCGTTGACGAGCCAGCCCATATAGCCCACCCAGAACCAGCCCGCCAGCGTCCAGTACAGACGGCCGGCGTCATCCCCCGGCCGGCTCGCAAGCTGCCGGCGGATGCGGGCATAGCCCCACCAGGCGAATCCCGCCAGAAAGGCCATGCCCAGCAGGAAGCCGATGATGCCGTGCGCATAGAGGATGTCCAGGTAAAGATTGTGCGGATGCGAGATGGTGATGGCATCCCGTGCGGGCACGAGCCCCAGCTCCCGGAAAGCGGTATTGTACTGCCCCGCGCCGGCCCCGAAGAAGGGATGCTGGCAAAAGACCTTCCAGCCGAGCTCCCAGAGGCTCCAGCGACCGTCATTGGCCACGGTCTCGGGCGCGAGCCGCGACGCCTGCAGCAGGACATAGCCCAGCATGACGCACGCTCCGCCAGCCAGCGGCAGGACGTTCACCCGCCGGCGGGACAGCAGCCACCAGAAAACGAAGGCCGAGGAGACGGCAAGGATGCCGCTGCGGCTGCTGGCCCCCTCCAGCAGGAAAAAAGCCGGCCCCAGCGCGACGGCGCAGACGGCAAGGCTCCGCACCGTGCCGGCATGGCGGCGCAGCATGTGCCAGAGCCCCAGCGCGGGGATGATGGCCAGCGCGATGTAGTTGCCGACGGAGTAGTCGCCCAGGCTGCCGGTAAGGCGTCCGCCGTTGAGCGTGTAGCCCATGATGAAGTCGTATCCCGTCCAGGCCTGCCAGATGCCGTCCAGCCCCTGCCAGAAGCAGGCCAGCACGCTTGCCCCCACGAGACGGCGGAGATCCCTGCCGCTGCGGACGCATTCCATACCGATGATGGGCAGGATGAAGCCCTTGTTGATGCCCGTGCCCGCATGCAGCAGGGAGGAGAGCATGTCCCCCGAGAACAGCACGCCCAGCACGATCATGGCCCACAGGCTGTAGAACAGCGGACGCAGGGCCAGACGCCGCCAGACGGACTGCCGCCAGGCATGACGATAGTAGCAGACGAGGAAGACGGCGCACAGCGGCGGCAGCACCTCCCGGGCGCCGTAGCCGATGGGGAAGCTGGCCAGCGAGAGCCAGAAGGTCCAGAAAAGCGCCGTGTACCAGAATCCGGCGCGATCTTCGCGCCAGCGGGCACGCAATTCGCGCGGGGACGACCGCGGAAGGAGATCAGCAAACATGTTCCACATAGGCACTCGCTGCTTACGCTAGCCGACACGCCGGGCAAATTCAAGCCCGGAGGCTTTCCCTTCCGGCGGCTGGACAGCCGCGCGGCGGCTGTGTACAACCTTTGAGGGGGATCGCCTGCGATCTTCCCGCTTTCCGTCATTTTTTCTTTGGGGAACAATATGGCTCGTTTCAGTGGATTCGATGAAGTGTACAGTGCCTTGTATGTGGATTTCGACAATATCTACACCCGTTTTCTGGAAGCGGACCCGGAAGCGGCCCGCGCTTTCGGCAGCACGCCCTATCGCTGGGTGCGCTGGCTGGAGAACCATGCCCTGCGCATCCTCTATGGCGACGGCGTGCGCCGGCGCATCCTCAAACGCATGTGTTATCTCAATCCGCAGCGCTATCAGGAATTTCGCCACCAGTTCACCCGCAGCGCCTTCCAGGTGGTGGACTGCCCGCCCCTGACCTCGCGCGGCAAGACCAGCACCGACATCCATCTGGTCATGGACTGCATGGATGACCTCTCCCACCCCACCAAGTTTGACGAATTCATCATCCTTTCCGGCGATGCCGACTTCACCCCGCTGCTCATCCGCCTGCAGGAGCATGCCCGGCGGACGCTCGTTTTGTCCGTGGGCTACTCATCCCCCGCGTATACGGCGGCGGCCTCCTGGCGCATCCGTGAGGACTGGTTCGTCCAGCAGGCCCTCAAGGATGACCGCGACGACGCCGACAACGACGGCAGCGCCCGCCTGATCGCCCCGCCGGCAGCGACCCCCGCGGCCGTCGACAAGGACCCCAATCCCGGCAACTCGTGGTAAGGGCTTGACGCATCGGTCCCCCGCAGCTACATACGGAGAACTTTTTGCGGCACGGCGGACGGACGCGCCGCTCCCGGGACGGAGCGGCGGCGATGCGCGCCGTGCCCCGCGTCCGCCCTTCCCGGCGTCGGACGGGTTCGTATTCATTTTTTCTGGAGGATGCACACATGCTGCGCAAATTTGCTCTGGCCCTGCTGGCCCTGACCCTCTGGTGCAGCCCCGCGGCTGCCGAAACCTACATCGTGGCCGGCGACTGCACCTGGCCGCCCATGGAAGCCCTGGACAAGGACAAGACCCCTGTGGGCTACTCCTTCGACATCATCCGGGCCGTGGCGCAGGCCGCCGGCTTTGAGGTGGAGATCCGCAACATCGCCTGGGACGGCATCTTTGCCGGCGTGGCGGCGGGCAACTACGACATCGTGGCCTCTTCCACCACCATCACCCCCGAACGCCAGAAGGCCTTCGACTTTTCCGACCCGTATTATGAAGTGCACCAGGCCGTGATCATGCCCGCCGGCAAGTCCATCGCCAAGCTGGACGACCTCAAGGGCAAGAACGTGGGCGGCCAGATCGGCACCACCGGCATCTTCGTCATGCAGAAGGCCAACGTGGGCGCCACCATCCGTGAATACGACGATGTGGGCCTGGCCATCCAGGACATGGTGGCCGGGCGCATCGACGCCGTCATCTGCGACGACCCGGTGGCCATGTTCTACATGAACAAGAAGGCCGAATACGCCAAGAAGCTCACCATCCCCCTCGTCACCAACGATGTGGAATACTACGGCTTCACCGTCAAGAAGGGCCGTAAGGACCTGGTGGAAAAGATCAACAAGGGCCTCAAGATCATCCGTGACAACGGCACCGAGGCCAAGATCAAGGAAAAGTGGATGGGCGCCGACTAGGCCCGCATGCCGTGCGGGGGCCGCGGCCCCCGCACATCCCACATCTTACCCCTTACGCAGGAAGCGGCAATGCAGGACAAGATCGAAGGCCAGAGCAAGGGCAACATCGTCATGGTGACCGAAGAGAACACCATGCCCGACAGCCGTGACGGCCAGAGCAAGAATACCATCATCATGGTCACTGAAGGCCCGTCCATCCCCGACCCGCGGGAATGGCGCATCGTCAACGCCTGGTCCATTGCCCTGGTCGGCGCCATCGTAACCCTTTGCTGTCTGGCGTGGTTCCGGCCCGACCCGTACCGCGACATCCTCACATTCGTGCCGGACGGGCTTGCCGCCACCTTCCAGGTGACGCTCCTGTCCATCTGCTGCGCCGTGCCGCTGGGGCTGCTCACGGGGCTCGGGCGCATCTCGCGCCATCGGCTCATCAATCTCGTAGCCTCCACGTATGTGGAGGTCATCCGCGGCATCCCGCTGCTGGTGCAGATCTTTTATTTCTATTATGCGCTTTCCGGCCTGTTGCAGCTGAGCCGCACCGCCGCCGCCGTCATCTCCATCAGCTTCTGCTACGGCGCATACATGGGCGAAGTCTTCCGCGCGGGCATCCTGGCCATCTCCAAAGGACAGACGGAGGCCGCCCGCTCCCTGGGCTTCAACCGCTTCCAGACCATGTTCTACGTCATCCTGCCGCAGGCCTGGCGCACCATCCTGCCGCCCATCGGCAATGAATGCATCGCCATGCTCAAGGACACGGCGCTGGTCTCCGTGGTATCCATGCCCGACCTCATGCAGCGGGCCCGCAGCTACGCCAACAATACCTACCTCTATTTCGAGACCTATACGGTCATCGCCCTTATCTACCTGATCATCACGCTGCTGCTTTCCAAGGTTGTCAGCATAATGGAATCCCGCCTGAACTACTATGATGGAAAAAGATAACGCCGCTCCGATCATCAGCATCAAGAACGTCTGGAAGTACTTCGGCAGGAATGCCGCCCTTCAGGATGTGAGTCTGGACATTGCCGCCGGCGAACGTGTCGTGGTCATCGGCCCCTCCGGTTCCGGCAAGTCCACGCTGCTGCGCTCCATCAACCGCCTGGAAGAGATCGACCGCGGCAGCATCCTCGTGCAGGGACAGGACATCACCGATCACCATAACGACATCAACGTGATGCGCCGCAACCTCGGCATGGTCTTCCAGCAGTTCAACCTTTTCCCGCACAAGACCGTGCTGCAGAACGTCACCCTCGCTCCCGTCAAACTGCTCAGGCTTTCCCGCAAGGAGGCGGAAGACCGCGCCTTTGCCCTGCTCAAGCGGGTGGGCATCAGCGACAAGGCCAACGTCTACCCCGCCCAGCTTTCCGGGGGGCAGCAGCAGCGCGTGGCCATTGCCCGCGCCCTGGCCATGCAACCGGCCATCATGCTTTTTGACGAGCCCACCTCCGCCCTCGACCCGGAAATGGTCGGCGAAGTGCTGGACGTCATGGTCAATCTGGCAGAGGACGGCATGACCATGGTCTGCGTCACCCACGAAATGGGCTTTGCCCGTACGGTCGCCGACCGCGTCATCTTCATGGATCATGGGCAGATCCTGGAAATGGGCACGCCGGACAGGCTCTTTACCGCCCCCCGCCACCCCCGGTTGCGCCAGTTCCTGAACCAGATCCTCTGATGGCCCGCCTTGCCGTAGCCGTCAGCGGCGGCGTGGACAGCCTGTGCGCCCTCTGCCGCCTGCGCGAGCAGGGCCATGATCCGCTGGCCCTGCACGGCCTCTTTCTTCCCGGGGAGGCGCACGATCCCTTGCCGCCCGGCGGAGGCCTGCCGCTCTCGGCGGATGCGGATGCCCCCCGCCTCTGGCTCGTCCCCCCGGCGGGAGAGTCCGACCGCGTGCGGCCTGCCCCGACCATCCCCGCCCTGCCCGACGGCGTCGATCCGGCGAGTCTCTCGCCCGCCCTGCCCGGCCTGCGCGCGGCCTGCCGCCGTCTCGGCGTGCCCCTCTATCTGCTGGACGCCCGCGCCCGCTTCGCCCGGGCCGTCATCCAGCCCTTTGTCCGGGCCTACGCGCAGGGGCAGACGCCCAATCCCTGCGCCCTCTGCAATGCGGCCATCAAGTTCGGCGTGCTTCAGGAGGCCGCCGTCCTGCTCCAGGCTGACGCCCTTGCCACAGGGCACTATGCCCGGCTGGCGCCGCATCCCCCCTCAGGCCGGCTTCTGCTCGCTCCTGCCGCCGATCCGCGCAAGGACCAGGGCTACTTCCTTGCCCTTGTCCCGGCACAGGCGCTGCAACGCGCCGTGTTCCCCCTTGCCGGCCTCACCAAGCAGGCATGCAGGGATGCGGTAGCCGCCGCCGGACTGGACGTGCCCCTGCCCGGCGAGAGCCAGGAGATCTGCTTCATCCCCGCCGCCGAAGACGCCTACCGCGACTTTCTCCCGCGCCGCTGGGCCGCGGACGGCATGTCGCCGCCCTCGGGCGGCCCCGTCCTTTTGCGGACGCCCGAGGGGGAACGGCCCATCGCCCGGCATGAGGGCCTCTGGCGCTATACCGAAGGGCAACGGCGCGGCCTTGGCATCGCCTACAGCGAACCGCTCTATGTGCTCGGCAAGGACACGGCCCGCCAGGCCCTGCTGGTGGGCGGACGGGCCCAGCTTGCCATGCGCGGCTGCCGCACCGCACCCGCCAATGTCTTTCTCCCGGACGCCATGTGGCGGTCCGCCTTTGCCGGTCCGCTGTTCGTGCGACTGCGCTACCGCCAGCAGCCCGCCCCGGCCGAGGTGCATCCCCTGGCCGACGGCGGCCTGCGGATATGCCTGGACGCCGCGCACGGTCCGCATTTCCCCAGCGCTCCTGGGCAGATAGCCGCCGTGTATGACGCTGACGGCCGCCTGCTGGCCGGTGCCGTCATCCGCGAAGTTTTCTAACATATTGAAAAAGAAGGATGTTGCGAGAGGGAGAGCGAAACCGTTTTGGGCAGATTGTAAATTGAAAGTTAACAGAGGGCTTGCCAAAAAACGAAAGCCCCATGACAGTTGTTTTGCAAA
>NZ_CALUYG010000058.1 GCF_944324935.1 uncultured Desulfovibrio sp. | reverse complement strand
TTTGCTTGCAAAACAACTGTCATGGGGCTTTCTTTTTTTGGCAAGCCCTCTGTTAACTTTCAATTTACAATCTGCCCACCCTGCCCGCCGCCGCTTCCTTTCTCATGGTGGGCTGTTGCGGGCCGAAGCGTTTCTCCAGCTCGGACATGGCGTTGGAAACGAAGGACGCCCGGAAACGCCCCTCCTGTTCAGCGGAGAGCTTGGCGACGTTCAGGCGTTTCATGTAGGCTTCCCGCTCCTCCTGATAGGAGAGGGTAAGCGCTTCCACGGCATTGAGCATCACAAGGTCGTTGCCGATGGGCGTTGTGCTCCCGTCAAGGTAGCCCTCCGCCCGGCTCTGTCCGACGAGGGAGGCAAGGAACGTTTTCTTCACGGAGGTCTGCGCCGAGACGGCGGCCTTTTCGTCGGCGTCCCCCATCGCAAGGGCGGTTTTCACGGCTTCGTCTTTCTGTTCCTTGGTGAGGCGAGGCAGCATGTCTTGCACGTCAGCCAGTCCCAGCGCGCCTCTCCTGATGCCGATGAGGGTATTTTGATACTCCTCGTCGGAGAGGGGATTGGAAGGCTGGGGATTCAGGGCGGCATTGGAGCCGAATCTGGCCTGCTCCACATATACCGGGTAATACTCCGGCGAGATGCCCGCCTCCCGGGCCTCCTCCATCGTCTTGACGGCATGGGACGTGCCATCCACGACGCCCATGTTGCGGGCAAGGATGTGTGCATCTTCCCGCGCCCAGTTTCTCCGCGTCCACGCCCGTGTCTCCGCCTTCCACGCCCTGTCCGTCTCCACGTCCCGCTTTTGCTCCAGCATGTCCCGGACGCCGGGCTGGGAGAGCAGGGAGACGGGCTTGCCGTCAAGGCCGGGGACGGTGACTTTTCGCAGCACGGCTTCCATGCGGGAGACGGAGCCCCCGGTACGCAGCACGCTGTCCGTGGCGAACTGCACAAGGTCGGCCTGCCGGAAGCCCCGCGCCATCATGTCGCCCATGACCGTCTGGAGCGCGGCGGCGTGGCGGTCGGCCAGGGACGCCGCGTCGGAAGGGAGGCGGGGATTGAGGCTGTTGGGGAAGCGGGGGTCGGTAATTCCCCTTATCATGTTGTCGATGTTCTGGTGGGCCTGCTGCATGACGAGCCTGGCGTTCTGCGCCTCCACACTGGCCGTGTGCATGGCGAGGAGGTTGCTCGTGGCGTTACGCAGTGGGGCATGGAAGTTTGGACCGAGGGCGAGGGGGTCCTCATACTTGTTGGCCGCCGAATTCTTGACCAGCTCACCCATCTTTGCGTTGACGGCCTCGGCCACTTTCTTTGTGTCGCGTTCGTTGACCAGCCCGGAGGTGACGTAGAAGTTCCGTAGTTCCGCGTCGATGGTCTGGGCCTCGTTACGCAGGATGGTATGCTCCACATAGCGTTTGACCCACGGGCTTTTGTTCAGCACGGCGGGGTCGGCCTCGGCGGCCTTGCGCCACGCCTCCATGTTCTTGGTGAGTTCCGGGTGTTCCCGATAGAGCTGTTCGGCTTCACTCACATCCTCGGCTATCTTCTTGTCCATGTAGGTTCGGGCGGCCCTGCCGAAGCTGCCGCCGAAGGAATCCAGAGATTCGGCCAGCCGTTGCAGGTCTCGTCCCTGAGCGACGTAGCCGGGGCGGGCCTGCATGTAGGAGAATATCTGCTGGGCCGAGACCGCCGGGGTGAGACGGTCAACGGGGGAAAGCTCCTCCCTGATGGTGGGTTGGGATGACTGTGCGCGTCCTGCCATTAGCCAGCACCTCCCGTGCGTTGGCGGTAATCAAGGTCGGAATACAGCCCATAGGCGTTCAGGCCCGCCGCGCCGATGCCGAGGATGGTTCCGAGGGCGTTCATGCCCGCGCTCTGACTTCCGATGAAGTTGCGGTTGGAGTTGATGCGGTTCTGTGCCCTGTCCTTGTAGGCGGACAGGTTGAGCTCATGGCCCACGGCCCGCATCTCATATTGCTGCCGGATGTTGTCCCGGCGCACGGCCTCCTCCCGCTCGTAGTCGGCCATGAGGGCATTGAGCGCCCCGCCCGTCGCGTTGGTGGAGGCCAGCATGGTTCCCTTCTTCTGGAGGGCGTCCTTCTGTATCTCCTGCGCCTGCCGGGAAGCCTGCGCCTGTTCCTGCATCTGGGAGACGCGCTCGGCGGCGGACTGCTCCGTATATTCCCGCACGGCGGCCTTGTTGTTGAGGTCGGCCACGCGGGCGTATTCTTCGGCCTGCGCCGTCATGTACTGCTGCTGGGCCACGCCCTTGGCGATGGCGGAGCCTGTGCCGATGGCGAGGGAGGCGATACCGAGCGCCATTGGGCTACACATGGGCTTCCCCCTTCTTTTTCACGATTTCAAACCACACCACACCGTCGTGCGGCGTGGGGGGAAGTTCCTCGGCCCCCAGCCAGTGGAGCCAGCGGCGGATGCGACGACTGGAGGCGAGGGTGCGGTTGTACATGAAGCCCGTGGGCGTAAGGGACAACAGCCAGTCACGCACGGCGGGACAGTGTTTCAGAAAGAGCTTCCGCCCGGCGGGGGAGGTGAGCAGGTCTTCGTGAAAGAGCAGCCAGACGAGGGCCGGGTGGATGATGCCGCCCATGCCCATGACCGCCGTGGGCTGGCCGGGGAGGAAGAAGGCGATGCCGGGCGTGGAGTGACGCAGGCCGTGCAGCAGAGCTTCACGGGGCGTATGTCCGCCTGTAAGCGCGGCGATGTCCTCCCTGTCCTCCCGAAGGAGGCGGGGAGCCAGCGCCTCCACGTCGGCCCGGCAGGCGGGGCGGGTGAAGTCCCGCAGATGGTCGGGGATGATGCACATGTCATACCTGCCTGTTGCGTGTGTTGTAGAAACCTTCCCAGCTCGCGTTGACCACGGAGAAGGGGAGGAAGGACTTGGACACGAGGGAGACGGCCACCTGTGTGTTGAGAGAAAGCAGGGGCACGCGGATGGTTCCCGTATAGAGCGGAAGGGAGCCTATGCGGTTTGTGCCGTGACCCAACTCCCTGCCGGTGAAGCGGTAGCGGCTGGGCTGACGGAAGGAGGGGACGACCTCCACCTCCAGATAGCCGGTCTCCTCACAGGCGATGGAGAGGCTGCGGAGCTGGAGACGGCCCGACGTGACGGCATTGCCCTTCTGTCCTTCCCGCAGCGCGAAGGTGGAGAAGGTGTAGCGGCTCTCGAAGGGCAGGCCGATGAAGAGCTTTCTGCCCGTGGCGTTGCCGCGCACCATGAGGGTCTTTCCCTTCAGGGATTCCACCTCGTGGGCGTAGCCCGCCCGCTGGCCCTCCCCGCTGCGGGTGATGACGGCGGGAGCCGTGGCCGGGGCGTAGGGCAGGGTGATGGTCGTGCTTTCCGTGGCGCTGTCATAGGCCGAGACCGCGCAGTCGGCTTCCGTCAGCTTGCGGTCGAGGGCGTACTCAAAGTTCTCGTCCGCATCGCGGCAGGCCGGGGAAATGTCCATGACCTCCAGAAAAAGGCCCTCGCCCCGATAGTCCATGAGCAGGAAGACACGGGCGTCATGGAGGGCCAGACCGGCCACCTTCCCGGCCATGTCCCAGCGGCTCCACGCGGATTGCACCTTTTCCGAGCCGTTCCAGAAGTATTTGTACAGCCAGATGGATTCCGTCCTTCCACGGGAGAGGACAAGCAGAAAGTCTTCGTTGGTGGAGCAAAGCAGCTTGTGGATGCCGCCGTTGATGTAGTGCGGCACATGGGAGGACACGTCGGCGGCGTCGTTCTGGTCGGTATTGTCCGGCATGGTGTAGTATTCCCGGATGCCGCCCCACTCTCCCCGGTTGACGGCGAAGAACACGGTCTTGCCGGAGGAGACGGGCTGGGCCGTCACATCGCAGGCGAACTCCGTCACCGGCTTGATGCTGACCGTGGAGTTGGCGAGCACCGTGTCGTGCTCCAGCGCGAACTGCGTCTGGTCGCTGAACAGGAGGATGCCCCCCGTGAAGACCACGGCGTGCTGGAGCGAGGAGGTGCGGGTGGCCGAGGCCGCCACGTCGATGGGGTCTGAATCCAGCGGTTCATCCGTGGGGGTTCAATTCCCCCCTCTCGCACCAGTCATGGCGTGTCTGGCAGGCCCACAGGAACTGCACCCCCGGCCAAGGGGCGTTGCGGAATCCCGTGGGCTTTTTGCACACAGACGCCTGGTTCGGCGGCGCGCCCGCGCCGACCTTGCGTACCGCTCCGGGAGGGCCGGCGCGGCGGACTTGTGTTGCCCTGCTCTTTATGGTAGCAGAGACGGTTCCCATTGCAGAAAGCCGTAAAGCCGGCGAGCCCCCAGCATGGCAGATGGGAGAAAAAATCGCCCAAGGAGCGCCCTGTGGAATATACCATTGAAGAACTTTCGCCGGTAAAAAGGAAAATCAGCATTGTCGCCGAAGCCAGTGACGTGGACGACGCCATAGCGCGTTCCGTGGCCTACTACCGCAAATCCGTGCAGATTGACGGTTTCCGCAAGGGCAAAGTGCCTGCCTCGGTGGTGGAAAAGCGCTTCCACGACTACATCTATGAGGAAGCCCGGCAGGCGCTGGTCAATGCCAAGGTCGGCGATGCGCTGACCAAGGCCGGCCTCGAACCGGTGTCCGGCATCCAGTTTGTGGAAGATGGCGGGGCGCTGGCCCGCGGCAAGGGGCTCAGCTTCAGCGTTGAGTTCGAAGTGCTGCCTGCCTTTGAGCTGCCTGCCTACGAAGGCATGGAAGTGGAAAAGGAAAAGGCCGTGGTGACCGATGAAGAGGTGGACGCCGTCATCGAGCGCATCCGCCGCGACCGGGCCGAACTGCTGGATGTGGCCGGCGAAGGGCCTGCCGTGGACGGGCAGATCGCCAACATCAGCTTTGAGGCCTTCGAAGACGGCAAGTCGCTCGGCGAGCTCAAGACCGACAATTTCGACCTTCCCCTTGGGGAAGGACAGGCGCTCGACGATTTCGAAAAGCTGGTGAAGACGGTCAAGGTCGGCCAGACGGGCGAAGGCGACATCGTCTTCCCGGCAAACATCCCCGCGCAGAGTCTGGCCGGCAAGACCCTAAAGATCCGGGTGACTGTCCATGCGGTGAAACAGCGCAAGCTGCCGGAGATTAATGATGATCTTGCCAGGCAGGTGGGCGTCGAGAGCATGGACAAGCTGCGGGCGAGCATCCGCGACAGCTACGCGTACAGCCGCGAGAACGCGGTGCGCAGCGCCGCTCAGAAGAAGATGCTGGACAAGATGCTGGCCGGTCTGGAATTCCCGCTGCCGGAAAGCCTGCTGGACATGCAGATCCGCACCCTCATCGCCGAGACGGCGGCCCGGCTGGAGCAGCAGGGCAAGAAGCTTGCCGATCTGGGCAAGACCGAAGACGAGCTGCGGAAGGAACTGCAGAAGCAGGCCGAGGAGCTGACCCGCATCCAGGTTCTGCTCCTTTCCATCGCCCGCAAGGAAGGCCTGAGCGTCAGCCAGGGCGAAGTGGACAACCAGCTGTACCGCATCTGCATCCAGACAGGTGAAGACTTCCGCAAGGTGCGTGAAGCCTATGAGCGCACCGGCATGATCAACACCATGCGCGACCGTCTGCTGGCCGACAAGGGCATGGAGGCCGCCTTTGCCAAGGCGAAGGTCCGGGAAGTGGAGCCCATGAAGGAAATCACCCCTGTGAAAAAGGACGCGGCCCCGATCGCCGACTAGGTGCCGGATCCGCGCCAGTCCCGACAGCGTCGCGCCGCAAGGTGCGGCGTTGTTGGAGTTTTCAGCCTCTCCGGCGTGTCGACCGTATCTGGCGGACGCCACTTTCCCTAGAGTGAGGAAGTTCATGCAGGCCTATCAGATCCCTTTTGTCATCGAAAACACGGGTAGGGGAGAGCGCTCCTACGATATTTATTCCCGCCTGCTCAAGGACCGCATCGTCCTTCTGAGCAGTGAGGTGACGGACGCCGTCGCTTCGCTGATCTGCGCCCAGCTGCTGTTTCTGGAATCGCAGGATCCCGAGCAGGAGATCAACCTCTACATCAACTCGCCGGGGGGCTCCGTCACGGCAGGTCTCGCCATTTACGATACCATGCGCTACATCACCTCGCCCGTGACCACGGTCTGCATGGGCCGGGCCGCCAGCATGGGGGCCTTTCTTCTGTCCGCCGGCAAGCCGGGCATGCGTTTTGCCCTGCCCAACAGCCAGATTATGATCCACCAGCCGCTGGGCGGCTACCAGGGCCAGGCCACGGATATCGAGATCCACGCCCGCGAGATCCTGCGCATCAAGGAACGCCTCAACCGGCTGCTGGCCGAACATTCCGGCCAGCCCTACGAAACCATCGTCAGCGCCACGGAACGCGACAAGTTCCTTACGCCCGAGGAAGCGCTCGAGCTGGGCATCATCGACCGCGTGCTGGTCTCGCGCCGCGATCTGGAGGAAAAGAACTAGCCATGTCCGACACCACGCCGTCCGATAAGAAGCAGGAGCTGCGCTGTTCCTTCTGCGGCCGCCCCGAAAGCGAAGTCAACAATATGATCACGCAGGAGCACGCCTGCATCTGTGACCAGTGCATCAAGGCGTGCGGGGAGCTCATCGCGCGTGACCGGCTCCAGCATGACGACTCGCCGGAGCGCCTGCTGTCGCCGCAGGAGATCAAGGATCGGCTCGACGAGTACGTCATCGGTCAGCATGACGCCAAGAAGATCCTTTCGGTGGCTGTCCACAACCACTACAAGCGGGTGTTCTACGCCGATGCCCTGGGCGACGATGTGGAGCTGGAAAAAAGCAACATTCTGCTGGTGGGCCCGTCCGGCAGCGGCAAGACCCTGCTGGCCAAGACGCTTGCCAAGGTGCTGCGGGTTCCCTTTGCCATCGCTGACGCGACCACGCTGACCGAGGCCGGTTATGTGGGCGAGGATGTGGAAAACATCCTCGTGCAGCTTCTGCAGAACGCCGACTACGATCTGGAAGCGGCGAGCAAGGGGATCATCTATATCGACGAGATCGACAAGATCTCCCGCAAGAGCGACGGCCCCTCCATCACCCGCGACGTCTCCGGCGAAGGCGTGCAGCAGGCCCTTTTGAAGATCATTGAAGGCACCGAGGCCAACATCCCGCCCAAGGGGGGGCGCAAGCATCCCCAGCAGGAATTCATACGCATGAACACGAGCAACATCCTGTTCATCGTGGGCGGGGCCTTTGTGGGGCTGGACAAGATCGTCGAGTCCCGCGTGACCGGCGGTTCCATGGGCTTCGGCGCGCATGTGCGCAGCAGCAAGGGCATGCCGCTGTCGGAATTGCTGGAAAAGATCCATCCGCAGGATCTGGTGAAGTTCGGGCTCATCCCTGAATTCGTGGGCCGCATCCCCATCATCACCCATGTGGACGAACTGGACGAGCCGGACCTTGTGCGTATCCTGACGGAACCCAGGAACGCGCTGGTGCGGCAGTATCAGAAGCTCTTCGAGCTGGACAACGTGCAGCTGCGCTTCACCACCAACGCCCTCAAGGCCATCGCGCACAAGGCCATCGAGCGCAAGACCGGCGCGCGCGGTCTGCGCAACGTGATGGAACGCATCATGCTGGACATCATGTTCAAGCTGCCGTCCCTGCCTGACGTCAAGGCCTGCCTCATCAATCAGGCCGTCATCGACAAGGGCAAGGAGCCGGTCCTCCTCTATGCGGACGACGGCGATTTTCCCGCCGAGGTGCTGGACGATCAGGCCGTATGACCGCTGCGCCGGAGCCGTGCGGAAAGCGGCTCCGGTTTTTGTCGTTTCCTGTTGCGATGACGCGCGCCGACGGCAAGAGGCCGCCGGCAGCGTGAGGAACCATGAGGATAGCTATGTCCGCACTCCAGTATGGCGCCGCACCGGCGCAGACCCTGCCGTTCATGCCCCTGCGCGAAGTGGTGATGTTCCCCCGCTCCATCATGCCGCTCTTTGTGGGCCGTGAGGCGTCCATAAAGGCCATCGAGGAAGCGCAGGCCAAATTCGGCAAGCACATTTTCCTGGTCTCTCAGCGGGAAGCGGAAGTGGAGCGCCCCGGCGCCGACGATCTCTATGCCGTGGGAGTGGTCTGCAAGGTGCTCCAGATGCTGCGTCTGCCGGACGGCACCATCAAGGTGCTGTTCGAGGGGATGCACAGAGCCGTCTGGCGCAGTCTGCTCGATAATGCCTCCTGCCCGCTGGTGCAGGTGGAAGGCATGCCCGAGACGGAAAGCCGTCCCGAGGAGCGCGAGGCGCTGGTGCGCGCTGTGCATGAGTCGCTGGAAGAATACGCCAAGGGCAACAAGAAGATCTCCCAGGAAGCCGTGCTGGCCATCCTGGCCCAGCGCGATCCCGGCGCGCTGGCCGACGCCGTGCTGCCTCACCTCAAGGTGGATTACCGCCGCAAACAGGAGGCGCTGGAACTGGCGGACGTGACCCTGCGCCTGGAAAAGGTGTATGAGATGCTCCAGGGCGAGGTGGCGCTCGTCAGCATGGAAAAGCGCATCAAGAACCGCGTCAAGGTGCAGATGGAGCGCAACCAGCGCGAGTACTACCTCAGCGAGCAGATCAAGGCCATCAACAAGGAAATGGGACGCGACGACGACCCTCAGGCCGAGATGGACGAGCTCGAACAGAAGCTGCGCGCCCGCAATATGCCTGAGGAGGCCCGGGAAAAGGCCCTCTCGGAAGTCAAGAAGCTGCGGGCCATGCCCCCGTCGGCGGCGGAATACACCGTGGTACGCAACTATGTGGACTGGATCCTCGATCTGCCCTGGTGCGACCTCAAGGAAGTGGAGATCGACATCGAGAAGGCCCGCGCCATCCTTGACGGCGACCATTTCGGCCTGGAGAAGCCCAAGGAGCGCATCCTCGAATATCTTGCCGTCCAGAAGCTTTCCAACGGCCTGAAGGGGCCCATCCTCTGCCTCGTGGGGCCGCCCGGCGTGGGCAAGACGTCGCTGGCCAAATCCGTTGCGCGAGCCACCGGGCGCGACTATGTGCGTCTGGCCCTTGGCGGCGTGCGTGACGAGGCTGAGATCCGCGGGCATCGCCGCACCTATGTGGGGGCCCTGCCGGGCAAGATCATCCAGTCCCTCAAGCGGGTCAAATACAACAATCCGCTCTTCTGTCTGGACGAGATCGACAAGATGAGCTCCGATTACCGCGGCGACCCGGCCTCGGCCCTGCTGGAAGTGCTGGACCCGGAACAGAACGCCACCTTCATGGATCATTACCTTGATCTGGAATATGATCTGTCCAAGGTCTTTTTCATCACCACGGCCAACTCCCTGCACTCCATCCCGGCCCCGCTGCTGGACCGCATGGAGATCATCGAGCTGAACAGCTATCTGGAAACGGAAAAGCGCCATATCGCCCGTAACTTCCTGTTGCCGCGCCAGATCGAGGAGCACGGCCTCAAGGAGCACAACATGCGCCTTTCCGAAAACGCCCTGCTGGAGATTATCCGCTCCTATACCCGGGAGGCCGGCGTGCGTAATCTCGAGCGCGAGATCGGCGCGCTCTGCCGCAAGACGGCCATCCGGCTGGTGGAAGAGGGCGATCTGAACAAGTGCGTGACCATCTCCCGCCAGAGCCTGCCGGCCATGCTGGGCGTCAAGCGTTACCGCCATGAGGAACGCGAAAGCGAGCCGCAGGTGGGGGTCTGCGCCGGGCTGGCCTACAACCAGCGCGGCGGGGAGATCCTGCTGGTGGAAACAAGCCTTATGAGCGGCTCCGGGCAGGTGGTGACCACCGGGCAGCTTGGCGACGTCATGAAGGAATCGGCGCGCGCCGCCCTGAGCTATGTGCGCTCGCGGGCCGAAGTCTTCGGGCTGGATCCGCGTTTTCACCGCAAGGTGGACATCCATGTGCATGTGCCGGCAGGCGCGACGCCCAAGGACGGGCCGTCGGCCGGCATCACGCTGGCCACATCCATCACTTCGGCCCTGCTCGGGATCGCCGTGCGCAACGATGTGGCCATGACCGGAGAAATCTCCTTGCGCGGCCGCGTGCTGCCCATCGGCGGCCTGCGGGAAAAGCTGCTCGCCGCGCGGCGCGGCGGCATCCGCTGCGTCATCATGCCGCGGGATAACGAGAAGGATCTCAAGGAAGTGCCGGACGAGGTGCTCAAGGATCTGGAGATCATTTTCGTGGAACATGTGGACGAGGTGCTGCCCCATGCGCTGGCAGCGCCGCGCGAGGTCATCTTCTCGGGCGAGGCCACGGCGCAGCCGATCTATCTGTCGCTGCGCGCGGGCGCCATGAAGCATGACGCCGGCGACAAGCATCAGCCCGCCCAGTAAGGCATACCCTTTCGTTGTGTTTTTTCGGTGAGGGGAACCTTTTGTGGACGGCAGATTGTCAACTGAAAGGTAACAGAGGGCTTGCCCAAAAAAGAAAGCCCCATGACAGTTGTTTTGCAAGCAAACACCTCAACAACGAGGAACTGTCATGGGGCAAAAACACCTTACCCAAACGCACAGAGAAATCATGGAGCGACGTCCGGGGGAAAAATCCCTCAGGAGCATTGCCGAGCTCCTCGGCTACAGCCCAGCGGCCATTTCAAGGGAAGTCCGGCGAAGCGCCAAGAAAAACGGCAGACATGATGCACAGGCCGCTCAAAGGCGGGCCGACTGGCGTTCCTCAAAAGATAAGAACGCGGGAAAGCGGACGGCTTTTCTTACCGCCAGGGAAGGCCGCTCAGAGGGTTTGGGCGCTACCTTCGACACACGGGTCCGGGCAAGCGTCTTGTCCATGACAGGAAAACGAGGATTTTTGCGCTTCCCCGCATATCATCACGGCCTGAGGTGGATTGTTACGGCCACTGGGAATGTGATTTGCTACATGGGAACCGCAAAAGTGGCTACATCATTACAGCTGTCGAACGCAAGAGCGGTTTTCTCATGGCGACGTACAGCGCGGATCGCTCAAGCACAGTTGTCGCGGCAGGGATCAAACAGCTTTTTTCACGAGTTCCCGCCTGGTTTTTCAAAAGTATTACCTATGTACCTATGACCAGGGCAGGGAATTTTTCAATGACAAGCAGACAGACCACCATTTTGGTACGGCAAGCTCTTTCCGCCACGCCGGCTGCCCCGGAGAGCGGGGGCTCAATGAGCGGACAAA
>NZ_CALUYG010000057.1 GCF_944324935.1 uncultured Desulfovibrio sp. | reverse complement strand
GGTTACAAGACAACTGTGGAAAAAATGAGGGAAGACGGGGTCTTCTTTGTGTCAACTTTCGTTTGACAATCTGCCCGTTAGATTCCTCACTGTCACCCGGTCCCTTTCCCCGTTTTACCGAATAGAGCAGGCGTCTGTTTTCCCGCGCGGCTCAGGTCCCGTGTTCCGGGTGGCGACGCGTTGCCCACGACGCTGAAAACAGGCTCTGCCTCTGTTCATGGAGTATGAGCATGTTTTATCTTGTCTTGCGTGATGACGGCTGCCTTCCGCTTCCTCCCGCCCTGCTGGCGGAACTCGATCTGCGGCCGGGCGATGCCCTTCTGGGCAGCCGCGAAGACGACAGCCTTACCCTGCGCCCCGCCAGCCGGGCCGACCCGGCGATGCGCCCCCCTTTTTGCCCGGACCTTTTCCCTGCAATGCTTCGGCGGCTTCCGCCTCTTCCGCCGGGGCGTCCCCCGCCGCCTGAGCAACCGCAAGGCCGCCGAACTGCTGGCCTACCTTGCCTGCTGCAGCGGCGGCCCCTGCGGCAAACCCAAACTTGCCCGCCTGCTCTGGCCCAACGTGTTCCCCGAACAAGCCCGGGACAGCCTCTACAAGATCTGCCGCTATCTGCGGCGGCAGCAGGCTGCCGGCGACGTGCCCCTCTTGCGGATCTCCCGCGGCGAGATCTCCCTTGATCTGACGGATTGCGTGACCGATGTCGCCCTGTTCGACCGCTGCCTCGCCGCCCGGGATGACCCGCAGCGCTGGCGGGAGGGCGTCGCCCTCTATCGGGGCGCGCTGCTGGAGGATGACGGCTTTGCCTGGGCCGTGCCGTGGGAAGCCTATTACGAAAACGGTCTTCTGGAATTGCTGCACCGGCTCGTTGCCGACGCCGAACGCACGCAGCATGTCCGCCAGGCAGACTATTACAGGAAGCTGCTGCGCTTCTGGCGTCCCGGCCGGGCCTCCGCGCTCTGATCCCGATGCGGACGCCACATTTTCCCCGTTTTTTCCGGTGGCATTCCGACAAGTTTCCACAAGCCCCGTCTATACCGTTACCAAGCAATGGGACGTTCCCTTTGCCGATACTCATCCATCTCAATCAAGGAGATCTGTCATGGCAAACTACAAGCTTATCTTCAACAACAATTCCAACCTGTTCGGTACGTTCTGCGTCTATCAGCGCGACCCGGCCCAGTCGACCAAGAGCAATCTCTTCTCGCTGGCCTGGTTCACCCATCCCAGCCGCCCCAACACCACGGCGACCTACACCTGGGATGTGAACTACTGCTTCACCTGGTCGGAGACCGGGCAGCTCAAGCCGGGCGTCACCTTCACCGCCAGCCAGACCATCGATGCCGACCCCGTTGATCCGGCCAAGCATCAGACGACCTGCCTGAACAAGAACATCTACGGCTACAGCTTTGTGGACACGCCCCTCAAGGCTCCCGAGAACGCCATGACCATCTACACGGACGCCACCATCCCCCACGGTGAAGTCTCCGTGGGCATCGGCATGGCCGGCATGCCGACCTTCGCCTACCCCGCCACGCCCAACTATTCCTACACGTTCAAGCCGCATCCCGAATACTGGGTCGTTTTCGGCGATTACCGCACCGGCCAGGTGCTGGACGTCAACATCGTCTCCAACACCTGCAAGGTGGACTTTGCCAACGGCATTTACACGATGGAAGTAACGCTCTCCAAGCAGAACACCTGGCAGATCACCAGCGTCGATTTCTAGCCGGTTCGCGGAAGCCCTCCACTGAGGCGCTCTCCGCCAGCCGGCACACCCCTCTCTCTGTCCCCGGTACGGTACGCCGTACCGGGGCATAAGCCCGCACAGGAGCCTCATATGGACATAACCTTTCATCATTATGCGATCCTTGCCATTGCCCGGGAGGCCGGCTTTTCGCCCGATGAAGCCAAGCTCGTGGCGACCTATTCCCAGTTCGTGGACGACTACACGGTCAAGCGGCCCTTCCCCGTCACGGATGTGCCGGACTTCGCCCGCGTGCTGTGCAGCCAGAAAAAGGAGACCCTGGTGCTGCACCCTGTCACCACGGGCTTTTCCTCCTGGTTCGACATGGCGCAGCTCGGCCTTGAGGACGAACAGAAATACATCCTTACGCCCTTCCACTTCATAACGGCCGCCCGTCCGGATACGGAAAAGCGCGAGGAACTGCGCGTCACGCCGGACCATGCCGATTCCGGTTCCCTGCTCTGGGGCTGCATGGAGCAGGCCCGCGCCGACTGCCTCCAGCAGGCCGAAGGACAGGTCAAAAGCCACGCCGTCCTCATCCGCCTCGGCCTGCTGGCACACGTCTTTGCCGATACCTACGCGCATCAGGGCTTTTCGGGCTCCTGGGGCTGGGAGAACTACTGCAAGCTGCAGGAAGTCCACGACAACAACGACGGTCAGGACATCTCCTCCCGCTACCACGCCACGGCCTGCCACTACTTTCCCGGCATCGGCCACACCGAAGCCGGCTACGCCCCCGACGACAGCCACGTCACCTTCAGTATGGCCCTCTGCTGCTACAAGGGTGACAACTACCACCTGGTGAAGACCCGCAACAATACCGAAACCTTCTTGCGCTGCGCCCATGTCCTGCTCAATTATTTCCGCTCCTGCCTGTCGCGCCCGCCCCTGGCGGCGTTCGATGCCAAGTGGCGGGAGCTGGAAGACAAGCTGCGGCAGGGCCTGCTGGCCGCCAATCTCGGCCAGGAAGGCTGCCGCGACTTCTGGCAGGGGAAGTTCAAGGAGCTGACATTCCACTACGACAGCAAGGAATTGCTGGCATCCCTCCTCGCGAAGGATGACGACGCGGACACCAGCAGCATGAATGACATAGTGGACAGGCTGCGCGACCCGGCGACAGCGGATCTGCTCACGACAAAACTGTCTGTCATCAATGACGATTTCTATTATTTCAACCTGGCGGCACGGGATATACGCAACATGTGCGCCGGGGAGGATGTGCCCAATACGCTGACTCCCGAACAGGAGCGGCAGCTTGCCGACTACCTTCGCAAGCCGCCCGTCGTGCGGACAAGGACCGAGCCCCCGGCGCAGGACGCCCCTGAGACGAACCTGAGCTTCGTGGCAAAGCCGCTGGCGATCCAGGAGGCCTGAGCCTGCCTCCCGGCCCCTGACCGGCTGTCGGCACGCCGTGCCCGCCGCTCACCACGCAAAACGGCGTCAGGCTCACTGCCTGACGCCGTTTTCACGTCATGTATCCTTTCCTCCGCTCCCGGCGCGTCCGGCCGGCAGACGCCGCACTATGGCGTCCGCGTCGGGCGCGCCGCCTTCACGGCCGCCAGCACGAGCTCCTTGAGACGGGCCTCGGCCCCTTCCTCGTCCAGCAGTTCAGGAATGCGGCGAAAGGCCCCGCCGCCGAGGCGTTTACGCTCTTCCGGCCGGGCGGCGAGCAGCATCAGGGCCTTGCCCAGGGCCTCCGCATCCTCGGACGGCACGATGAGTCCGCTCTCGCCATCCCGCACGGCTTCCCGGATGCCGGGCAGGTCCGCGGCCACCACGGCGCAGCCGAAGGCCATGGCCTCGGTGAGGGCGGACGGCAGGCCGTCCTGATCGCCGCTGCGCGTCACCCGGGCGGGGGCCACGAAGATGTCGGCCCGCCGGTAGAGATCGGGCATGTTCTCATGCGGAACCTGCCCGGGGAAGAGCACGCACTTACGCAGGCCCAGCCGCCAGGCCTGCCATTTGAGGCGACGGCGCAGCGGCCCCGTGCCCACGATGCGCAGCTCGAAGTCCATGTTCTTCCGCCGCAACTGCACGCAGGCCCGCAAGAGGATGTCGAAGCCCTTGCGGGCGCAAAGGGTCCCCACAGCCAGCAGGCGCAAGGGTTCCTTCTCGCCGGTGGGCGGCAGAGAGAAGTCCTCGTCGGGCGGCGTGAGCGTCAGCGGATCGCGCAGAAGCACCAGCCGCTCCGGCGGCACTTCCGGCAAAAGATCGTGCAGCCGCCGCCGTGTCTCCTCGGTATCGCAGGTCACGAAGGCCGCATCCCGCGCCTTGACGGCCCAGTCCCTGCCGGGCCTCACCATGTCCGCCGTGCGTACGGCAAAGGCGAAAGGCAGGCTGAGCAGGCGCGAGGCGATCCAGGCCGCCGTGGCCGGCCCATGCGCCCCGGCCGCATAGAGGAAATCAAGGCCGTCCTCCTCGCCCCAGCGGGCCATCATGGCCCCGCAGTCCATCGCCCAGAGATGAGCCCAGCGCCGTCCCGGCGTCACGGGCAGGGACTTGCGCAGCGGCTCCCAGGGCGGCGAGTTGCGCCGTCGGAAAAAGTGCACGGCCCGCACCACGGCGGGCAGACGCCATTTGCCCACCCGTCGCACCGGCAGCGGCAGGGCATAGCCCTGGGCATCTCCCAGCAGGCTGCCCCCGCGGATACCGTAGATGCGCGACAAGAGGCCGGCCGTATGCATGCGGTGCGCCTCCTCCATGAGGCAGCGCCCGGACGGCTCGGGGAAGGTCTCGGCCAGCAGCGCGCCGCGCACCACCGGCTTGATGCCTTCGAGCAGGTTGACGCCCAGTGTCACGGATGCGGGCGAGAAATCCCGGCGGCGGCAATTGAGGATGCCGTCATCCAGCGTGTACACGCTGTCGCAGAACTCCGCCATCTTGGGGTCATGCGTCACCATGATCATGGCCACGCCGCCGGAATGGCAGAGCGTGCGGAAATTGTCCATCACCACCCGGCTGGTCCTGGCGTCCAGCGCGCCGGTGGGTTCGTCGGCCAGCAGGATCTTGGGATTGTTGACCATGGCGCGGGCGATGGCCACGCGCTGCTGCTCGCCGCCGGAAAGGCGGTTGCTGCGGTAGTGCACCCGCGCCGACAGCCGCACGAGGTCCAGCGCCCGGATGACGCGTCCCCAGCGTTCCGACGGCGGAACCTTTTCATAGATCAGCGGGAACTCGACGTTCTCGAACACGGTGGAGTGCTCGAAAAGGTTGCTGGCCTGCATGACGAAGCCCATGTTGCCCCGCCGGAAGGCCGCCGTCTGTTCGCGATCGAACTCCAGCACGTTCTGACCAAGGATCTCCAGCGTCCCCGCATCGGGCGCGTGCAGCATGCCGAGCACATGCAGCATGGTGGACTTGCCGCAGCCGGAAGGGCCCATGATGGCCACCAGCTCGCCGGCTTCCACCTCGATGTTGACGCCCCGCAGCACGGGCGCGAAGCCCGCATAGCACTTGTACAGGTCCTTGGCGATAATGACAGGAGGCATACGCACCTACTCGAAACGCAGCGCCGAGACCACATCCATGCGGCTGGCCTGAATGGCGGGATACAAACCACCCGCCACACCGATGATGGCGGAAAAGACGATGCTGCCGAGACTGCTGGCCAGCAGCAGCGGATAAGAGATGCTGGTGTGCAGCGCCAGCGCGCCGATCTCCACGACCAGCGTCCCCACGACGATGCCCAGCACGCCGCCCGCAACGGACTTGACCAGCGCTTCGGCAAGGAACTGGGCCAGGATGTCCGTGTCCGAGCCGCCCATGGCCTTTTTCAGGCCCACTTCACGCGTGCGGGCGCGCACGGCGGCGAACGTGCCGTACCAGATGCCGAAGCCGCCCAGCATGAGCGAGGCCACGATCCCCAGCCAGAGCAGAGCCTCCACCCACATGAAGGTCACCTGGATGCGTTCCAGCTGATCGTCCTGGGTGGCGCAGACAAGATAGGGGGCATCCTGATGCTCGCGCACCACCCGGGGCAGCTGGCGTACCACGGGGGCAACGTCTTCCCAGCCGATGGCGCGCACGAAGAGCCGGCGCACATTGCCGCCGCCCCAGCCGCGGTCGCTCATGGTAGTATAGGGGAGGAAGCCCCCCTCGCTCCATGAGCCCAGCATGACCCCCGTCACCACGCCGACGACTTCAAAGACGTCCTGCCCCAGCACGAGGAGCTTGCCCACGGCCTGCCGGGGATCTCCGTACAGGTTCTGTGCCCCCTCCCGCCCCAGCATACAGACTCGTTTGCGCTGCTGCACATCCTCCGCCGTAAGGACGCGCCCGGCCACGAGCTCCAGCGAATAGGTCGGGAAAAAGTATTCGTCCACCCCGATGAAGGAGACATGCAAGTTGCGCTCATCCGTGCCGCGCAGGGAAAATATCTTGTTCATGCGCAGGTTCTGGCTGACCATGCCCACGCCGGGGATGTTGCGGATGGCCTCGACGGTATCGGGATAGAATTCGCGCTGCGGCTGACCGGGATACTGCTCGTCATCCATATAGACGCGGATGATGTTCACCCCGCCCATGAGCACCATATCCTGTCCCACCTTGTAGCGGATCTCCTGCCCCAGCACCGAAAGGGCGATAAAGGCCGTGATGCCCAGTGCGATGGACAGGATGACGCCGAAACCGCGCTGGCGCACCACCTGCCGTACGCTGACGCGGCAAAGATCGGACATGGTGATCATGGATGTGTCTGGACCTCCCGGGATAACGTCCCAGTATGTATATTACCTTGATATTACCTTGCGAAAAAAAAACTGTCAAAGGGCGCTGACGGGAAACCGGCGGCTCGCCCTGCCCCCCTCAGCCTGACGCCGGCGGGCCTTTTGCCGTTCACGCGGAGCGCGCCCGTCGCGACAGCCACCAGGCCGCCAGCACGGCCGACACCATCCAGAGAAGGGTCTCCGGCAGGAAAAAGAGGAGAAAAACCTCATGCACGCCTGACGGATAGTCGCTCCATAGGCTCAGGATGAGCAGATAAAGGCCCGTCCCCCTGAGCAGACCCGTCAGGATGACCACGCCCGCGCGCGGCGCGAAGCCGCCCCGCACCCGGCGCAGCAAGCGGAGCAGACACGCCCCGTCCGCCGCGTACAGGCTGAGGAGGATGAGCAGCAGACTGATCCCCTGCCCCAGGCCCAGCCGGCTGTAAAAAATGGCTATTCCCAGCGGGATGATCAGCAGGCGGGAGAACATGCTTTCCGCCAGCAGAATCAGCAGACAGACCGCTGCCCGCACAAGAGGACGCGGCGCATCGGCCACGTCGGAGGGACGTTCCCCTGTCCGTGTCATCGGGAAACCTCCAGAGTGTTTGCGCTGCCGGCCGACGGCCGGCGGAAGAACGCGCCCGGCCCACGGAGGACAACGTGGCAGCACGGCCAGCGGTCCGGGAACGGCCAGCCGATGGGCAGGCCAAGGATGCGGAGCAGGACGGCATCCACCCTATCCCCTGATGCACGCCTGTCTGTTCCGCCATGCCCGCTCAGCGCCGCATGGCGCGCACGCGACCGCCCTCCCCGACTTCATACCAGATGCCGTGCCAGAGGATGCCCTGCGCCCGGAGCGTACGCGCATAGACCCAGGCGAACATGCCCGCGCTGAGCGCGAAGGACAGCAGCCAGCGCCAGAGAGGCTGCGTGCTGCCGGCAAGGCCGCGCCAGTGGCCCATGGCCGCCGCCAGTCCGATCAGGTAGAGGAAGGCCACGGCCACGCAGCCCGTGGAGGCCAGCCCCGTAAGCCCGCCCAGCAGGGACAGTACGGCCATGAGCGGCGGCAGGGCCATCACCGCGCAGAGCACGCCCAGCAGCCGCCATTGTGCCGGCACGCAGAACTTGAGGAAGAGCACCTGCCTGTCCATCCAGGCCCGCCAGACGTCCAGCCGGTGGGCGGCGGCCTCCGTACGCAGGAGCGCGCCGGGGCAGAGCTTCACCGCCACGCCCCGCGCGGACAGCACGCCGGCCAGCGAGCAGTCGTCCACCACGTTGCCGGCCCATATCTCGCGCACCTGATGCCGTTCGAAGGCCTGGCGGCTGATGCACATGGCCCCGCCCCAGGGCTGGGTGAGCTGCCGCCCCAGCCCCTGCAGATAGCGCATGAGCTGCACGCAGAGCGCATAGGCCATCGTCACCGGGCGATTGTCGCGGGGGAGAACCTGATGATAGCCGGTGCTGAACTCCGCCTCGCCGCGGGCCACCGGCGCCACCAGCCGCCGCACGAAATCCGGCCCCGCCGCATGGGTGCTGTCGCAGAAGACGTAGACTTCCGCCGCCGTCCCCACGGCCGCCACCCCGGCAAGGCTGTTGTGGTTCTTCTGTCCGCAGCCGCGCGCCTCCCCGGCCACCACATGCCGCAGGGCGGGATAACGGGCCTGGAGACTCTTTATCAGCCGTACCGCGGGATCCGTCTCCGAGGCGGTCACCACCACGGGCAGCAGACGCGGATAATCCTGCTCCAGCAGGGTCTCCAGCGCTTCCTCCATGCGGGGATCCTCCCCGGCGGCGGGGATGATGAGCGCGGCGGACGGCCAGTCATCCTCATGGGCGAGGCCGAAGATGGCCGCCTTTTCCTCGCGGGCCAGCCGTTCGCCCACCTGTCCCAGCCAGATCAACAGGCCGCACTGCAAGACGGCCAGCAGCAGAAAGATTTCCCACATATCTACTCCTTGCACACACGCCAGCCGTCCGTGGGGACAGGGGCGCAATCTTCCGTCACGGGCACATCAGGGGTGCGCCGTGCCTCAATGGCAAATGAAAGGCCGCTCTTCAGCCGCAGCGTGCCGCCGGCCTTGCCGTCATCCATGAGCCGGCCCGTAAAATGATGCCCGGAGGAGGGATGCCGGGCCTCCACCCGCCCCTCCCGCACGGAGCCCTCAAGATGGTACACGTCCACCTGACCGCCGCGCGTCCGCAGCAGAGCCGCGCCGCGCAGTCTGCCGCGCGCATTGATGCAGACGGTGGCCCGAAAGTCGGAAGACAGCACCGAGCCTTCCCAGAGTTCCGTCACCTCGCCGGGCACGGGCGCCACGGCCCGCTGACCGGTCGTCCCCTGCCCCGCCCGCACCGGGCACGGCAGACAGAGCAGCCCCAGCAGCAGAAGGCCCGCTGCCCCTTTTCCCATAGCGGCGGCACGTCTCAGCATGCGTCCCTCCCTGCCAGCCGTTCAAACAAGGCCTCATGCGCGGCCACCATGCGCGCGAAGGAGAAATCCCGCACCGCGCGCTCCCGTCCGGCCTGTCCCATCCTGTCGCCCAGCGGAGGATCCTCCAGCAGGCGGCAGATCTGCCGCGCCAGGGCCGCATCGTCTCCCGGTCCGCACAAAAAGCCGTTCTCCCCGTCCGCGATCAGCCGGGGGATACCCCCTACGGCCGTGGCGCAGAGCGGCAAGCCGCAGGACATGGCCTCCAGCAGGACATTGGGCTGCCCTTCGCGCACGGACGACAGGACAAAAAGGCGCGCCCCGTCGTATTCCTCCCGCACATCGGGGCGTCCGGGCACGAATTCCACGCGCCTGCCCGCCGGGTGGGCGTCAGCCCACTGCCGCAGACGGCGTTCCTCCGGCCCGTCGCCCACCAGCCGCAGAACGGCGTCGGGATGCCGCTCCAGCACGCGTGCGAAGGCCCGCAACAGGGTCGGATGGTCCTTGTCCCCGGCCAGCCGCGCCACACAGAGAAGGCGGGGCGGCCGCGCGGACACCGGCAACGAGGACGCAGGCGCGCAAAAGACGTCCGTATCCACGCCGTTGGGCACATGGCTCAGCCGTCCGGGCGGGACGCCCAGCCGTTGCAAAACATCGTACAGCGCCTCGGAATTGCAGACGATATGCTGTGCCAGACGCCAGAGGAAGCGCTCGTGCTGCCGTTTGGGCCCGCCGCCGCCGCGTACCGTGCCCAGCACGGGCAGCCCCAGCGCGCGCCCCCAGAGACGGCCCCAGATATTGGGCAGGGCCGTGCAGGGCACGAGGACGTCAGGCCGCAGGCGGCGTAACGCCGTTCCGAGCCGGGCGAAAAAAAACGGCGCAAGGCGGCGGTCCCGCCCCAGATTGTGCACGTCGATGCCCGCCTGGCCGGCCAGCCCGTCCAGGTCCGTCGGGCCGGTGAGCGTCAGCATGACGGGCACGAAACGCCGGCGATCCAGCCGCGCGGCAAGCTCGAGCGTCTGCCGCTGCGTGCCGCCGTAACAAAGATCTTCCAGAAGAAAAAGGATTCGCATGCCGTGAGCCATGCCGCATATTCCCGTATTCGGCCCGCTTTGGCAAGGCCGGGGACGGCATTGCCAGCCGCGCGGAAAAGAACTACAAGCAGGGCATGACCGCTCAACCCCCCGCATCCTCTTCTCCGTCCTGCGACGCGCCCAACGCCTGCGGCAAAGCGCCGCTGCGCGTCATCGTCAGCCTCGATGTGGAAGAGGAGGGGCTGTTTTCCGGGCAGTACGCCGCCACCAACTGCGGCGTGCGCAATGTGGCGCTGCTGCCCCTGCTCGCTCCCCTTTCCGACGAGCTGGGCTTTCCGCTGACGCTGTTCTGTGCCCATACGGTCTTTGCCGATGCCGCCTGCCGTCGTGTGCTGGAGATCATGCGCGACCGGCACGGTGCGGAGATCGCCGCCCATCTGCATCACTGGAGCACGCCTCCGCTGGATGACGCCCCCTCCGCCGGAGGCCCGCCGCAGCGTACGGACAGGCTGCCGCGCGAGCTTTTGCGCCGCCGTCTGCAAACCCTGCTGGATGAAGGCGCGCGCTTCAACGGCGCGCCGCTGACGAGCTTCCGCATGGGGCGCTGGGACCTCAAGAAGAGCGTGCGGCCCCTGCTGACCGAAGCCGGCATCACCCTGGACAGCTCCATCTGTCCCCTGCGGCGCTTTGCGGACGGCGCGGATCATTTCCTGGCTCCCGCCGACCCGTACTGGGTGGAGGGCCACGGCGCGACACGCCTGCTGGAAGCGCCCATCACCCAGATACCCCTCCTGCGGCCTCTGCCCCGCCTCTGGCACGGCCTGTCGCCGCGGCGCA
The DNA here is from genome assembly GCF_944324935.1 of uncultured Desulfovibrio sp. Taxonomy (GTDB): domain Bacteria; phylum Desulfobacterota; class Desulfovibrionia; order Desulfovibrionales; family Desulfovibrionaceae; genus Desulfovibrio. The sequence goes on along the minus strand of NZ_CALUYG010000057.1, from coordinate 1,657 downwards.
GCCTGGACAGTTTCCATTTCTGGGGGGCGCTTAGCGCCAATCCCTTCTGGCACGGCCCGCGGGCCATGCGCTGGGCCGTCCGCCTGCATCATGCCCGCGGCGGACGGGTGCTGAGTCTGTTCTGGCACTCCTCGGAGATGCTGCCCGGCGGCTCGCCGCACATGCCCGACGAACGGGCGGCGCGCGCCTTTCGCGAACGCCTGTTCGCCTTTTTCCGCTGGCTGCGCGACACGTTTCCGGTCCAAGGCTGTACGGCCGCCGGCCTCCGGGCCGACGCGGACAGCCTCTCCTTCCCCTCTCGTCCCGACGGCCCCGGCGACTGGTAGGCCCCCTGCCGCCAGCAGGGACGCTCCGTCTCTTCCGCCATCCATGAACATCTCCACCACGTCCTCGTCGTCGGCAAGCGGGTATTTCTGGATCATCCTCACGGCTTTTTTCTGGTCGCTGGTGGGCGTGCTGTCCAAGGTCTGCATGGCCGAGGGTGTCACCCCGCTGGAGACGGCCTTCTGGCGCGCGGCCTTCGGCCTGCTCTTCTTTCTGGCGCATACGCTCGCCACCCGCCAGATAGCCGTTCCCCCGCGCGCGGCGGCGAACTTCATCCTTTTCGGCGTCTGGGGCATCGGCGTGTTCTATTCCGTCACCCAGTACGCCATCAAGCTCAGCGGGGCGGCCATGTCCGTCGTGCTCATGTACACCGCGCCCATCTGGGTGGCCGTCATATCCCGTTTCCTGTTCGGCGAGGCCATCTCCCGACGCAAGCTCGCCGCCATCGGCGTAGCCCTCTGCGGTACGGCCCTGGTCTGCTTTTCCGGCGGCAGTCTGCCGGGCCGGCATTCCTGGCTGGGCATTGCCTGCGGCCTCATCATCGGCATGAGCTATGCCTCGCACTATCCCTTCTATCGCTGGTGGCAGGATCGCTACAGCACGGCCACGCTCTATTTTTATTCGCTGGTGGGCGGACTCGTGGCCCTGTATATCGTCTCCCCCGTGCACCTCACCCATTCGCCGCGCGTCTGGCTCTGCCTTGTCCTGCTGGGCGGCTGCACCAGCTATTTCGCCTATCTGTGCTACGGGCTGGCCCTCAAGCGCATCGGCCTTGTGCGCGCCGCGGTGACCTGCTACCTCGAGCCGGTGCTCAGCACCCTCTGGGTCTGGCTGTTCTGGCAGGAGAGCTTCACCCTCATGGGCTGGCTGGGCAGCGCCCTCGTGCTGGGGGCCGTCCTGCTGCTGTCGCTGGACAGATCGAAGGACTGATGCGGCCCGCGCTGATCACACATGGCGCTTGACTTTTGTCCTTTTTTCGGAAAATATGGACAAGTTCGCGCGGTTAGGGCGCGGCCTTGCCGGGATGGTGGAACTGGTAAACGCAGCGGACTCAAAATCCGCCGGTGGCGACACCTTGCGAGTTCAAGTCTCGCTCCCGGTACCAGAAAAAACTGGCGGTCACGCCACTGTGACCGCCTTTTTTCATGGCTGCCGACCTGCGGCCGCCGTCCCGCCCGCTTCTCCCGCCGGTTCCCGATGCTGCCGGACGGGTCCGACGGAGAGCAGCAGCCACATCCCTGCTCTCGATTTTCATAAGAGAATGTCCGGCATGGTTTTTGATTTTTTAAAAGCGTGGCAAGCTCGTCTCATGAAACAGACAGACTTTCGTGAT
>NZ_CALUYG010000056.1 GCF_944324935.1 uncultured Desulfovibrio sp. | reverse complement strand
GCGCGTTGAGCGGCGGGGAGCATTTCCCCCTGGATGGCGCGCATTCCTCGGTACGGAGGGTATCGCCTGACGGGGGAGCCTTTTTTTCTTCTCTTTTTCGCTGGCTGGCGGCGTCAGGACGGCAGGGAAAGTTTTCCCCGCTGACATACGGTGTGAAGGGGATTGTTGACAACAGGTGAATATGGCAGGTTTTTTTTCAATGTATCGTGTTCTCCGACCCATTGCGCCGAATCAACAGGGGGAAAGCCGTTTTTTCGGGCTGCGTCAAAGGATGGATCGTCGCCACGGTGGGGAAACGAAGAGTTAGCCTTGTTGACGTAAGCGCGGCGGGGCGCGGAGGAGATCGCCGCCCCGCAGGGGCGGAAGCTCCGATGCCGGACGGACGCTCGTCCCGCGCCGGCGCGGGACAGCGGGAGGCCGATAGCCCGCCGCCGCGCGGCAGGGAGGAGGCGGGGGGATGGCAGACTTGTTCCTGAGAACCGTCAAGGATGGCTGCCTCAAGGCGGGGTTGGGGGTCGTAGGGGGCAAGGGGCTGCCAAGCCCCTTACCCCCTGCCGCCCGCCGCGCAGGCGACCCCGGCCCGGACGCCGGGCCGACGCCGCAGTCCAGCGAAGGAAAAAAGAAAAGGAGAACAGGCGACCCCGGCCCGGACGCCGGGCCGACGCCGCAGTCCAGCGGGGGAAAAAGAAAATACCCCTCCCCCGCCGGGCCAGCGCCGGATAAAACAGAAAACCGCGCAGCAAGAATGCCCGCCGCAGGCTATTCCTCGCGCAGGGTGCGGGTCATAAGGCGGGTCACGGCGTCGGCGGGTCTCTCGCCGGAAAAGAGGATGCTGTGGACAGCGTCGGTGATGGGGGCTTCCACCCCGAGGCGCGCCGCCAGATCATGCACGGCAAGGGTCGTCTTGACGCCCTCGGCCACCATGCCGAGTCCGGCGGTGATGGCCTCCAGCGCTTCCCCCCGCCCGAGCCGCAGGCCCACCTGTCGGTTGCGGGAAAGGTCGCCCGTGCAGGTGAGGGTCAGATCACCGAGGCCGGAGAGCCCCATGAAGGTCCGCTCCTTCGCGCCGCAGGCCATGCCGATGCGCGACATCTCCGCCAGTCCGCGCGTGATGAGCGCCGCGCGGGTATTGTGGCCGAAGTGCAGGCCGTCGCTGACGCCGGCGGCGATGGCCATGATGTTTTTCAGCGCGCCGCCCATCTCCACCCCCGTCACGTCCGCGCTCGAATAGCAGCGGAAACGCGGCCCGGAGAGCAGATCGCGCAGGCGGCGGACGAGCTCCGCCTCCTTCCCGGCCAGCACCACGGCCGTGGGCAGGCCGCGCATGACCTCCGCCGCGAAGGACGGGCCGGAAAGCGCGGCGAAGCGGAAGGGCGTGCCGGTCAGCGTTTCGGCCACGATGCGGCTCGGCGTGGCCAGCGTGCCCACTTCGAGCCCCTTGGCGGCATTGATGAGCACAGGCGAGGCGTTCAGATGGCGGCGATGCGCTTCCAGCCAGCCCCGCAGCTGCTGGGTGGGGATGGCCAGCACGAGATAGGTCGCCGACAGGGCATCCGGGTCGGTCTCGGCCCGGAGAGCCGGATGCAGGGGCAGACCCGGCAGATAGCGCGCGTTCTCATGCGTCTCATTGATGCGCCGCGCCGCGTCCGCATCACGCAGCCAGAGACGGACGTCGTAGCCGAGACCGGCCAGCAGGTGCGCGAGCGCGGTGCCCCAGCTCCCGCCGCCGGCCACACAGAATCGAATGGCTGTTTTCATGCTCAGAACCCCAGTGCGCTTTCCCGGCCCGGACTGTCGGGAAGCATATCCCGTTCCACGCGCAGCGTATCGCCGAAACGCAACAGGAACAATCCGGCAAAACGCGTCCCTCTGTAGACTTCCACCCGGAAGATCTTACCCTGTCTGTCCACGGAAAAACGCTTCTGGAAGACCCCATGCTCCAGACGCATGCCGCTTTCGTCCTGCCGGCCGCTGTCAAGGCCGATGGCATTGACGCGAAAGCCCTCCACGGCATGGACGACGGCGTGTTCATATACCCGTACCACCTGTCCGAAGCCCACGAATCGTTTTGCGCCGTCCACAGTGACCGTCATGCCGTCCAGGCTCTCGTCCATCTCGTGCCAGTCAGGCTCGATGAGGGTGATGGTACGGTTGCCGTAATGGATGCACAAGCGTTCATCCTGATCAGGGCAGGGCAGCACGGCCATGATGGGCTTGGAGGTGACGGCCCGGGCCGCGCCGTCCCGGGGCAGCGGCAGGAAGCGGATGGTGTCGCGCACATCTTCCAGCGGCAGGAAAACGCGGTTGCCGGCAAAGGCCACGCCGAGATTCTCCCGCAGGGCCTCACGGATGCCGTCGGGCGTCAGGTCGAAATCCCGCTGGAAGCGCACGCCTGCCTGATGCAGGAATTTTTCTATCACCTGCAGATGATAGTAGACGCGCAGCTCGACAGGGAATTCCTTGCTGGCCTCCAGACCGAAGGCCGCCTTGCCCTGCCGTACGGCATAGTAGGAAAGGCTCTTCTCCATCTCCCGGTCGCCCTCGGCGGTGCGGGTATTGTGGATGTGGTAGGTGTGATGCGGGGCCAGCAGGCGTTTGTTGACGGCGGAGATGACGGCATGCGCCTCGTCGTGCAGCTCGCCCATGAAGACGTCTTCCAGTCTGGCCTGATCGATGACGACGCACTGGCCCCAGCGGCGCGGATTGTTGAGCTTGTCGATGTAGGTGGGGCGGTAGTAGCCGCTGCCGTCGTGCAGATTGAGCACCAGCCGCACGTCGGGGTGACCGATGAGCTCCTTGATGCGGCTGACGGTGTGGAACTCGGGGTCCTCGCTGTCCAGACGGGCGAACTTGCGGTTCATGTCGCCGTGCAGGCCGCGGGAACGCCGGATGATGCTGGGGAAATTGAGGTTCGGCACGACCCAGACGGCCCCCTCCTGGATCTCGTAGCGCGTGCCGAGCAGGGTGGCCGCCGAGAAGCCGCCGGGTTCGTCCCCCTGGATGCCGCCCACCACGAGCACGGCTTCTTTGCCCGTCCCCAGCCGGATGGTGGTGAAGTCCAGCGTATCGCCCGCCGCCGGACGCGCGAGCGCGCCACACACGAGGCACAGCAGACACACGGCCCGGAGCGCGGCATGGACAGTCCGGCGGAAGGAAGCGGTGCGGCCGCCCTGTCGTCGGACAGGGCGAAACGGCATGTCATTTCGCATAATCGGCCCTTTGGCGGGACGCGGCCCCGGCAGGACGAGCGTCCAGATGCGGAAACGGGATGGAATCCCATTAGTTTTACTCATTTGTTCCTGATGAGCAAGCCCTTCTTTTCGGGGACGTACATTGCCCTGTCGTCATCAATTTGTCATAATCATGTTGTAGGCCAACCCAAAAAGGAAGGAGCAGGATATGGGCAGCAAAGCCGATGCCGAGACCGACAAGAAGCACAAGGAACAGGCGGGACAGGAGCTTTCCGCCGCCGAGGTCCTTCCGCCGCACGGGGAGGCGCTGCGGGAGTGTACGGAGGCGCAGATCCATGATCTGTCCTGCCCCGGCCTGTACATCAACCGGGAGACGAGCTGGCTGGAATTCAACGCGCGCGTGCTCAACGAGGGGCTGGACAGCCGCCAGCCCCTGCTGGAGCAGCTCAAGTTCCTCTGCATTTTCCGCAGCAATCTCGATGAATTTTTTATGATCCGCGTGGCCAACGTCCAGCGGCAATATGAGAACCATGTGCCGTCCACCGGACCGGACAAAACGCCGCCCGGCCGGCAGCTGGCGGAGATTCGGCGACTGGTGCTGGCCCAGCTTGCCCAGGCCCAGGAACATTGGAGCAAGCGGCTTGTGCCGCATCTGCGCGAGCGCGGCGTGCGCCTCGTGCGCTACTGCGACCTGACGCGCAAACAGCAGAAGTTCCTTGACCAGTATTTCGCCGACGAGGTCTTCCCCGCGCTGACGCCGCAGGCCATCGACCCCAGCCATCCGCTGCCGGTCATCTCGGCCCTGACGCTGAATTTTCTGGTGCAGCTCGAGGACAGGCACGGCGTCACCCGCTATGCCCGGCTGAAGATCCCCAACAACTTCCCGCGTCTCGTCTTCTCCCCGCGCAACAAGGAAGCCAAGAGCTACACCTCGCTGGGCTTCAGCTCCAATACGCGGGACAACGACATCATCCTGCTGGAAACACTGGTACAGCAGCATCTGCCCATGCTCTTCCCCGGCATGAAGATCGTCAATTCCGCCCTGTTCCGCATCACCCGCAACGCGGATGTGGAGATCGAGGAGGACGAGGCCGACGACCTGCTGGAAGCCGTGCGCGATCTGGTGGACCAGCGGCGCTTCGGCGATGTGGTGCGGCTGGAGGTGGCCCACTCCATGCCCGCGGACATGCGGCGCTTCCTCGTGGATATCCTGGAGCTCAAGCCCTTCCAGGTCTACCGGGTCAAGGGGCCCATGGCCTTTTCCTCGCTCATGGCCCTCTACGGGCTGGACAGGCCCGGTCTCAAGGACGAACCCATGTTCCCGGTGCTGCCCAAACCCTTTGCCGACGAGAGCGGGGACGCCATCTTCGATGCCCTGCGCGCACAGGATATGCTGCTCTTCCATCCCTACCAGAGTTTCGGGGCGGTACAGGAGTTCATCCGCCGCGCCAGCGAGGATCCCGGGGTCATCGCCATCAAGCAGACGCTCTACCGGGTGGGCAAGGATTCGCCCATCGTCCAGGCCCTCATCGAGGCCCGCCGCAGCGGCAAGCAGGTGACGGCGGTGGTGGAGCTCAAGGCCCGTTTCGACGAGGCCAGCAACATCGGCTGGGCCGAGGAGATGGAAAAGGCCGGGGTCCATGTGGTCTACGGCATCCCGGGCATGAAGATCCACGCCAAGCTCTGCCTCGTGGTGCGCCGGGAGGCGCAGGGCGTGCGCCGCTATGTGCATATCGGCTCGGGCAACTACAATCCCTCCACGGCCAAGATATACACGGACATGGGGCTTATGACCTCGCATCCCGGCATCTGCGCCGAAGTGAGCGAACTGTTTAACGTTATGACCGGCTATGCCGAAAAGGACGATTATGCCTACCTGCTGGTCGCGCCCCACGGCATGCGCCGGGCCATCGTGGCGGCCATCCGGCACGAAGTGGAACGCCAGCGCAGCCACGGGGACGGCCTCATCGTGCTCAAATGCAACCAGCTGGTGGACAAGGTCTGCATCCAGGAACTCTATCTGGCGGCACAGGCCGGCGTGCGCGTGCGCCTCCAGGTGCGCGGCGTCTGCTGCCTGCGGCCCAATGTGCCCGGCCTGAGCGAGAATATCGAGGTGACGTCCATCGTCGGCCGCTTCCTGGAGCATGTGCGCCTGTATTACTTCCATAACGGCGGGGATCCGACGCTCTACATGGGCAGCGCCGACCTCATGCCCCGCAATCTTGACCGTCGTATCGAAGTGCTCGCGCCCATCCTTGACCCGGCCCTGCGGGAGCGGGTGAGCCGTGAGGTGCTCATGCCGCATGTCGAGGATGCGCGCGTGTACCGCCTGCAGGCGGACGGCAGCTATGTCCGGCCGGATACGCCCAGGGGCGAGCAGGGCGGCATACAGTACCGCATGCTGGAAAAGTTCGGCTGTCTGGCGGAATAGGACGGCACGGCGAGGCTCGCGGGGCCCGCTCGGACAACGCGGGCCGCAAGGAGAAGCTATGGCTCATTGCAAGCATTGGCACGACGGCGTCTGCAAGGATTGCCGCAAGAATTGTCCCATCAAGAAGAAGCTGGCGGCCAGGGCGGCCAAAAAGGCCGAGCGTCTGGCCCGGGAGGCGGAACGGGCGGCCGGAGGCGGAAACGCCGGGGCCGTGGACGTCTCGACCGAGGTTCTGCGCCTGGCGACCGCCGCTGCCGGGGAAAAGAAGAAAAAGTACGACCGTACTTGCGCCGGCAGGGACAAAGGGCTTTCGTCCGCCCCCGTTCCGACGACGGCGGACGCGCCGCTGTCCGAGGACGGCACGGCCGCGGCGCTGCGCGAAGACAGCCTGCTGGAGGCGCTGGTGCACGGCAAGCGGGTGGCCGCCTTTGCGCGCGAGCTCTTCCGGGCCACGCGGGAGCTGCACGGCCTCGACGCCCTCTGGGGCGGCGTGCTGGACTGGGCGGCCCTGCTGCACGACGTGGGCTGGGTCGAGGGCCAGCGGGCCCACCATAAGCGCAGCGCGCGCATGATCCGGCAAAATCTCGTGCCCGGGCAGGACGTGCCGGCCGAGCTGCGGGCCTGGGCGGCGCTGGTGGCCCGCTATCACCGCCGCCGTGTCCCTTCGCGGCGGCAGCGGCGCTTTGCGGCGCTGGACGCCACGGAACAGCGGGCCGTGCGGCAGCTCGCCGCGCTGCTGCGGCTGGCCGATGCGCTGGACTACAGCCACTCGGGCGCGATAGGAAAACTGGAGGCGCGTCTCGACGGGGATGCGCTGGTACTGAAAGTGAAGTCCGCTCTGGGCTGCTCCGCTGAGCTGCATCGCCTTGAGAGCAAGGCGGAGCTGTTCCGGCAGGTTTTTGAAAAAGAGGTTCGCTGGCAATGCAAGGGACAGGGACGGGCGTAGGCCGGATTCTGGGGATCATCGATCTGGGCAGCAATTCCGCGCATCTCATGGTGGTGCGCATCGCGCCCAACGGCGTGTTCGCGGTGCTCAACCGCGTCAAGCACATGCTGCGGCTGGGCGAGAACGCCTTTCAGGAACGCCGCCTGCAGGAGGAGGCCATGCAGCGGGCCTTCCATGTGCTGCACTCCTTCGGGGCCATGTGCGCCTCCTACGGCGCACAGGAGGTCATCACCGTGGCGACCTCCGCCGTGCGCGACGCCCGCAATGCGGAGGAATTCATCCAGCGGGCCTACGAGGCTACCGGACTGGCCGTTACCGTGGTCTCCGGGCAGGAGGAGGCCCGTCTCATCTATCTGGGCGTCTCCAGCGGGCTGCCGCACAGCCTGGGACAGCGCCTGTTCATGGACATCGGCGGCGGCAGTACGGAGCTCGCCGTGGGCAATTCGCTCGACCATGTCTGCCTCGAGTCCCTCAAGCTGGGCTGCGTGCGGCTGGACAACCAGTTTTTGCAGGGACGGGAAAAACCGGTCTCCGAGGCTGAATTCGCGGCCATGCGTGATTTCGTGCGCATGGAAGCCTCGCACAGCCTGCAACGGGTGAGCGCCTACGACATCACGGAGCTTGTGGGCAGCTCCGGCACCATCCAGACCCTGCATGCGCTGGGCCACCGGCTGGAGCGGGGCACGGCTCCCGGCCCGGACGAGACCACCCTCACCCTGGACGATCTGCGCCGCACCTCGCGCCATATCTGCTCCCTGCCCCTGTCCAAACGGAAGGAACTGCCCGGCGTGAGCCCGCGGCGGGCGGAGGTGCTCGTGCCGGGAGCGGCCATCCTGCAAGCCATGCTGGAAGGACTGCACCTGGAGACCATGCAGGTCAGCAACCGTAATATCCTGGACGGCATCCTGGTCGATCAGCTGCGGCGGCTGGGCTACGGGGCGCAGCCCGCACCCGGCGGCATCCGTGAGCAGAGCGTGCAGCGTCTGGCCCGACGCTGCAATTTCGAGGAGCGCCACGCCCGGCACATGCTGGGCCTTGCTCTCCAGCTCTACGACTCCGCCGCGGACTGCGGCTGCATCCGCCCGGACAGGCAGGCGCGGGAACTGCTCCGCCATGCGGCCTTGCTGCACGACATCGGCATCTTCATCGCCTACCCCAGGCATGCCCAGCACAGCCATTACCTTATCCGCAATACGGAGCTGCTGGGCTTCACCCAGGATGAGATCGAATTCATGGCTCAGCTGGCCCTGCTGCACGGCAAGGGCCCTTCCCGCAAGCAGGAGAGCGCCTCCACCGAGGGGCTGGGACGGCTGGCGCAGCATCTGCGCCCCTGCGCGCTCTTCCTCTCGCTGGCCGAAGGGCTCGACCGCACGCACTGCCAGAACGTGCATACGGCGGAATTTCGGCGCGACGGCGGCGAGGCCGTCCGCCTGCATATCGCCGGCAACGGCAATTGCCTGGTGGAGCAAGATGCCCTCAAAGGCATGGACAAGGTCATCAAGAAGGGCCTCGGCCGCGACATCCCCATCAGTTTCGTCAGTCGGGGGACCGGGGGCGTGCAGGCCGGATGATTCTTGCGTTGCTCTCCGGCGACGCCATTACACCACATAAAGAGGTACTTGCGTATGGGAAACGAATTTGATCCGCGAGTGCTGCAGATCGTGCTGGAGAAACTGCCGGAATACGGGCTGGAACTCGTGGAGATGCGGCCTGAGGAAAACAGCCTGGTCATCCGGGCGGCGTCCGGCACGGTCGCCCGGATCAGTCTGGCCAGCGTGACGGAATACTATGCCGAAACCGGGGACGAGAATGCGCCGGCAAACTTCGTCGCCTGCCTCGCCGACGCCCTGACGCAGGATGGTCCCCCCGACTGGGAGGAAGCCCGCGGGCATATCCATAACGCCATGTGTCCCCGCATGCCGGAGGAAGAGGCCCTGCCCTTCTCCGAGGGGCTGACGCCGCATAGTGCCCGTCATTTCATCCTGGAAACGCCCTCCAACAATTTTTGCCTCACCCCGAACATGCTCGAACAGTGGGGCATTACGGAAGAGGAGGCCCGGCAGGTCGCCGATGCGAACGGCGACCGCCTGCTGGCGGAAACAGAACTTGTGGTCCAGGAAGGCGAACAGGGGGCCATCGGCTATTTCGCCCTTGAGGACGAGACGCTCAATGCCGCGCTGCTGCTCGCGCCCTCCTTCGGCGCACGGGTCGGAGAACGCTTCGGCTGGCCGCTGTACGCCATCATCCCCAACACCCGCCGTTTCTGTTTTTTCAGCAAGGAGTATTTTGAAGCGGGTGCAGACGGCATCAGGGACTTCGTGGAAAGATCCTGCAACGACAGCAAGTGCGTCACGCCCGAACTGCTGGAGATCGGCCCGGACGGCATCCGTGCCGTCGGTGTGCTGGCCGATATGTACGCGGACCACGGAGAAGACGACTAGTCGGCCGCACACAGGCTTTTCCCGCGCGTCGGGAAAGACGCCGGCAGCCATTGGGCGTCCTTCAGGCCCGCAGCCTGTCCGGCAGGAAACCGCAAGGGGGGCGGATGCCCCCCCTTTGTCATGGCTCGTGGCGCGGCCGTACGGACCTTGGGCTGCTGATGCCATTCGGGTTCGCTGGAAGAAGGGGAGCGCCATCCCCTCATCAGCGCGTCGTTACCAGGGAATGGGACGGAGACTCGAGACGCCCCGCCCGTGACGGCACGCGGAACGCATACGTTTTTTCGCGGGAAAACGCGCTATTGCGGGTCAAAGCCGATGTCGGCGATGGCCTCGCGCAGGGCGGCCATATCCACGGGGGCGCTCTCCTCGAAGCGCAGTTCCCCGGCTTCCAGGTTCACCTCCGGCCTGCTGACGCCGGGAATCTTGGCGGCGGCCTCTTCCACCGCCGCCTTGCAGTGTCCGCAGCGCATGCCGTTTACCTTGAGTACGAGCATGATGTCCTCCTTGGATTATCCGGTCTTCAGAGTATTGATTTTCATTTTCATAAGGTTCATGCTCTCTGTACGCCCGCCCGCCGCGGACGTCAAGCGGTCGCCCGGTCAGGGTGACCGCAGGCGACAGGCGGACGGGGCGTATCGCTGATCAGACGGGAGAGGGAAGCCATGAATTCCGACAAGCTGTGTTCTCTGCGCTACGATATCCAGGGCATGCATTGCGCGGCCTGCTCCTCGCGCATCGAGCGCGTGGTGGGCCGCATGGACGGTGTGGCGGGCGTCTCCGTCAATCTGGCCACCGGCAAGGCGGAAGTGCGCGTACCGCGATCCCGCCGGGACGAGCTGTCGGCGGCCATCGTGGCCAGGGTGGCGGGGCTCGGCTTCGGGGCCACGCCCTCCCGGCCGGAAGACCCGGCCCGGCAGTTCGCCGAGAGCCGTCGCAAGGGGGAGGAGGAGCGCCGCGGGCGTCTGCGCCGCCTCCTGCCCATGCTGTGCTTCGCGCTGCCGCTGCTCTATCTGTCCATGGGCCACATGGCGGGCCTGCCCCTGCCCGCGGCGCTCGCCCCGCACAACGCCCCCCGGGCCTTCATGCTGGCACAGCTCCTGCTGACGCTGCCCGTGGTCTGGCTGGGCAGGCATTTTTATGTGGAGGGGCTGGCGGCCCTAGCGCGACGCGCGCCCAATATGGACAGTCTGGTGGCCGTGGGCACGGGCGCGGCCTTCCTCTTCAGTCTCGGCAACACGCTGCTTGGCCTGCTGGGGGACGAACCGGTCCGGCGGGCCATGAATCTGTATTACGAATCCTGCGCCGTGCTGCTCACCATGATCGAGTTCGGCCAGTTCCTCGAGGCCACGGCCCGGCGCAAGGCCGGGGACGCCATGGGCGCGCTGCTGCGCCTGACGCCGGAACGGGCCCTCAGGGTGCACGAGGACGGCGGGGCCACGGAGATCCCGCTGGCCGACGTGCGGGAGGGCGACGTGCTGCTGGTGCGTCCCGGAGCCCGCGTGCCGGTGGACGGCGTCATCCTCACCGGCACGAGCGCGGTGGACATGTCCCTGCTGACCGGCGAATCCGTGCCTGTGGCCGTGGCCGTCGGGGATGAGCTGGTGGCGGGCAGCGTCAACGGCGAAGGCCCGCTGACCATGCGCGCCGAACAGGTGGGGCAGGACACGCGGCTGTCCCGCATCATCCGGCTGGTGCGCGAGGCGCAGGGCAGCAAGGCCCCCATCGCCCGGCTGGCCGACCGGGTGAGCTTCTATTTCGTGCCGGCGGTCATGGCCTTTGCCCTGCTGGCCGCGCTGGCCTGGTGGCTGATCAGCGACGAGCCCGTCAGCACGCCGCTGACCGTCTTTGTGGCCGTGCTGGTCATGGCCTGCCCCTGCGCCATGGGGCTTGCCACGCCCATGTCCATCATGGTGGGCACGGGGCGCGGCGCGCAGCTCGGCGTCCTCATCAAGAACGGGGCGGCGCTGGAGCAGACCGGACGGCTGAGCATCATCGCCGTGGACAAGACCGGCACGCTCACCACGGGCAAGCCCGTCCTCGTGGACAGGCAGCGGCTGGACGAGGCTCCGGCGGCACTGGACGACACCGCGCTGCTGGCTCTTGCGGCCGCGCTGGAGAGCCGTTCCGAGCATCCGCTGGCCCGGGCCATCGCCGCCGCCGCGCAGGAGCAGGGGCTCCCCGCCTGCCCCGTACGCAACGAAAGCGTCTGGCCGGGGCGCGGCATCACGGGCATCGTGCGTCTGGCCGAGACGGAATGGCGGGTGGCCGTCGGCAGCACCAGCCTCATGGGACGGCTGGGCATGGTCGTGCCGGATGCCGTCCTCGAACGGCTGGCCGCCGCGTCCCAGCGCGGACGGACGCCGCTCATGCTGGCCGTGGCTCCCTTTGTCCGCACGGAGGAAGGCGGCGAGCCGTCCGCCGCTGACGGCGACGGGCTGCGGCTGGCGGCCGTTCTTTCCCTGGCCGACGCGCTGCGGCCGGAATCGCCGGAAGTGGTCCGCCGCCTGCAGAACATGGGCCTGCGCGTGGTTATGCTCACCGGAGACAACGAGCGCACGGCCTGGGCCATCGCCGCCCGCGTGGGCATCGCGCCGGACGATGTGGGCGCTGGCCTGCTGCCCGACGGCAAGGCGGACTACATACGCCGATTGCAGCAGAGCGGACAGGTGGTCGGCATGGTGGGCGACGGCATCAACGACGCGCCCGCGCTGGCGCTGGCCGATGTGGGCATGGCCGTGGGCTCCGGGGTGGACGTGAGCGCCGAAGCCGGAGACATCGTGCTCATGCGCGGCGGCATGACCGCCGTGCTCACCGCCCTTTCCCTTTCGCGGGCCACGCTGCGCAATATCCGGCAGAACCTTGGCTGGGCCTTCGGCTACAACATCCTCGGCCTGCCCGTCGCCGCTGGCCTGCTGCATCTGTTCGGCGGGCCCATGCTCTCGCCCATGATAGCGGGCACTGCCATGGCGCTGTCCTCGTTTTCGGTGGTCAGTAATGCGCTGCGGCTGCGCTTCTTCCGTCTTGAGCGGCCGTCCGCCGCGCTGACCGCTCCCCCCAACGTTCAGGAGAACTGATATGGAAAATGCCCTGCATGTCGGCCTTACCGGCCAGAAGGAGATCACCGTCACCTGCGATATGATGGCTTCGCACATCGGCAGCGGCCACGTCTACGTCTATGCCACGGCCATGATGATCGCCGGCATGGAAGCCACGGCCGTGGATCTGCTCCAGCCGCTGCTGCCCGAAGGCTATACCACCGTGGGCACGCATGTGGACGTTTCGCACGTTTCGGCGACCCCCTGCGGCATGAAGGTCCGCTTCACGGCGGAACTGACGGCCATTTCCGCCAACGGCAGGGGCTTCACCTTTCGTGTGTCCGCCCATGATGCCGGCGGCCTCATCGGCGAAGGCACGCACGAACGGGTCATGGTCAACGGCGAGGCCTTCGAGCAGCGCACCCACACCAAGGCGGAAAACCTCGCCCACCGGAGCGATTTCTGAGACCCGACCGGGAGACGCCGCACGTTGACAGGGGCGGATGCCGTCCCTACTGTACTGCCGTACCCGTCGCCGGACGGAGCTCACGCCATACAGCCGCCATGCGGCAGGAGAATACGACATGCCTCTGTGCACCATCCCTGAAGCCATTGCCGATCTGAAGCAGGGCAAGATGATCATCCTGGTGGACGATGAAGACCGGGAAAATGAAGGCGACCTGACCATGGCCGCCGAATTCGTCACCCCCGAAGCCATCAACTTCATGGCCAAATACGGCCGCGGGCTCATCTGCCTGCCGCTGGCCCCGTACATGGCCGACCGGCTGGAACTGCCGCTTATGACGCAGCGCAACGGTTCCCGTTTCGGCACCAACTTCACGGTATCCATCGAGGCCCGCGACGGCACGACCACGGGCATCTCCGCCGCGGATCGGGCCCGGACCATCCAGGTGGCCGTGGCCGACGGGGCCCGCCCCGAAGACATCGTGACCCCCGGCCACGTCTTCCCCCTGCGCGCCCGCGCCGACGGCGTGCTGGCCCGCGCCGGGCAGACGGAAGGCAGCGTGGACCTTGCCCGCCTCGCCGGGTTGCGTCCCGCCGCCGTCATCTGCGAGATAATGAAGGATGACGGCACCATGGCCCGCCTCCCCGATCTTGAGGCCTTTGCCGCCGAGCACGGCCTCAGGATCGCCGCCGTCAAGGACATCATCCGTTACCGCATGGAGCGCGGTCAGGTGTCCGTCAAATGCGCGGCCCGCGCCCATCTGCCCAGCCAGTTCGGGGACTTCACCATCTGCGCTTACGAGAGCGAACGCGAGCCCGGGACCCACGTCGCCCTCGTCAAGGGCGACATCAGCGGCCCGGAACCCGTGCTCGTGCGCGTGCACAGCGAATGCCTCACCGGGGATGCGCTCGGCTCCCTGCGCTGCGACTGCCGGGCCCAGCTCGGCGCGGCCCTGAGCCAGATCGAACGGGAAGGACGCGGCGTGCTGCTTTACATGCGGCAGGAAGGACGCGGCATCGGCCTGGCCAACAAGATCCGCGCCTATGCCCTGCAGGATGAAGGCTACGATACCGTGGAGGCCAACCGCAAGCTCGGCTTCCCGCCCGATCTGCGCGACTACGGTACCGGAGCCCAGATCCTCGTGGACCTCGGCATCCACAAGGTGCGCCTGCTGACCAACAATCCCAAGAAGATCGTCGGCCTCTCCGGCTACGGCATCGAGATCGTGGAACGCGTGCCCATCGAGGTGGACGCCTGCCCCGAAAACGAGGCCTACCTCCGCACCAAGAAGGAAAAGATGCACCACCTGCTCAATCACATCTGCAGCCACTAGGTGTTGTGTTTCGACAGGTTGTTCACCCTTTCCTCATTCGGTAAGCTGGAAGTTACCAGACAAACCAGCAAGCAAGTGAGGGAAAGGGTGAACAGCCATAAGAATGCCAAACTTACGCCCAGAGGTCGAGAGGAAATGGTTCGGCGGATGGACAGTATGCCCGCCGCTTCCGTCGCTGCGGGATTTGGCGTAAGCCTGCGTACCGCCAGAAAATGGAAAAGCCGTTACCGGCAGGGCGGCGTCGAGGCGCTTGCGGACAAAAGCTCACGCCCCCTGCGCTGTCGGAGCAGGCTGACGGAAAAGACCTTCGGGGAGATCTTCTCCCTGCGGCAGAAACGCTTGACCGGAGATGCCATAGCGGCCCGGCTGGGACTTGGCCGCAGCTCTGTTTTTCGCGCCTTGCGCAAGCTTGGCTGTTCACGGCTTGCCTCTCTGGAGGTAAAGCCTCCTGTGCGGCGTTACCAGTGGGAAAAGCCCGGGCAAATGTTGCATATCGACATCAAGCGACTGGGGAAGATCGACGGTGTGGGACACCGAAAAGCGGGAACACGTCAAGTTTGTCGTCGCCGTCCCGGCTGGGAATATCCGCATGTTTGCATTGATGATGCTTCGCGTGTGGCGGGCAGATTGTCAAACGAAAGTTGACACAAAGAAGACCCCGTCTTCCCTCATTTTTTCCACAGTTGTCTTGTAACCGAACTTCTTGCGCGGGCGGTGGTTGATGAGTGCCACCGCCCTCTCCATGTCTTTTTGCGTTATCCCCTTGAAACTCCTGTACCGGGGAAAAAATTGACGA